>JAUNBX010000073.1:5568-7786 GCA_030526875.1 Clostridium perfringens | reverse complement strand
GAGGGCTTGACCAATTAACTCAAAATTAATACTTAGTGCAATTTTGAAAGAATATCTTTCAAATATCTGGTGATAATGCTCTTTAAGGTAACACCCGTTTCCATTCCGAACACGAAGGTTAAGCTTTTAGAGGCTGATGGTACTGCATGGGAGACTATGTGGGAGAGTAAGTGGTTGCCAGGTCATATGGCTCGATAGCTCAGTCGGTAGAGCAGAGGACTGAAAATCCTCGTGTCACTGGTTCGATTCCAGTTCGAGCCACCAAAAAGCCTAGCAGAAGCTAGGCTTTTTCATTTTATATAAATATATTGTATAATTTTCATATTATTTATTAAAAATCATAAAAATCAATTAATCGTTTAAATTGTAAAATATTTAATTGGTATTTATAAATACTTTTTTATTATGATAAATTAAACAATAAAATTTTAAATTTGAATGAAAGAAAGGAAGATTTTATTATGGATAATAAAGTTTTAGCAAGAGTATCAGGAAGAGATATAACTTCAGATTATATTACAGAAGTTATATCAAGATATCCAGCTCAACAACAAGCAATGATGGATAATGAACAAGGAAGAAGAAATATATTAGAACAAGCAATTGCCTTTGAATTAATGTATGAATTAGGAAAAGAAACAGGAGTAGATAAATCAGTTGAATACACTGAACAAATTAACAAAATATCTAAAGAGTTATTAGCTCAAATAGTTATGAGTAAAGTTTTATCAGAAGTTACTGTTTTAGATGAAGAAGTTTTAAAATATTATAATGAAAATAAAGAAGCTTTTGTAGAACCAGCTAATGTAACTGCAAAACATATATTAGTTGATTCAGAAGATCTTGCAAAAGAAATAAAAGAAAAAATTACTTCAAATGAATTAAGCTTTGAAGATGCAGCAACTCAATATTCTTCTTGTCCTTCAAAAGAACAAGGCGGAAATTTAGGAGCATTCTCTAAAGGAATGATGGTTCCTGAATTTGAAGAAGTTGCTTTTGTTTTACCAGTAGGTGAAGTTAGTGACCCAGTAAAAACTCAATTTGGATACCACTTAATAAAAGTATCGGATAAAAAAGATAGTTCAACAAAGGCTTTTGAAGAAATAAAAGAAGGTGCTTTAAAACAATTATTAAATCAAAAGCAAGAACAAAAATATTTAGAATTAATAAAAGAATTAAGAGATAAATATACTGTAGAAATGCTATAATTATTTCTTTAAACTATTAGGATATTAGTAGATGAATATATTATTCGAAACTAGTATCCTAATTTTTTTATATATTTTAAAGTTATGATAATAGTTGGTGATTTTTATAGAGAACGTATTACTTTGTGATGTATATTTTTATAAAATAATGAAAACAATGTATAGATAGAAGAGTAATAAGGAAGTGGATTAGTTGAAGGATTGGATTAAAATAGAAAAAAGTATTTATTCTAATTGGTTTACTATAGCTGATTTATCAAAAAAGGAATTTAGACAAGAATTCGCAAATGCAAAACTTGGTATAGTTTGGGCTGTTATAAGACCTCTAGCCATGATAAGTGTATTTTGGCTTATTTTTTCTTCAGGGATGAGGAGTATAACAGGAGATATAGAAGTTCCTTATTTAGTATGGCTTGTTTCTGCATATGTTCCTTGGATTTTTATATCAGATGTGATAGTTTCAGGTGCTAGCTCCATAAGAAATCAATCTTTTTTAGTTAAAAAGGTTAAGTTTCCTGTAGAGATATTACCTAATATAAGGATATTTATAAGCTTTTATACATTCTTAATTTTACTTTGTATAACTTTTATAATTTTTGGGGTGAATGGAGTGTTAAATATTATAAATTATTTTAAACTCATATATGCAGTAATAGCAACTATAGTATTCTTATCTGCACTGACTAGATTACTAGCTACATGGGTGGTTATGTCTATGGATATATTACATGCTATAGGAGTAATTATGCAATTTTTATTTTGGACTTGTCCAATTATGTGGCAAAGTGGAGATTTACCTATTGAAAAAAGCATATCATGGTTAGGAATAGTTTTAAAAATAAACCCATTATATTATTTAATAGAATTATTTAGAGATGCTTTTTTAGGAACTAATATTACTACTCTCACATATAGTATATATTTTTGGATAATTATCTTACTTTTATTTATATTTGCTTCTAAAGAATTTAGTAGATTTAGACCGGAATTTGATGATGTTTTATAGGGAA
>JAUNBX010000073.1:0-5468 GCA_030526875.1 Clostridium perfringens | reverse complement strand
TTTATTAAAATAAATTATTGCTAAAAATAAAGAATAGAAGAAGGAAGTTTAACTATAAAAAAACTATTATTATGTTTGTAAATTATATAAATAGGAGAATATATTATGGAAAAAGCTGTAGAAGTAAATAAAGTTATAAAAGTGTATAAAATTTATAATAAGAATAAAAAAAAAATAAAATCTATAATACATAAAAAGTTTGAAATGAGTAAGTTTTACGCTTTAAATAATATTTCTTTTACTATAAATAAAGGAGAAACAGTTGGGATAATAGGAAATAATGGTGCTGGAAAATCGACTCTTTTAAAAATTTTAACTGGAGTAGCTTTTAAAACTTATGGAGATATAGGTGTAAATGGTAGAATATCATCATTACTAGAGCTAGGTTCAGGTTTTGACATGGAACTTTCAGGTTACGAAAATATATATTTTAATGGAAGTTTAAATGGACTGAAGAAAAGAGAAATAGATAGAAAAATTAAAGATATAATAGATTTTGCTGATATAGGAGAGTTTTTATATCAACCAGTTAAAAATTATTCAAGTGGGATGTTTGCAAGATTAGCTTTCTCTGTAGCTATAAATATTGATCCGGATATTTTGATTGTAGATGAAATTCTATCTGTAGGGGATATTAAGTTCCAAGTTAAATGCTTAGAAAAATTTAATGATTTTAAAAAGAGAGGGAAGACCATACTATATGTTTCACATGGATTAAGCACAGTAAAAAGGTTTTGTGACAGAGCTATATGGATCGATAAAGGAAAGATTGTAGATGATGGGAATTCAATTATAGTGGTAGAAAGGTATTATAACTTAAGTTTTCTTCCGAAAAATAATGTAGAAGCCAGTAAAAATATTATAAATAATGCAATTATAGATATTAAGATAAATAAACTTTCAGAAGAAATAAGTTATTTAAATGATCTAGAGATAGAAATTATTTATAGTATAAAATCTAATGAAGTTTCTAATGCTTCAATGGTTATAGAAATAAGAAAAACTGATAATTATCTAAATGAAAATAGAGAAAATGATCAGTTTGTATGTTCTTTTAATAGTATAGATTCAGGTAAAAAGATACCATCTTCATTGGGGAATAATAGGATATGTTTTAATTTAAAAAATCTTAATTTGATGTCTGGAATTTATTATTTAGATATAGTTTTTTTATCAGATAATAAAGAAATATATAGAAAAATGAAAGCTTATAAGTTTGTAATGAATGATAAATATAGGGGAGAAGGATTTATAATTCTAGAGCATAAATGGTCAAAATAAGTTGAAGGAGGATTTAGATGAATTTTAAGAATTTAATAAAAAAATGCATGAAAATTTCTAATGATTCTGGATTTAAGGTTGTATTAAAAAAGATATTAAAATCTATAAAATATAGAATTATATCCTCATTTAATAACAATAGCTATAACTATAGAAAAATATATAGCCTGTATTATAATGAACTTAAAGATGTAATAAATTGTGAAGAGTATCACTCTATAATAGTTTTTGATTCACGGGTAGGATGGAACATACCATTGTTTCAACGACCTCAGCATATGGCAATAAAGCTTTCGGACAAGGGATTTCTTTATTTTTATAGAACATCGGAACTATTTGATTCTAATATAAAAGGAATGAAAAAGTTGAAGGATAGGCTATATTTAGTGAATATGTCTAATTATATTCTTCAAAATGTTTTATTTGATATATTAAAATATAGTAATAAAAAGAAGTTTTTATTATTATATTCAACAGATATATTTTTAAATGAAGAATATATAAAAGATAAATATTTAAATAATGGATTTAACATAGTGTATGAGTATATAGATGAATTATCAAGTGAGATATCAGGAGAATTACCTGATTTTATTTATGAGAGACATAAAAATATATTAATAAATAAAAATAACTTTATTTTAGTCACTGCTGATAAGTTAATGGAAGATGTAATAGCAATAAGAGGTATGAATAATGTTGCAATGGCGAGTAATGGGGTAGAATATAGTCATTGGCAAAATCAAAGTGAGAGGGTTCCTAAAAAGATTAAAGGTATTCTTGATACAGGAAATGTTATAATAGGATATTTTGGAGCACTAGCTAAATGGATTGATTATAAACTTATAAAGAAAATAGCTGAGGAAAGACCTAATTATGAAATAATTCTAATAGGATTTTTATATGATAATGAATTCAAAAAGAGTGGTATAGAAGGTATGAAGAATATTCACTACTTAGGAGTTATTGATTATAAAGAATTGCCTTTATATGCTAAGTATTTTACTGTATCTATAATACCATTTTTATTAAATGATATTACAGAATCCACAAATCCGGTAAAACTTTTTGAATATATGGCGTTAAATAAGCCTATAGTAACAACAGATTTAAGAGAATGCAGAAAGTATAAATCAGTATTAATAGGTAGAAATAATAATGAATTCATAAAAAAGTTAGATTATGCAATAAATATAAATAAAAATGATAAATATTATAATTATTTAAAGGAAGAGGCATTAGAAAATACTTGGGAAAAAAAAGCTGAAATTTTTTATGAATTAATAAATGTAAAATATTAAAATAAAGTTGGGTTTTAGGTGAATTATGAGTATCAAAGAGAAGATAAAAAGTATTTTAAGACCATTTATAAAATCTATCTTGACAAAAATGGAAGAAAAAAAGGATATACAATATAAAAATAAATTTTTAGAGGATTTGAGAAATATCATATATAAAAGTAAATATGATGCAATAATAATCTTTGATGTTTATTTTGGATTTAATATGAAAATGTTTCAAAGACCTCAACATATAGCTTTAAATTTGTCAGATGAAAATATTCTATATTTTTATAAATCCTCACCTTATATAGATAAAGATATAGAAATTTGTAAAAAGATAAAGGATAATTTATATCTTATAAATACGGATATTTATTGGGTACAAGAAGGATTATTAGATATTATTAAAGAAAGTCATATTAAGGCTTTTGCTCAAATTTATTCTACATCTTTTACTGAGTATGACAAACATGTAAAAAAGTTTCTAACTAGAGGTTTTAAAATAATATATGAATTTGTTGATGAATTATCAGATGATATTGCTGGTTTTAAATTAACAGAGAATATAAAAAAAAGTCATAGATTTATGTTAGAAGATGTAGATAATACTTATGTTATAGCAACAGCAGATGAGCTATATAAAGAGGTAAAAGATATAAGAGGAGTAGAAAAATTAGCGCTTATAGAAAATGGTGTAGATTTTAATCATTTTTCTTCCTTAAAAGATAAAAATATTCCAAAAAAAATGAAAGATATAGTAAGTTTAGATAAAAAAATAATAGGATATTTTGGAGCATTAGCTAAATGGTTTGATTATGATCTTATAAAAAAAATTTCTAAAGAGTTTCATGATATTAATATAGTTCTTATTGGTGTAGATTATGATAAATCTTTAGCTAAAAGTGGAGTGCTTAATTTGAACAATGTTTATTATATTGATGCTGTAGAATATAAAGATTTGCCTAATTATGCTAGATTTTTTGATGTTTCAATGATTCCATTTATAATAAATGATATAACTAAGTCAACATCACCTGTTAAATTATTTGAATATATGGCATTAGGAAAGCCAATAGTGACTACTAATTTACCTGAATGTAGGAAATATAAATCTCCTTTAATAAGTAAAGATCATAATGAATTTATAGAAAATATAAAGGAGGCCATTAAATTAAAGGAAGATTATAATTATAAACTCCAACTGAGTATAGAAGGTAAAGAAAATACGTGGAGTAAAAGAGCAAGGGATATGAAAAAATTTATATTAGATTCGTAATGGAGGGTTAAAATGACTTATGCTATAAGGGTTGAACATCTTTGTAAAAAATATAAGATTTATAACTCTAAAAAAAATAAATTAAAAAGAATAATAAATCCTTTTGATAAAGATAGTACAGAGGAATTTTTAGCTTTAAATAATTTAACTTTTCATGTCAATAAAGGAGAGATATTAGGTATAATAGGAAGTAATGGCTCTGGAAAATCAACTTTACTTAAAATTCTAACAGGAGTATGTTTTAAAAGTTCAGGAGATGTTTTTATAAGTGGAAGAGTAGCATCTCTTTTAGAGCTTGGAACAGGTTTTAATCAAGAACTTACAGGAATAGACAACATATATTTAAATGGTAGTATAATGGGGATGAGCAAAGATGAGATTAACAGTGTAAAAGATGATATAATAAAATTTGCCGATATTGGTGAATTTATAAATTATCCTGTAAAAACATACTCAAGTGGAATGTATGCAAGGTTAGCATTTGCTGTTGCTATAAATGTAAATCCAGATATATTAATAGTTGATGAAATATTGTCTGTAGGGGATATTGAATTTCAAAAAAAATGTATGGATAAATTTAAAGAGTTTAAAGAAGCAGGAAAAACAATACTATATGTATCTCACGGATTAGATACTATTCAGAATTATTGTGAAAGAGCTATTTGGCTTGAAAAAGGTGAAATAAAGGAAATAGGTTCTGCTATAGAAGTAGTTGAAAATTATTACAGAAGTCTTATAAAATTAAATAATATAGAAACTAAAAGTTGTTTTGTAAAACTTAAAAAAGTAACTATATGTGAAAATAAACATGATTTTAATTATAGTGATTCCATAACTTTTAATATAACATATGAGGTTTTAAATGAAGATATAAGCACACCAGGGATTACAGTAGAGCTTAGAAGGGCATATACTAAACCTTGTGAATTTAGACATATGGATCAGTTTATATGTTCTGTAAATAGTAATGCAGATGAGTTTTTAATACCTTGGAAGTTAGGTATTAATAATATAAGGTTAACATTTGATAATCTTACACTTAAAGATGGAATTTATTATATAGATGTATTATTTTGCGAAAGTCAAAATTTAGTCTCATTAGAGAGTTTAGAAAACACTATAAGTTTTACTGTAAATAATAAGAGAAAAAGTGATGGTTTTGTATTTTTAAAGGAAGAATGGAGGGTATAAAGTGTTTGGATTTAAAGTAAAGCATAAAATCCCTAGCGACATTATAAGTGATGCTATAGAAAATGGATATGATAGTATTGGAGATGAAGAGAAGATAGAGTTAACAGAGTCTATATTAAAATCATATCCAGAAATAAATAAGATTATGTATGAAGGTTTTGATATTGATGATGAAGAGGAGTTTAATTATCAAGTATTAAATGGTGATTTTTATGATAGATATAAAAATATAAATAAGATAATAGACAGTACGCTTAATTCAATTGTATATAGTACTCAATATGAAGCATTTAAAAGAACATTTAATGAAATATTTCAGGAGGAATATGATGCAATAGTTGTTTTTCATGCTTCTTTTGGGTGGAATATAGATTTAAAGCAAAGACCTCAACATTTAGCAGAAGCTATGAGTAATGAAAGAATATTATATATATATA
>JAUNBX010000072.1 GCA_030526875.1 Clostridium perfringens | reverse complement strand
TACTAACAGTCTATAATACAAAAGAAGTCCTTGATTTTAGGTTCCTCAGATAGTCCCATTATCTGTTGAATTTACAGGTGTAGTAGCACCTATAAAATCTTGGGCTTTATTTATTTTTAACATTGACAATAGTCTGTGTTAAAAATAAGGAGAATATACAAGAACCTATTCTTTATTCTTAAATTTTTTATTATATGTTGTTAATAGTTTTAGCAATTAATCTATGGGCATCTAGCCATTCCTCTCCTATACAATGAACAATAAACCCATGATTACTATTTAAATATTTTTTTATTGTAACCTTAACACCTGCTTCCATCATCATAAATGCGTATTTTTCTCCCTCTATATGTAACGCATCAAGCTCTCCCATTATTACAAGAGCATCAGGTATTCCCTTTAACATATCCTTTGTTGCAAATATCATAGATACATAGGGATTTTTAAGTTCTTCTTCAGTAGCTGTATATAAAGAATTATAGGCTCTTGCACGTTCAAAAGACATATATAATTTATCAGCTTCTAATTTTTTCTCAGGGTCAGTATATAAATCAGTTGCAGGGTAATCTAAAATTTGAAGTTTAACCTGAAAATCCTTAGTTCTAGTGGCCTCCATAACAACTGCTGATACAAGATTTCCTCCTGCACTACTTCCACAAAGTATTATTTTTGATTTATCAATACCTAATTCTTCAGAATTCTCATAAGCCCATTTAGTAATATCATATACTTCCTCATAAGCAACTGGAAAAGTATATTCTGGGGCTAATTTATAATCAATGTCTAAAACAATTGAATTAGTTTCTACTGCAAGCATAGCTGCAAAAGCAGTATCGTCTTTGGTATAGCCATTGCAAAACCCTCCTCCATGTACCGTTATTATTAATGGTGAATTCTCTCTTTTATTTTTATTTTCAATATGATAATATTTTGTTTTCCCATTTCTAGTTTTTAATTCGCATTCTGTTATATTAACTTTATTTATATATTCTATTTGATATTCTAAAAGAGGTCTTTTTTCTCTAGGTTTGCGTGCTATTTTAGTAAGTTTTAATTTTTCTTCATAAGTATATTTCATAATTAACACATCCTTATAATTTTCTATATTTGTTAAACTTTAAGTTATACCTTAGCTATCCATAAATTTAAACATCTACAACAGATCCATCATACCCAATTTGTGCTCTAATTCCCCTTTGTTTTGGTGGAAATAATTCAGTTATATTGTCAACTAATTCAATTCCTAATCCAGGCTTATTTGGTATTACTATATATCCTTTTTCCACAACTAAGGGTTCTTTTAACATCTTATCTTCATTTCCTATATGATAAAATGAAGGAAATTCTTGTATTGTGAAATTAGGTATACATGCATCTAATTGTAAACACGCCGCTGTTGATACTGGGCCTAATGGATTATGTGGTATTATACCCACATAGCTTGCCTCTGCTATAGCTGCTACCTTTTTTGAAGGTGTGATTCCACCAAGAGCACAAAGGTCTGGTCTTACATATCTAGCTCCTTTTCTTGATATTAACATTTCAAATTCTTGAATACTAATGGCTCTCTCACCAGTAGTAATAGGTATATCTATTTTATTTGCCACATCTGCCATAACATCTACATTGTCTGGTGGAATTGGGTCTTCTAAAAATAATGGATTAAATTTTTCAACTGCTTTAGCAAAGCTAATTGCCTCAGATGGTGTCATACTTCTATGGACTTCAAGACATAAATCAAAATCAGTTCCTACAGCCTCTCTACACTTCTTAACCATAGTAGTGTATTTTTCTATTTTGCTATTAAAAATTCCATCCTCGAAATTATTATTAGCTTTAGACATATTTCCTGTAATCATAAGCCTTGCAGCTGTAAATCCTTCTTCCTTTAATTTTTTACAAGCCTCTGCCATTTTTTCAGCTTCAAATTCAAATACCGCAGGATAACTTCGAACCTTATCTCTGCACTTTCCACCTAATAACTCATATATTGGAACACCAAGTGCCTTTCCTTTAATATCCCATAAAGCAATATCTATTGCAGCTATAGCACTCATTATTACAGACCCTCTAAAGTACATGCTTCTGTACATGTATTGCCAATGGTGTTCTATTTGAAATGGGTCTTTCCCTATTATGTACTGTTCTAATATACTTAAAGCTCCCTTTGTAGCATCAATAAATCCCCAAACACCGACTTCCCCTAATCCTATAATTCCTTCATCTGTATGAACTTTAACAAAAAGATACTTACTAGCTTCAATTAATTCTAATTTTATAATTTTCATTATTACTTCCTTTCTGTACCTCTTCTTATGAGTAAAAATTATTTAGTAATTTCATTAAACTTAACCTTCCTTATAAATTAATTTAACAAATTAATCAAAACCTAACTATCCGTTATTTAATACACAAAAAGACTTCTTTCCTTAAATAATTAATTGTTTTAACAATAAATTTAAAAAGCAATATAAAAAAAATCCTAGTCTTTTACTCTTAAAATATTGTAAAAAATAGAACCTTCTAAATTATCTTATTTATTATATATGCATCATTTAAATCTTAACATTTTCATAAGTGGCAAATGTTAAGATTTAGTTTTTTAATTTAGTTACTAAACTAAAAAAATAACCTCTTTTATTTAAGATAAATCCTTAATATCTTTTTTTAGATAATTTGTTCTTTGTGATAACTCATCACTTAATGTTTTAAACTTATATGATAATTCTTCCATATATTTAATTGATTCATCAAACTTTTTATTATCTATTAAATTATTTTTCCTAGTGTTTTCTAAAGAATATGAGTCTATATAATTTATATAGCTTTTAAGTTTATCGTTAACGTTATTATTATTAATAGAAATAAATTGTCTTTTAAAATTAGTATGATTTTTTAGATTTTTATTTTTTAATTGATTTCTATACTCTGTAGGTGATTTACCAAAGTTATCCTTAAAAGCTAAATTGAAAGCTTTTATATCTGGAAATCCATTATCTAATGCAATTTCTAGTATTTTATCATTTGACTGGCTTAACTGCCACGTTGCTTCTCTAAGCCTTATTCTTGTTAAATAATCATAAAAATTAATTCCTAAATTTAATTTAAAAAACTGTGATACATAATTTCTGTTGTAACCACTTTCTTTAGCCAATCTTTCTAATGTTATTTTCTTTTTATAATTTTTATCTATATACTTAACCATCTTATTAATAGTATTAAAATTCTTTTCATTTTTTATAAAACATTTACATTTGATTTTTATAGGTGGAAAATTAATAATAATTGTATGTATTAAAGAATAAAAGGTTATTTCAAAGGATAATTTATTTTCTGGGGTTTCTTTATTAGAACATAAAATCATTTGTGAAAGATAATACCTTATTAAGGCAAATGATTTTTCATTTTTAGTTTCCTTTGTTGAACATAGATTAAAGGATAATAGTTCTATATCTTTATAATAATCCTTTAAAAATACAGGGTCTATATGAATAACCATAGCAGCACTATTTGGCTCTTGAGCTAGTGTTGCATGACCCATATTAGAATTAATTAATATCATATCATCCTCTTCAAGAACTTTACTCTCCCCATTTGTACAAACTTCTACCTTACCACTCATAACAATAAGCAACTCTAAATCATTATGCCAATTATAATTATAGTAATTAATGCTATAAATATATTGTTTTACGTTTATACCTTTATTATGTTTACTATATGTATAATAAAATTCTTTCAAATCCTTTCACCCCTAAATATATATTTTTATGTATTTACATTGTAAAATTTTCAAACTACAATGGCAAGATTTACGGTAAACTTATAATTCTAAAATTATTTTATCCATAAAAATAGAGCCTTGATTAATCAAGACTCTATCATCAAAAACTATATTAATTTTCCATTATTATATGATATAATATTTAAGCTAAAATGTTTACCGCAAAGGATGGTTGCGGTGGTTGTACGCTTTCCCACCTTGGGTTATTGGTGATTTTCATCATAACTTAAGGGGGTGGTATTGGATATGATACTTGTTTTATTAATTGTTGCTATATTAATATTTTTGTTAATTATAATGATTAAAGCCTTAAATCCAAACTCTAAACCAATAGAATTTGAATTTAAGATAAGTATTAGATGTTTTAAATTAAGTTTTAAGACAAATGAAAAAAGCACTCCATCTAGCGAAGATAAGTTGTGCTTTTTCATCTAAATAAATTCCAATAGCCCTAAAACTAAAAACGTTCTAGGATTTAGCTTAGTGTTACCAGCACTAAGCTTTTCTTACTTTATATTATATCAAATTATTATTAAAAATAAACCTACTAAAATTATTATTTTCCACCCATAATTCCAACTAATTTATGGGGTACATAAGGTTCTTCTAAATAACTTATTTCTTCCTCTGTTAATTTTACTGGTACAGCCTTTATAGCCTCTTCAATATGAGAAATCTTTGTTGCTCCAACTACTGGAGAAGTTACTTTTGATAATAACCACCCTAAAGCTACTTGGATTCTTGTCATCTCTCTTTTTTCTGCAATTTGGGCAACACGCTCTACAATAATTCTATCTTTATCTGCTGTTTCATCATATTTTCCTTTAGCAAATGTATCCTCTTCTAACCTTTTAGTTGTTTCTGACCAATCCCTAACCAATCTACCTGATGCAAGGGCACTATATGGTGTCATAGCAATATTTCCATCTTTACAGCAAGGAACCATTTCACGTTCTTCTTCTCTAAATAATAAATTATAATGATTTTGAACAGATACAAATTTACTCCATCCATTTATAGTTGCAACACAATTTGCTTTTTCTACTTGCCATGCAAAGCAGTTAGAAATTCCAATATATTTAACCTTTCCTGCTTTTACTTGCTCATTTAAAGCTTCCATTATATCCTCAATTGGTGTGTTATAGTCCCATGCGTGACATATATATAAGTCTACATAATCAGTTCCAAGGTTAGCTAAACTTTGGTTTAACATATTTTCAATATGCTCTCTTGCACTAATATTATTTTCAATTTCTTCTTTGCTTCTAGGAAGAAATTTTGTAGCTATTATAACATCTTCACGTTTAGCTAATTTTTTTAACGCACGTCCAAGATATTGCTCACTTGTACCACTTTGATAAGCAAGGGCTGTATCAAAAAAGTTAATCCCATTTTCAAGAGCCTTTTTTATAATTTCTGTGGATTTTTCCTCATCTAAAGTCCATGAATGCATTCCTTTTTTTGCATCACCAAAGCCCATACATCCAAGACAAATTCTTGATACCATTAAATCTGAGTTACCTAATTTTATATATTCCATAACATTCTCCCCTATCTATACGTTAAATTTATTTATTACCTTTTACACTTAAAATTGTAAACCCTTAAGTCTACTTAAGGTCAATAGATATTTTTTATTTATAAAAAATAAAGTAGTCTTACTAAACCTGTAAAACTACTTCAACATATTCTATTCATCTTTATTATCTTCTCTAGTTTTCCAATCCTCAATTAATTCCTTTGTAACTGGTTCACACACATTGTAATAATTATTTATTTTATAATTTGTAATATCTAGACATTCTTGAAGTTCTTTCATTCTCTCTTCAATAACTTCCTTTATTTCTATGAGTACATGTCGCCTTGCAAGTTTTGTAGATTCTCCAATTTGTGCAAGACGAATATATTCTATAATTGATTCTATACTAGCCCCAGCCTTTTTAAACTTCATTACAAATTCAATCCAACGTATTGAAATCTCATCATAATCCCTAATTCCTGATTTTGTTCTTGGAACTGGTGGAATCAAGCCAATTCTCTCATAATAACGTAAATTATCAATGGATACCCCTGTTAACTCAGCTGCTTCTTTTATAGTCATATTTTACCTTTAGCGAAATCAAATTCCTATCTCACTAATCCCTTTCTTCATTTTATTTAATAAAATCATACACCTTTAAGTTAACTTAAGGTCAATAGACTTTTATATCTTAATTCATATATTAAGACACAAACTATAAACTTAAATTTTAAAAAACATAAATTAGAATTATATTTCCTTAAAACCCCTTTTAAGGTGCAAAAATATTTTATAGATAAAGATAATATGGACAAAATACTCTTGTACACCTTATTTCTAATAAGTTTATAAAACAATATTAAGGAGAGTGATTGTAATGAATAATAAAAAGAACAAAAATGTTCAAAACAATAAACAAACAAAAGGTGGAGACCCTTGTGTCACAAATACAATAACTCAAACTAATACAGCTTGGAAAAGTACATTATAATTTTTATTAGATTTAAAAAGTTGTATATAAAAAGACTCTATCAAAGTGTAAAATTATCCACATTATATAGTGGGTAATAAGATATTTTGATAGAGCCTTTATTTAAATATCTATAATTATACTAGGTGTATTTCTTTACTTCCTTTTCTATGAAATCTTTAACTTCTTCTTTAGGCATACCAAGGGCAATTGCAAATTCTCCATATAAATAGTCCTCAGCCATTTTTAAATATTTTTCATCTGTAGTTGTACCCTTTTTTCCTTCTGCTAAACGGTCTTGTTTTCTTAAATATGATGTTTTAATTATTCTAACCAATCCTCTACAATCATATTTACGTAGAATTTCTTTATATTTTTGTTCATACTCTCTCTCGTTATCAAAAACTAATAACTCTATAGATTTCATATCTTTAATTAGTTCATTTACTTCATTTTTTGATAAAACTTTTCTCATAACTACTTTTTCATTATTAACAGGAATATATAAAGTACTTCCATTTTCATATATGGGTTCTAATTTGTAGTATTGATTGTCAGTATCACATATGCTCATAGATGGTATTCCTATATCAATTACTTTGCATACACCGTTCCCTCCACAAACTATATAATCATTTACTTCAAACATGATCTCTACTCCTTTTAAACTATTAATTAAACTTCACTATTTGTAAACATTTTTATAATTTTTCTATAAAGAACCCATTCTTAATTCATTATTTTAATTTAAAAAATTTTATTATTTAACATTTTACAAATACTACTGTGAATATTTAAGTTTATACTTATATTTTAACAGATTAAAAAAACTTTTGTAAGAAAATTTCTATTTATATTACAAGGTTCCTTAAGCAGTACAATTTCACAATTTCATGAAAATGTGAAAAAACTATACATATACCCTAAATTGTTTATTCCTTAATTAGAATTTAATTCCTATAATAAGTATATAAGTTAGCGAATAAACACTTTGTATTATATAAATAATAAATTTTTAGGAGGATTTAATATGTCAAAGAAATTTAATGTAGATAATTCAACAAAAGCTTATTTTGTAGGTGGTGGACTTGCTTCTTTAGCTGGTGCATTCTTCCTAATACGTGACGGTAAAATGGAACCTAAAGATATAACTATATATGAACAATTAAACATAAACGGTGGTAGCTGTGATGGTTCTGGTAATGCTAAAGAAGGTTACATGATAAGAGGGGGTAGAATGATAAACTACGAACATTATTCTGCTGTTTTAGATTTATATAGATTTATTCCTTCTCTTACTGATCCAAAAACCTCTGTTACAGATGAAATACGTAAATTCAGTAGTGATACAGCAACTTGTTCTACTGCTAGATTAATAGATGAAGATCATGAAATAGTTAAAAATGTAGATAAGTTAGGATTTAATAATGCTGATAGAATGGCAATGATTAAATTAATGTTAGCTGATGAGGATGTACTTGGCCCAGTTAGAATAGACCAATTATTCTCCCCTCACTTCTTCGAAACTAACTTCTGGTATATGTGGGCTACAACATTTGCATTCCAACCTTGGCATAGTGCTTTTGAATTTAAGAGATATGCCCATGCATTTATAAATGAAATGC
>JAUNBX010000019.1 GCA_030526875.1 Clostridium perfringens | reverse complement strand
CTACAACCTGCTGATTACAAGTCAGCTGCTCTACCGTTGAGCCATGCCAGCATATATTTATTTGCTTTGTTTCTTGGCTGTCAGCCAATCGACAAGATTTAGTATATATCCTATATAGGTTTATTTCAAATCATATTTTCCTTAAATTCTCTTATTATTTTAATTTATTTCTTTATTACTCTTTTTTTCTTTCTTTTTATAGTATTTTCTTTACTTTTCATTTATTTTGTTTTCTATTGTATTAATATCTATAAAAGGTAGTAGTATTTCAGTTAATCTTTCATAATCATTTATAGACAATTTTTCTTTTAAAAGCTTAAATATATCTATTGCTGCTAATAGCTCATCACTTCTTTTTACGTGTTCTAGTAATTCTTTATAGTCACTAATAGATAAATTATTAGCCATTTTAATTAATTTTAGTTTATCCTTGTTTGATATTTCATTAATAATATTATTTTTATCTACCTTAAAAACAGTTATACTTTTATCATCCTCTAAACTACCTATATTATTATCATTGTTGTCATAACTGTCTTGTACTTTACCCTCTACTTTTTTATTATATTTAGTACTATTACTATCTAAAATTCCCTCAATTACTTCACCTACTTCATCTTTCTTTGAATTATCATTTAAATCTTTTTCTATATCTTGTACACTTTTATCTTCTATATTTTCTTCATGGCTTATTATTAATTCCTTATTTTCTACACTATCTTTATTATCCTCATCCTCAAAGTTATAGCCAAATTCATAATGGCTACTTGTATTATTAAAACAAATCATAATTCCTACACTTATCAATGTTGTTGTTAATAAGATAAGTGTATATTTTTTATCACTATTCATTTTTCCACCACCTAATTATTAAAATGCAACCGTCATAAATCTTTAATATACTTTTTTATTTAATATTTCATCTATAAATTTCATATAAATTTATGAGGAGGTGACAATTTGAGTAAAATAAAAGTTAATTATAATTCACCATTATGTTATTACAATATAGCTAATTTTCTAAAAGATTATATTACAGATGATACTATCATAGTTTGTATAGGAACAGACAAATGTATAGGAGATGCACTTGGTCCACTAGTAGGAACTTTATTAGAGGAAGCTTTATTTCCATTGCCTGTACTAGGTACTCTTGCATCTCCAATACATGCTCTAAATCTAGATAAAAGATTAAAAGAAATATCAGAAAACTACCCTAACGCCTCCATAATAGCAATAGATGCATGTCTAGGCGATTCTAATGCAATAGGAGAGATACACACCAGAGATGAACCTATTCATCCAGGTAAAGGTGTTGGTAAAACGCTTCAAAGTGTTGGCAATGCTTCTATAATAGGAATTGTTGACTCCTCAGATAGCTTAGAACTATTCACTAATAGACCTATAAGATTAAATCTTATTATGGAAATGGCAAAAATAATTAGAAACGGTATTATTCACGCTTATCATCTTAAAAATTCTATATAAATAGTTTTATTTTTATTTCATATCATATTTTATGCAACTAAACAGCTAGTACTTATTAATAATTTATAATATATACTTAAACTCACATACACTCTATTTGTTTTGTGAACTTAAGCAAATAATATACATTAATTTAACAAATTATTTATTATACTTATATTAAGCTTCCATTACTTTGTACTTTAATTTAGTTGCTTTTCCACCTCTTATATGTCTTTCAGCTTTATTTAAATCTAATATACTTTTAGCTTCTTCTGCAATACATGGGTTTATTTTAGGTAATCTTTCTGTCATATCTTTATGTATAGTACTTTTACTTACTCCAAAAACTCTAGCTGTTTTTCTTATAGTTGCTCTAGAATCTATTATATATTGTGCAACTTCTAAAACTCTTTCTTCAATATAATCCTTCATAAAAGGGCCTCCTTTAAGTATTATTGTTTAATATAGTCAGTCATTTTTAATGACTGACTTTTAGTATTTATTATTTGACTTTTAATTCATTTATATACTCTGTTGGATTAATTGGTTCTTGTGATTTTTCCATATGAAACAATAAATATTCCTCTGACACTCTATCGCTAGGATTATTTTGAATTGTGCTTCCTATTTGTCCTAAAACAGTTCCTTGAGCTACTGTATCACCTATAGTTACAGCTAAGTTTTCTTCTAAATTTCCATAAGTAGATCTAAAACCATCTTCATGCTCTATAGTTACATAGTAACCTTCCTTTGAATTACCTTTCCCTGCATCTATAACTTTTCCTTCTGCTATAGACTTAACATCTGAACCTATGCTAGATTCAATATCAATTCCTTTATAAACAGTAGCTGATGTTTTTTCATCATTTACTCTTGGAGAAATATTATAATTTCTAGTTACCACTCCATTTGTTATTGGACTAATAAATACCTCACTAGGACTTGTTGATGTTTGAATATCCTCATTATCTTCATCTATTGTATCTTCAATAACAACTTCTTGTGTATCTTCCTTTTGTACTAATTCAGCATTATCGTATTCTATAACTGAACTTCCCTCATTTTGTGCTATGCTTGTATTTTCATTGTCCTTTAAATTAGTTGCTTGTTTATTATTTGTTATGCTTTTTCTTGCTGTTACTACAGCAGTAGTTCCAATAACACATAAACATACAAATAATATTACATAAAATGCCTTTCCTTTTAAAAAAGATTTTACATTTAATTTTTTTGTCATAAATAACACCTCCATTTTTATTATTTCCAGTTTTTTATAATTAATACATGTTTATCTATTATTTGTATAAATAAAAAAGATACCAGATAAAAAACTTTATCTAATATCTTTTCCCTAATTAAATATTTTAATCACTATATATAAATTTTTATTCTAAATATGCATTATTTAAATTAATTATGTCACTTCCCTTAAAATAATGTTTTATTATTTCGGTATAATTGCTACCGTTTTTAGCCATAGCATTAGCTCCCCATTGACTCATTCCTACACCATGACCATATCCCCTACAATCTATTATTACGTTATCTCCCTGAAAACTTATAGAAAAATTTGCTGAGTTTAGTCCAAATATCTGCCTAAATTCTATCCCTGTTAATATACTTGTACCTACTTTTATTTCTTTTACAGTATCTCCAGTATTTCTAGATAAAATTTCCACCATACCTTCTAAATTGTTTAGTGTTAAATCACTTATACTTAAATTATTCTTTAATATATTAATAAAATTATTTTTTGAATATGTTATACTACTTTCATATTTAGGAGCTTCTTCTTCACCTGGACTTTCTACACTTTGCAAATATGGTATATCCATTGAAAAAACACTCTCTGCTTCTTCTGTTTTTCCTGAACTTGTAGCAAAATATTGAGGATACTTTATTATTGCCCCTTCATAAGATACAATTAACCCCTTTGTTTTTTCCACAGCACTTCTGATTTTTTCGTAATACTCGTCTCCTTTACTTCCCCATTCTTTCTTTTTGTCCTCTGGGTCTGTATAAGCTTGGCAATGAACCGTATCACAAATATCTGCTTTATTACTTTTAGAACAAGAATTAAATTTTTTACTTATTACATAGGTTCTTGCAAGTATACTTTGAGCCATTAATGCCTCATCTTCAAAAGCTGCTGGCATTTCACTTAAAACCACGCCTATAACATACTCTTCTAGGGCTATGCTTCTTACTTCTCCCGTATCACTTATATACACTTTAACTGTTTCTAAATCAGTACCTAAGTCTACTAAGGGTTGTCTATTTATATTGGTTTTTGTACTTTCAGTTATATTATCTTTAGCTACAGTTTCAATAGCTGTATTATTGCTCTCTATTTCTTTATCATTTTTAGAAAAACTACCAAACAAAACAGGTATAATAAAAACTATTGAAAAAATTAACGCTACAAAGCCTATATCTATAAATAGTGCTCTTTCTCTCCTTTTCAATCACTTCCCCCATCTCATATAATAGTTTACATATATATTTATATTCCTGTTATTTTTCTATATTCATATATTTAAAATATAAAAAACTATGAAATTTCTAAGTATTATTTCATAGTTTTTATAACATATATCTCTATATGTTTACTCTATATATATCTGCTCCCATATTTTTCAACTTACCTTCGATATCAACATATCCCCTATCTATGTGAAAGACATCTGTTATTTTAGTTGTACCTTCTGCTGCAAGTCCTGCTAATACTAAAGCAGCACCAGCTCTTAAATCAGTTGCTCTAACTTGACATCCTGACAATCTATCTATCCCTTCTATAAAAGCCGTTCTTCCTATAACCTTAATATGAGCTCCCATTCTTACAAGCTCATCTACATTCATGAACCTATTTTCAAAAACTGTTTCTGTTATTATACTACTTCCTTTTGCTAAGCATAAAAGGCTCATCATTTGGGATTGCATATCTGTTGGAAATCCTGGATATGGCATTGTTTTTATATCTACACTTTTAATTTTATTTCTTCCATTAACAATAATACTAGAACCGTTATTTAAAAATACAAAGTCAACTCCACTTTCCTTTAATTTTTCTATAAGCGGCCTACAATAGTCTTCATTAACTCCGTTTATTCTTATAATTGATCCTGTTATAGCTGCCGCTATCATAAATGTTCCAGCTTCTATCCTATCATAAATAGGTGAATAAATAGCTCCTTTTAAACTCTCTACCCCCTCTATAATTATTTTTCTTGTTCCTTGTCCATAAACTTTTGATCCTAAAGCATTTAGAAAATTTCCCAAATCAACTATTTCAGGCTCTTGAGCTGCATTTTCTATTATGGTTGTACCTTTTGCTAATGTAGCTGCCATCATCAAATTTTCTGTAGCTCCTACTGATGGAAAATCTAAGTATATTCTATTTCCTATTAATCTTTTTGCCTTTGCTATTATTTCTCCGCCAGTATCTACACTTATTTCTGCTCCTAAAGCTTTTAAGCCTTTTAGGTGTAAATCTATTGGTCTATTTCCTATATTACATCCTCCTGGCCTAGTAAGTCTAAATTCTCCATACTTAGTGAGCATTGGGCCTATTATTAAAAATGAAGCTCTCATTTTCCTTACTAAACTTTCCTCTGGGCACTCTTTTAAAAAATTTCCTTCTTTTATTTCTATAGTATTACATAACTTATTTATTTCAACATTGAATCCTAATTCTCTAATTACATCACAAATAGTAAAAACATCTTCAAGCATAGGTGCATTATTTATTATAACTTTTTCTGTTGCTAACAACGATGCTGCTATTATTGGTAATACTGAATTTTTAGCAGCACTTATATTTACTTCTCCTTTTAATTTTCTTTGTCCATTTATTATTATATTATCCATAATATCCTCCATTAATTAATATTTAATATGTTATAAATATAATAGGAGACCCCATAATTAAATATGTGCCATTATTATAATTCATAATGGAGTAATTAAATTTTAGTCTTTCTTGAACTGTAAATATTCCTGTTAGCCCATTTTCTAATAAAATACTACTCTTATTTTGAATATTATAACAGTCTAGTATATTAAATAAACTATTCTCTAATTCATAATTAGATTGATTTGCTAATTTTCCTTTTACAAAAGTAAAATAATTAAAATTATATGCATCTTTTGATAATTTATTTAACTCTTTTTTTAATAAATTTATATTTATCATATTTTTTTTATCTATAATTTCTATTTCTATATTGTAATTTTTTTCTTTTCCTATTAAAACTTTTATAGAATTATCCTCATTAATTTTTTCAAAATAAAACTTATCTTCTAATACATTATCTTCATATAGTGTATTATCTAAATAAAGCAAATCTAATTTATTTATCGACTTTAAAATTTCCTCTAAATCCTTATTAGTACTAAAGCTAACTTTAAGTCCACTTTCACAAAAATCAACTATATTACTTACATCTTTATATAAATCTTCTTCATCACATAAATAACTTCCATTTAAATTTAAAGAAAACATAATAGTTATTAAAACTAAAAATATCTTTTTCATAATTTCTCCCCCACTTTCATCTTAATTATTGTCATAGGGGAAAAATAATATTCTTTATACACTCATATTTTTAATATTTATACTATTAATATATACATTTTATATACAAGTTGTTCTAATATAATATCTTTTACAACAAAAAAATCTGTAGAATATAAAATTCTACAGATTTCTCTTAGTCCTCTTCTATTTTAAAGTCTACAGTTTCAACTCTAGCAAAAGCTCTTACCAATGCTACTTCTGCTCTTTTAACATCTATATTTGTATCATTACTTGAAAGCCTCTTTTCAGCTCTTTCTCTAGCTTCCTTAGCTCTATTAACATCTATATCTTGTGGCCACTCAGCAGCATCTACACAAAGAGTTGCTTGGTTTTGCTTAACTTTTAACAACCCACTAGAAACAAATAGTTTGCTTAGTTTTCCTTTATCATCCTTAATAATGGCTGTACTTGGAACTACTACTATTAAAGATGGCTCATACTCAGGTAAAATTTCAAACTGTCCTTTTTGACTTTCACATGAAAATCTCATTACATTTTGGCTTAATATCTCTCTTTCAGGAGTAACAATTGTTAGTTTAAAATTACTCATTAATAACCACCCCTATGCTATTTAGCTAAAGTTTTAGCCTTTTCTACAGCCTCGTCTATATCTCCTACAAAAAGGAAAGCTGCCTCTGGTAAATCATCATGTTTTCCTTCTAATATTTCTTTAAATCCTCTTATTGTTTCTTTTACTGATACATATCTTCCTTTCATACCAGTAAATTGCTCACCTATTGTAAATGGTTGAGATAAGAATCTTTGAATTTTTCTTGCTCTACCAACTATTGTTTTATCTTCATCTGCTAGTTCATCTACACCTAGTATTGCTATAATATCTTGAAGCTCTTTATATCTTTCTAATATATGTTTAACCTTTGATGCAACTTCATAGTGCTCTTCTCCTACTATTTTAGGGTCTAGAATTCTTGAACTTGAATCTAGTGGGTCAACTGCTGGATATATACCTAGTTCAACTATACTTCTTGATAAAACTGTTGTTGCATCAAGATGGGTAAATGTTGTGGCTGGAGCTGGGTCAGTCAAATCATCAGCAGGTACATAAACTGCTTGAACTGATGTAATTGATCCTGTTGTTGTTGATGTTATCCTTTCTTGCAATGCACCCATTTCTGTAGCTAATGTTGGTTGGTATCCAACAGCTGATGGTATTCTTCCAAGAAGAGCTGAAACTTCTGAACCTGCTTGTGAGAATCTAAATATATTATCTATAAATAGTAGCACATCTTGACCTTTATCTCTAAAATATTCGGCCATTGTAAGCCCAGTAAGAGCAACTCTCATTCTTGCTCCAGGGGGCTCATTCATTTGTCCAAAAACTAATGCTGTTTTATTTAAAACTCCTGATTCTTTCATTTCATAGTATAAATCATTACCTTCTCTTGATCTTTCTCCAACACCTGTAAAAACTGAAAGACCTCCATGTTGTTTTGCTATATTGTTTATAAGCTCTTGTATAAGAACTGTTTTACCAACCCCAGCACCACCAAATAGTCCTATTTTTCCACCTCTTTGATATGGTGCAATAAGGTCTATAACCTTTATTCCTGTTTCAAACATTTGTGGTGATACCGTTTGTTCTTCAAAACTTGGAGCTGGTCTATGTATAGGATAATATATTTCTGATTTTACTTCTCCTTCATATTCATAGTCTAAAGGATTTCCCAAAACATTGAATATTCTACCTAAAACCGCATCCCCTACTGGAACTGATATAGGTTCACCCATATCTATAGCTTTAGCACCTCTTTTTAATCCTTCTGTAGCTTCCATAGCTATAGTTCTAACTATGTCATCACCTACATGTTGTTCTACTTCACAAACTAACACCTTTTCATTATCTAATTTTACATGAATAGCATTATATATGTTAGGAAGTGATTCTGTATCAAATTTTATATCTATAACTGGTCCTATTACTTGAACTACTCTACCTATATTTTCATTCATACTCTGTACCTCCTTATCCTTGTGCTTCTGAACCTCCAACTATTTCAGAGATTTCTTGAGTTATAGCATCTTGTCTTATCTTATTATATTGTATCTTTAAGCTATCTAGGATATCTTGAGCATTTTTACTTGCCCCATCCATAGCTGTCATTCTTGCACTTTGTTCACTAGTTCTTGATTGACAAAAAGCATACATCATATTTGCTATCATGTATGAACCCATAATAGCTTCTAATACTTCGTCTTCTTTACACTCTACGTTATATAAATCATTACCACTTTCACTGTTTGGCATTTCTATAGGTAACAATCTTTGCTCAATTGTTTCCTGGGTTACTGATGTAATGAATTTTGTATAAACTATGATTACTTCACCAAAATTACCATTTTTAAATTCTGTTAAAGCTTTCTTACATATCATAGCAGCATCTTTAGTTGAAGGTTCCTCTGACAAATCAACATATTCTGCTATAGTATCATAATGAAATTTTCTTGCATAAGATAAACCTCTTCTTCCTACTACTATAACTGATTGCACATTATCTCCATATTTTTCTCTAAGATAATTTGCAGGATTTGAATTAAAACTTCCACATAAACCTGAATCTGAAGATATTAATATATATAACTTTTTATCATTACCGTTTCCTTGTATAAAAATACTATCTGATATATCATCTAAGGATGCAAATAGTTCTCCTGAAATCTCGTTAAGATTATTAAAATAATTTTCATTAACACTTAGTCTCGCCTTGGCTTTTCTAAGTTTAGAAGTGGCAACAAGTCCCATAGCCTTAGTAATTTTTTCAGTGCTTGTTACACTTCTTATTCTTCTTTTTATATCTAAGAGTCCCGCTCCTGCCATATGTTCCACCTCCATTCCCTAAAGAGTGCATAGCCCCTTAGAGGCTATGCTTTAAGATTTTATACTAAAAAAGTTTTCTTAAACTCAACTATTGCTTGTTCTAAAGATGATTTTATCTCATCTGTTAAACTTTTTTGCTCCATAATTGATTTTCCAATCTCTCTATGATGAGTATCCATAAACTCTAAAAACTCTCTTTCAAAGGCTTTTATAGAATTTATTTCTATATCAGTTAAGAAATTATTAACTACTGCATAAAGTATCATTATTTGTTTTTCAACATCCATTGGTGCATATTGGTTTTGCTTTAATACTTCAACAACTCTCTTACCTTTTTCAAGTCTACTTTGAGTATCTTTATCAAGATCTGAACCAAATTGCGCAAAGGATGCTAATTCTCTATATTGAGCAAGTTCAAGTCTTAATGTACCTGATACTTGTTTCATAGCCTTTATTTGAGCGCTACCACCAACTCTTGATACTGATATACCTGCATTAACAGCTGGTCTTTGTCCTGCATAGAAAAGTTCTGATTCTAAGAATATTTGTCCATCTGTTATAGATATAACGTTTGTTGGAATATATGCAGATACGTCTCCTGCAAGGGTTTCTATTATTGGTAGTGCAGTTAATGAACCTCCACCATTTTCTTCTGAAAGCTTTGCAGCTCTCTCTAGAAGTCTTGAATGGATATAGAATACATCCCCTGGGTATGCTTCTCTACCTGGTGCTCTTCTTAATAATAAAGACATTGTTCTATAAGCTACTGCATGTTTTGATAAATCATCATAAATTATAAGAACATCCTTACCCTTATTCATAAAGTATTCCCCTATAGTACACCCAGCATATGGTGCTAAATATTGAAGCGGTGCAGATTGTGATGCTGTAGCTTCAACTATTATTGTGTAATCCATAGCACCCACTTCTGTTAATGTATTAACTATATGTGCAACTGTAGATTGCTTTTGTCCTATTGCAACATATATACAGATAACATCTTTACCTTTTTGGTTTATTATTGTATCTATTGCTATAGCAGTTTTTCCTGTTTGTCTATCTCCAATTATTAATTCTCTTTGCCCTCTACCTATTGGTATCATTGAGTCTATAGCTTTAATACCTGTTTGTAGAGGCTCATTAACTGAACTTCTCTCTAATATTGTACGAGCTGGTGCTTCTATCGGTCTAAACCCATCATTTATTATTGGACCATTTCCATCAACGGGCTGTCCTAAAGAGTTTATAACCCTTCCTATTAAGGTATCTCCTACAGGAACTTCAACAACTCTTCCTGTACTTTTTACTATGTCACCTTCTTTGATTCCTTTTTCAGAACCTAGTAAAACACAACCTACATTATCTTTTTCTAGGTTAAGTGCCATACCATACACTTCGTTAGGGAACTCTAAAAGTTCTCCTTCCATACAATTTTGTAAACCGTAAACTGTAGCGACTCCATCACCTATTTGAATTATAGTTCCTGAATCAACAGTTTTTAACTCATTTTCGTATTTCTTTATCTCATCTTTGATTATAGAAGTTATTTCTTCTGGTTTAATGTGCATAGTTTCACCTCTATTCCTTATTAAGTACTTGTGATTTTATTTGTTCTAATTGATATTTAACTGTACCATCTATTACTTCATCTCCTACCATTAGATAAACCCCACCAAGTATGCTCTTATCAATTTCTTGTTTTAAAATTATTTTTTTGTTAAATCTCTTTTCAAGATTTTTTGTTAACTTACTAATTTGATATGTAGTTAAAGGAATGACGCTCTTAACTTGAGCTACTAACATATTTTGCTTTTCTAAATGGATCTTTTCCATTTGAATAACCTTTTCCTTCAAAAAGCCTATCCTACCTTTTTCAATTAACAATAATAAAAAGTTTAGTAATTCCTCATCTATTTTTCCCTGAAAAGCTCTTTTAAAGGTTTTCTTTTTATCAGCGCAACTTATTTGTGGATGTACTATAATTTTATAAAAGTCTTCGTTCCCATACATTACATCACAAATATCTTTTAAATCTTGAATATATTTATCAACTGCATTTTTTGCCTCTGCAACTTCATAAATAGCTAAAGCGTATCTTCTATCTAAAAATTCATACATATTAGATACCTACCTTACTTATAAATTCGTCAATAAGGCCTCTATGTTTTTCTTCGTCTATTGTTTCATTTAAAATTTTAGAAGACATCATTAAAGCTAATTGAACAGTTTGTTGTTTTAATTCCTGCTGTGCTTTATCTCTTTCTCTTCCCATCTCCGCTTTAGCTTTTTCCATTACTGACTTAGCATCCTTTTGTGCATTGTCAACAATTTCTTCATATAATTTGTCTGCTCTTTTCTTTTGCTCTTCTGTAATCTTTTTGCCTTCTTCTCTTGCTGATTTTAGTAAATTTTCATTATCTATTCTTAGCTTTCTAGCTTTTTCAGCATTTTCGTCAGCTTCTCTTATTTGTTGTGTTATATCCTCTTGCCTCTTTTTAATTAAGTCTTTAATTTTATTGAAGAAAAAGTGTTTCAAAACAGCAACTGTAATTAAAAAGTTTATAATTGTTGCTATTACCGTAAACCAATTTATTGACATATATACTCTGCCTCCCTCCGGAGTCAATTAACATTAACTCTATTATTTAACGAATAATAATATTATTGCTATAACCAATCCATATATAGCTGTTGCTTCTGTAAGACCTGCTCCTAGTATAAACATACTTTGTATTTTACTTTCTAACTCTGGTCTTCTAGCTAATGCATCAACAGCACCTTCTGCTGCTATACCTATACCTATACCTGCTCCTAAAGCACATACTATTGCAACACCTGCTCCTAATATCGCCATATCTGTCATAAGAAAATCCTCCTAACTATCATTTACAAAATTTAATAATACTATTTAACAAATAATATTATTATTGCTATAACTAATCCATATATTGAAGTTGCTCCTGCAAGACCTGTTGCCATTATAAATGTGGCATTAATCTTACCTCCTAGTTCAGGATTTCTCTTTGCCATCGCTCTAGCCTCTGCTGCTCCTTCAACTGCTATTCCTGTACCTATGCCGCCTCCAATTGCAGATGCTACTGCAATTCCAGCTCCTAACATTGCCATGCCTGAAATCATAAGAAAATCCTCCTATACTTTATTTAAAGTATTCTATGTACAAACTATTTAACAAATAATATTATAATAGCTACAACTAATCCATATATTGCAGTTGCACCACAAAGACCTGTTGCCATTATAAATATAGAATTTATTTTGTTTGCCATCTCTGGTTGCTTTGCCATTGCTTTTATTGAAGCTCTTGTTGCAATTCCTGTTCCAACACCGCCTCCAATACAAGCTAAACATGCAATACCTGCTGCTAATAAACTTAAATCCATATGAATAACCTCCTAGAAATTATGATTTTTACTTTTAATGTTCAGCTTGTAGTTTCATATACATAACTGTTAACATTACAAATATTATTGTTTGTATTACACCATCAAAGGCGTCAAAGAAAAGATGTGCTGGTATAGGTAATACCAATTGGAATGCCCAACCTAAACTATTTAATCCAGTATAAATTAATCCCATTACAATTGCCGCCGCTAACATATTACCAAACAGACGTAGACATAAAGATAATGGTAATATAAATAGTTCCATTAAGTTCAATAATATCATCGGTATGTACGGACGAGCATATCCTTTAAGATATTCTGCTGGACCATTTTTCTTTATGGCATTTCCATGCATTATACAGAACGTAATTACTGTAAATCCTGCTGTAACACTTAAGTTACTTGTAGCTTCTGAAAATCCTACTAATCCTGATAAATCAAGTAAAAGTAACATCATAAACATTGTACCAATAACTGGAACATAGTTTGCATACTCTTCTCCAACATTATCAATGACAAGACCTTCTAAGAATGAATAAAGCATTTCTACTATAGTTTGTATTTTGTTAGGTTTTCTGGTGCTCATTTTTCTAGTTACTATTAATGAAAACACTATTAAAATTACCATGACAGCCCACTCATATACTATTGGACTTCCAATTTGCCATCCAGCTATATTTATTGTGAAATTAGGTGCAAAAACATTCATTTTGTCTTTCCTCCTTTCTTCAAGAAATAAAAAAATAATTCTATTGAAACAATTTTAACCATATTCAATTTTTTTGAATATAAGTTGTTTGATTACTTGTTTCTATTATAAATGTTAGATTGTCATTAATAAAATTTGATTTTCCGTCATATTTTGTCTTTTTTTGATTTTTCAGAAGATTTAACCTGTAAATATATGTGTTTATTCCACATACCTCCTGTTTTTTTGATTTTTCTCTTTTTTTGATTTTTAATTTATTTATATCTTCATTTTTCATAATTTTCTGTCATTTTATGATAACATTTTCATATGTGTATTCTTTTTTCGTTCAATTGGTAATATTATGTCACATTTTTCTATTATTCTATAATAATTGAATAATCCCCTCTCAATTATTTCAATATTTTTTTTAATATTTTTAAAAAAATGCTATTACTTTCATTAAATTTATACTTTTTTCACCAAATAACTGTTATGTCTAATATTATTTTGAGTTATATTAAATAATACTATTTATTTTATACATTTCTTTATTGTAAATCCTATTTTTTTCAGATGTATTATAATTCCTTATTAGTATATCTATATACTAACATCTTTATACTACAAACTAACTATTCATTTTCTTAAAAAATATACTTATTTATTTTTAATTTATTATTAAAATTAAAATATAAATGTCAAAATATTAAACAATATTTAATATTTTTAATCATAAAATATTTTAATGATTAAAGTAATAATCATATATATAATATTAAATATTTAGAATTATTCTGTAATCCATCTTGCATTTATTTGTATTTATTTTACATATCCTTTATATGCACTTGTTAAATTTAAAAATTATATCAAGAATAAACTCTGTCTTAATGTAAACTATACTCCATATTTTATCGCCTAAAGATTAACCTCTTATAAATATATATATTTATAATTACATACAAAAAATTTATCCTTACATTTTCTCCTTTCTTTTTGATTATTATTAATAAGATTTTTTTGTTATCGTTTTCATAAGATGCGACTAAGCACAAAATAATTCATCTTACCAGCTTCCCCCTTTACTAATTTGTATTTAGATTATATCATCTTTCTTTATACTTTTCTACTATAAATGTTATCCTTTTCACAAAAATTTATTATTTATTTTTTATAGTATTTTAATTACATTTAATTTAATAAAATTACACATTATTAAGTTTACCTAGTAAAAAGGATTATCCTAAAAAATCTTAATAGTGCAAAAAAATTACTAAGCATTTAAGATAATCCTTAATCTATCTATTTATTTTTAAACTCTTCCACTTCACAATTGATTCCAAAGTAATTTAATATACTATCAACTATTCTCTTTGAAGCTTTTCCATCCCCATAAGGATTTATTGCCCTACTCATTTGATTATAATTATCCTCATTTTTTATAAGAGTGTTTGCTTCTTTAATTATTGTTTCTTTATCTGTTCCTACTAATTTTACAGTTCCTGCCTCTACAGCTTCTGGTCTTTCAGTTACATCTCTTAAAACTAATACTGGCTTTCCAAGATGTGGTGCTTCTTCTTGAAGCCCACCTGAATCACTCATTACCATAAAACATCTGTTCATTAAATTATGTGTTTCTTTAGTATCTAAAGGAGGTAAAAGATGTATTCTTTCTCTTCCTTCTAACTTACCATAAACAACATCTCTAACTACTGGATTTAAATGCACAAGATATACAAGTTCAACATCTTTATTTTCTTCAACAATGTCAATTAATGCATCACATATATTATTTATTCCCTCTCCCCAGTTTTCTCTTCTATGAGCTGTTATCATTATAACTTTTTTGTTATCAAAATCTATATAGTTTAATTCATCACTTTCAAAAACATAATCTTCATCTACAGTGTGTTCCATAGCATCTATTACTGTATTACCAGTTATTTTTATTATGTTTTCATTAATTCCTTCTCTTAGAAGATTCCTCTTTGAACTTTCAGTTGGTGAAAAATGCAAATCTGCTAGAGCCCCTGTTAATCTTCTATTCATCTCTTCTGGAAATGGAAAATACTTATCAAATGTTCTAAGGCCAGCTTCAACATGGCCAATCTTTATTTGTTGATAAAAGGCAGCTAAGCCCCCTGCAAAGGTTGTTGTTGTATCTCCATGAACTAAAATCATATCAGGTTTTTCCTCAGTAAATACTTCCTCTAAACCTTCTAAGACCTTTGTTGTTATTCCTGTTAAACTTTGACGAGTTTTCATTATATTTAAGTCATATTCAGGTTTTATATCAAAAAGTGCTAAAACCTGATCTAACATCTCTCTATGCTGTGCTGTTACGCAAACCTTTGACTCAATTTCTTCTCTTTTCTCTAGTTCCTTAACTAAAGGTGCCATCTTTATAGCTTCTGGTCTAGTTCCAAAGATAGTCAATACCTTTATTTTATTCATAAAAATATATCCTCCAAACTACATTACTTAGTTCCAAAAAGTCTATCTCCCGCATCTCCAAGACCTGGAACTATATATCCATGTTCATTTAATTTTTCATCTATAGCAGCTACATATATATCCACATCTGGATGAGCATCTTTCACTGTATCTATTCCTTCTGGAGATGATATTAAACACATTAATCTTATTTTATTAGCGCCTCTCTTTTTAAGAAGTGTTATTGCATCTGAAGCTGAACCTCCTGTAGCAAGCATAGGATCAACTACAATTACATCTCTTTGAGCTATATCCTGAGGTAATTTACAAAAATATTCAACAGGCTTTAAAGTTTCTTCATCTCGATAAAGTCCTATATGCCCAATTTTAGCTGCTGGTATTAGATTTATAATTCCATTTACCATACCTAACCCTGCTCTTAAAATAGGTACAATAGCTACTTTTTTTCCTGATAATACAGAACATTTAGTTTTGCATATAGGTGTTTCAATTTCAACTTCTGTTGTTTGAAGATCTCTTGTAGCTTCATATGCCATAAGCATTGATACTTCTTCCACTAGTTCTCTAAAGTTTTTTGATCCTGTGTTTTTATCCCTTATCATTGATAACTTATGCAATATAAGTGGATGGTTTATTTCTGTAACTTTACTCATTTTTATTCCTCCTAAATATAGATTAATATAAAATTGGTAAAATAAATTATTTTCTATATTCTTTTTCTATTTCTGTTATTTTATCTATTCTTCTTTGATGCCTCTCACCTTGAAATTTAGAATTTAAAAAAGTATCTACAATATCTAAAGCCAATCCTACTCCAACTACTCTTTCACCTAATGTTAAGATATTAGCATTATTATGCTCTCTTGTTGCATGTGCACTAAATGTATCATGGCATAGAGCTGCTCTTATTCCTGGAACTTTATTAGCAGCAATAGATATACCTATACCTGTTCCACAAACTAATATTCCAAAATCAAACTCACCTTTAGCAACTTCTTTAGCAACTTTCCCAGCGATATCTGGATAATCACAAGAATCCACTGTATATGTTCCAAAATCATTTAATTCTATATTTTTAGATTTTAAATGCTTTATTATCTCTGTTTTTAAATTAAATCCACCATGGTCACAACCTACTGCTATTTTCATACTAATACACCTCTTTATATTATTTTTATAATGTCAAAACCACAAGCCTTTTTAAGCCTATTCATTATAGCAACTCCTAAACCTTCTTCAATAAAAGCTTCACTTATTATTATGTCAACATTATTATCATCAAATTCTCTTAATGTTGAAAATAAGTTTTTAGCTATACTAGATAAGTCTTCTCTTTTTCCTAAGGATAAAACAAATCCTTCTTTATAGCTTTTTTGCGTTTCATAGGTTGCCATAACACCAACTTTTAGGCCTTCATCTATGTAATTATGCACCATTTCACTGATTTTTTCAATACATTTATCTAAAGGTCCATCAACAACTCTTACCCTTGCTTTAGGTGAATAATGTTTGTACTTCATCCCTGGTGCTTTAGGTCTCAAGCTATTATCTTGAGTTATTATCCCTTTATCTATATATATATCTTTAGAAATTTCCTGTAACATTTCTAATGTTATTCCACCTGGTCTTAAAACACATGGAGGATTTACTGTTACATCTATTATTGTTGATTCAACACCAACTTCACTTTCACTATATCCTAATATATAGTCAATCCTTCCATCTAAATCTTCAATACACCTTTTAACATCTGTTGGACTAGGTCTTCCTGAAATATTTGCAGATGGTGCTGCAATTGCAACTCCTGACTTCTCTATAAGCTTTTTTGCAACTTTATCACTTGGCATCCTAATTCCTATTGTATCTAAATTAGCTGATGTAACACTTGGTATTATACTATTTTTTTCAACAATTAAGGTCATTGGACCTGGCCAAAATTTATCTGTTAACTTTTCCGTAATTTTAGGAATATTTTTTCCATACTTATATAAATCTTTTTTATCTGCTATATGTATTATAAGAGGATTATCCTGTGGTCTTCCTTTAGCTATAAAGATCTTTTTAACAGCTTCACTATCTAATGCATTAGCCCCAAGACCATAGACAGTTTCTGTTGGAAAAGCAACTAATCCTCCTTCCTTTATAACTTCTGCCCCTTCATCTATAAACTTTTCATCTTTTTCTAAGTCTTTTATAATACTAACCTTAGTTTTCATATTTAATCTCCTTATTTTATTTTTATAGTATATCTATTTATTATCATCACTCTCTATTTTTCTATAAAAGAAAAAAGATATTTCATTAGAACTACTATTTTATTATCCTTAAAGTAAAGCTTTAATAAAATCAAACTAGTATTTTAAGTAAAGCCTAATTTTAAAGCCTTACATGTTTATAATGTAAGGCTTTAAGGCATATTAAAAATCTGTATTTCCCATTTGTTCCATTTTCTTTGCTTGATCTTCAGTTATTAGAGCATTTATAACTTCATCAATATCCCCATCCATAAATGTATCTAATTTATAAAGAGTTAAGCCTATTCTATGGTCTGTAACTCTACCTTGTGGATAGTTATAAGTTCTTATTCTTTCACTTCTATCTCCAGTACCTACTTGGCTCTTTCTATCTTCTGCTATTCCTGCAAGTCTTTCTGCTTCTGCCTTTTCATAAAGTCTAGCTCTTAATATTTTCATAGCTTTTTCTTTATTTTTAAGCTGTGATTTTTCATCTTGGCAAGAAACAACTTCCCCTGTTGGTACGTGAGTTATTCTAACAGCTGAATCTGTTGTATTAACGCATTGTCCTCCATTACCTGAAGCTCTAAACACGTCTACTCTTATATCTTTTTCATTGATTTCAACTTCTACATCATCAACTTCTGGAAGTACTGCAACAGTAGCTGTTGATGTATGTATTCTTCCTGAGCTTTCTGTATCTGGAACTCTTTGAACTCTATGAGCACCACTTTCATATTTAAGTTTTGAGTAAGCTCCTGTTCCTCTTATCATAAATACTACTTCTTTGAAACCTCCAATATCAGTTTCATTAGCACTCATAAATTCAACTTTCCATCTATTTTTTTCTGCATATTTTGTATACATTCTAAGAAGATTAGCTGCAAATAAAGCTGCTTCATCTCCACCTGCTCCACCTCTAATTTCAACAAAAACATTTTTATCATCATTAGGGTCTTTAGGAAGTAATAGTATTTGAATTTCATTTTCTAAACTATCTTTACTTTCAGATAATTCTTTTATTTCAGCACTTATCATTTCCTTCATTTCTGGATCTGATTCTTCACCTAACATTTCTTTATTAGCTTCTAAATCATCTATAGCTTCTTTATACTCTTTATACTTATTAACTATTATCTCTAAGTCAGCATGCTCTTTACATAATTTTCTCCATTCATTTTGGTTTGCCATTATGCTAGGATCACTTATTTTAACGGAAAGTTCATCATACTTATTTTCAATAAAGTTTAACCTATCTAGTATCATCTATTTATCACTCCGCAACTCATATTTTCACATTCAGTTATTATAACATAACATTATATTTTTTTTCAAGTTTTAACCTCAGTTATAGTTTAAATTTCTTTATTGTAATTTAAGATAGTCTTCCTATAACCACTCTATCTAAACCTGCTAAATCTTTTATAACTTTTATATCTTTATAGTTCTCTTTTTCCATTAATGATTTAACATCTTCTCCTTGGTCAAAGCCTATTTCAAAGGCTAAGACTCCATTCTCCTTTAAAACTTCTTTACTATCATTTATTATTCTTTTATAAAAATCAAGACCATCAATTCCACCATCTAATGCTATATGAGGTTCATAATTTTTAACATCATCCATCAGAGTATCTATAATACTCTCCCTTATATAGGGCGGATTTGAAACAAGAATATCATATTTTTTATTTTCCTTTATTATTTCATTTAAAAGGTCACTTTTTATAAATTTACATCTTTCTTGAAGCTTTAAGTTTCTTATATTTATCTTTGTAACTTTCTCTGGAGTAGTTGCAATATCTACTAAATCAACTAATATATTTTTTCTGTAATATGCTAAAGAAACTCCTATCGCCCCACTTCCTGAGCAAAGATCACATATATTAAGATTTTCATCTTCACCTATATTTTTCAAAACTTCCTCAACTAAAATTTCAGTATCTCCCCTTGGAACTAGCACACCATCTTCTACATATAAATTTAGGCCCATAAATTCGCATCCTTTTAATATGTATTGAATTGGCATTTTCCTTTTTCTTTTCTCTACTAGTTCCATAAATCTTTTTTCTTTATACTTTGATACCTTTTCATTTTTATTCATTATTAACCATAGCTTATCCTTATTCAAAATATTTCCTAATAAAAGATTACTATCTAAAATATAGGTATCTATATCTTGCTTTTTCAAACTTTCTTTAGAAATATTTAATAACTCATCTACAGTTTTCTCGGGATCTTTTATTCCCTCTGCTCTTTTCAAAGCCATAATTGCCACCTCTATTTCCATGTTATTTGGTTCTCTTGTTGTAAGCATTTGTAACTTTAGTCCTGGATACGCCACTATTTTTGATATCTTACTTTCTGAATTACCAAGCCATTTTATAATTTCATAGGACACCCCTATAGCTAAAGGCAAACATATTAATCTAGTTACAATCCTTATTGTTACAGAATCCCAATTAATAAACGAAAATAAAAAAATATTTACAATAATGACTATAAGTAAAAAATTAGTTCCACATCTTGGATGAAATCTTGGGTACTTTTTCACATTATCTACAGTTAACTCTTCCTCATTTTCATAACAAAATATGGTTTTATGTTCTGCACCATGATACTGAAATAACTTTCTTATATCTTTAGTTCTTCCAATTGCATACATATATATAAGTATAATTGCTACACTTATAAAGCCTTCTAAAAAACTTAATATAACTTCTGGCACACCAAAACCTCTTATAAAATTAGTAATCAGGACAGGTACAACGATAAAAATCCCCACTGCAATAATTAGTGATATTAAAACTGAAATCCCCAAAATTATATCATCAGTCTTTTTTCCTAATACTTTGCTTAACCATACTTCAAATTTTGACTGTTCCTCTTCTAAAGAATCTTCAGAGGAAAAATCCATTTCTCTCATACCTTGTCTTAAAGACCCTAAAAGTATAACTATTCCTCTTACTATTGGCAAAGATAAAATTTTATATTTACTTTTATGAGGTTTTGTTTTTCTAAACCTTACATTTATCCTTCCATTTGGCATTCTAACAGCTGTGGCTACCCCAACTTTCCCTCTCATCATAACCCCATCTAAGACTGCTTGCCCACCAACTTGACTTTTTCTCATAAATTTTCTCTTCCTCTCACATCTTTAGTTTTTAGATTGTGATTTATACTTAAAATAACATTGGCCACATAAAGCTTCGTATTGAACATTATCTAATAAATCTATAGCAACTTGTTCTCCTTCAAATATAAACTCTCCATTTAACATTCTAGCGTTTAAAACCGCTTTTCTCCCACACTTGCATATAGTTTTCATTTCTTCTATACTGTGGGCTAGTAAAAGTAGTCTTTCACTTCCCTCAAATCCATTCATCTTGAAGTCTGTTCTTAAGCCATAACATATAACTGGAATATCCTTAGTTACAGCTATCTCAAAAAGTTCATCAATATGATGAGTCAAAAGAAATTGCACTTCATCTACAATTATACAATCTATTTTTTTGCCATGATTTAAATTTTCTTCTATTATTTCTAAAATATTATCTTGTTTATTTATCAGAAAATCTACTTCTTTATCTACACCAAGTCTTGATACTACTTTCCTACCACCCTTTTTATCCACATCTGGTTTTATTATTATAGGAACCATTCCTCTTTCTTCATAATTATATGCAACTTGCATTAAGTGTGTTGATTTTCCTGAATTCATAGCACCATATCTAAAATATAATTTACTCATAAAAAACTCCTCAATGATTATTTTATTACCTTTTGATTATATATTAAATCATAGTTATTTTAAACTATTGACGATTAAAATTCGTCGTGTTATACTTGTTACTAGTTGTTTATCAACATTTATAATCCGAAAGAGGTGAATAAAGATGAGAGAAGGCATACATCCAGAATACCATCACGATGCTGTGGTTAAGTGTGCATGTGGAAATACTTTTACAACTGGTTCTGTTAAAAATGAACTTAAAGTTGAAATATGCTCAAAATGCCACCCATTCTTTACTGGAAAACAAAAAATCGTTGATGTTGGCGGAAGAGTTGACAAGTTCAACAAAAGATTTAACCTTAATAAATAATTGGGTAATGGGAAAGTTTATCTTTCCCCATTTTTCTTTTGTGTGTTATAAAAAAGACATTAATTTAAAATTAATGTCTTTTTTATTTTATTTACTTTCATTTATGTTTTTTAAGAACATATCTATAAATTCTTTATTATTTTTTGTTTTAGATAATATACCTATTAAATTTTCAGTTATTGAATCTATATTTCCATCCCTATACATGCTTCTTCTTAAAGCATACGCTACTTCTTTTTCGTTTTCATCTAGTAATAAATCTTCTTTTCTAGTTCCTGATTTATAAATATCAATAGCTGGGAATATTCTTCTTTCTTGAAGTTTTCTATCTAAGTGAACTTCCATATTTCCTGTTCCCTTAAATTCTTCAAAAATCATATCGTCCATTCTACTTCCTGTTTCTACCAAAGCAGTGGCTAAGATTGTTAAACTTCCACCCTCTTCAATATTTCTAGCTGCACCAAAGAATTTCTTAGGCATAATTAAAGCACCTGGGTCTAATCCACCAGATAGTGTTCTTCCAGTTGGTGTAATAGTTAAATTGTATGCCCTTGATAGTCTTGTTATAGAATCTAGAAGTATAACCACATCTCTTCCTTGTTCAACCATTCTTTTAGCTCTCTCTAAAACCATTTGAGCTACCTTTGCATGATTTTGTGGTTCTTCATCAAAAGTTGAATAAATTACTTCTCCATTTATACTTCTTTGCATATCTGTAACTTCCTCTGGTCTTTCATCAATAAGAAGTACTATAAGTTTAATATCTGGATAATTTTTAGAAATGTTTTGAGCTACCTTTTTTAGAAGGGATGTTTTACCTGCTTTTGGTGGGGCAACTATAATTCCTCTTTGTCCCTTTCCTATTGGGCATACTATGTCCATAAGTCTTGAACTTAAATCTTTTTCATCACTTGTTTCAAGCTTTAATCTTTCATTAGGATAAATAGGAACTAATGTTTCAAATCTTTTTCTTCCTATAGCTTTTTCTGGTCTATCTCCGTTTACCTTTTCTACAAAGATAAGTGCCTTAAACTTTTCCCCTTCTTTAGGATATCTAACCTTTCCCTCTACCTCATCTCCAGTTCTTAGGTTAAATCTTCTTATTTGAGCTGGTGATACATAAACATCTTCATCACTTGTTAAATAATTTCTACATCTTAAAAAACCAAAATTATTTGTATCTAGTATTTCTAAAATACCTTTTACGCTATCTGATGACTTTAACATTTGCTTAAACTTTTCTTTTTTCTCTTCGTTTGCTTCATCTTGTGTTTTTTCTAAAGTATTCTCTACTGTATTTTGTGAAACATTACTATTTACAGTAGCACTTTCTACAAACTTAGGTGCAATTTTTTCTTTTAATATTATACCGTCTTTCTCTATTGCTTTAGGAGAATTTAATTTTATATCCTCTATTAATTCACTTTTTTTCTTTTTAGTGATATTCTTAATTCCAATTTCTTTAGCAATCTCTCTTAATTGGATTAAAGTCATATCATCATATGCCTTACTTAACAATAAGCACACCTCCAAAATATATATTTTTTATGTTATAAATTTAAATACTAATCTTAATTCAAAACAATATTAAAAATGGAATTTACCTAAGAAATGATATATGAAAAGTTTTAACAAAAGATTGTGGTTACTTTTGTATTCCTAAATTTTAAGGATATTTTTATTATTTTCATGGTTTATATAAATTAATCCTTATATCTTATATTATATACAAAATTGTTTAAATTCAATGTCAAATATTAAAAAGATACAGAATTTTTTTTAATACTGTATCTTTTTTATTAAAATTTACTTATTAGCAAGGGCTGCTTCAATAAATTTCTTAAATAATGGATGAGGATTGTTTGGTCTTGATTTTAATTCAGGATGATATTGAACTCCTACAAACCATGGGTGATCTTTAATTTCAACACATTCTACTAGTCTTGCATCTGGAGATGTTCCTGATAATATTAATCCTGATTCCTCTAATTTAGTTCTAAATTCATTATTAAATTCATATCTGTGTCTATGTCTTTCATAGATTAAATCTGATGTATATGCATCGTGAACTAATGTATCTTCCTTAACTTTACATGGATAAAGTCCAAGTCTCATAGTTCCACCTAATTCTTCAACATCTTTTTGCTCTGGCATTAAATCTATAACTGGGTATGGAGTTTCTGGATCTAATTCTGATGAATGAGCCCCTTCAAATCCACAAACATTTCTAGCAAATTCTATAACTGCACATTGCATTCCTAAACATATTCCTAGGAATGGTTTTTTGTTTTCTCTAGCCCATCTTATAGCTTCTATTTTTCCTTCTATTCCTCTATCACCAAAGCCACCTGGAACTAATATTCCGTCTACATCACCTAAAAGTTCCTCTGAGTTTTCTCTATTTAAGTCTTCTGAATTTATCCATTTTATCTCTACATTTGAATCATTAAATAATCCACCATGATTTAAAGCTTCAACTACTGATATATAAGCATCATGTAGCTCTACATATTTTCCAACTAAAGCTATCTTTGTATTTTGAGATAAATGAGTTATTCTATGTACCATATCTATCCACTCAGCATTATCTATATCTCTAAATGCAAGTTGTAATTTTTCACAAACTAATCTATCTAAACCTTCTTTATGAAGCATTAAAGGTACTGCATATAAATGTTCTGCATCTAAGTTTTGTATTACAGAATTTCCATCTACATTACAGAATAAACCTATTTTATTTTTAACTTCTTTTGGAACTTCTTTTTCAGATCTACAAACTATTATATCTGGTTGAATTCCTATACTTCTTAATTCTTTTACTGAATGTTGAGTAGGTTTAGTTTTTAATTCTCCAGCTTTTCCTAAGTAAGGAATTAAAGTTACATGAATAAAACAAACATTTTCTATTCCTACTTCATATTTAATTTGTCTTATAGCTTCTAAGAATGGTTGAGATTCTATATCTCCAACAGTTCCACCAATTTCAGTTATAACAACATCTACATCTCTTTCTTTTCCAACTCTATAAACTCTCTCTTTTATAGCGTTAGTTATGTGAGGTATAACTTGGATTGTTCCTCCTAAGTATTCTCCTCTTCTTTCTTTAGATATTACTGACCAGTATACTCTTCCTGCAGTAACATTAGAGTTTTGAGTTAAGTTTTCATCAATAAATCTTTCATAGTGACCTAAATCTAAGTCAGTTTCTGCTCCGTCATCTGTTACAAAAACTTCACCATGTTGGTATGGACTCATAGTTCCTGGATCAACATTTAAATAAGGGTCAAATTTTTGTATACTTACTTTAAATCCTCTATTTTTTAATAATCTTCCTAAAGACGCTGCTGTTATTCCTTTTCCAAGTGATGATACAACTCCACCAGTTACAAATACATATTTAGTCTTTTTCATATGACTTTTCCTCCTAAATTTAATAAAAGATATTGACAACCTATATTCTAAGCATTATAATTAAAATTAACTCCATTTAGAATGGGATTTTAATATATTAAACAACATAGATACGATTTTAGCACAAACTATATAGTTATGTCTAGTGGTTTGTTATATTTTTATGAGTTTTTTCACCCACTACTTAAAAAATAGTGGGTTTTTAACCCGTAATATTAGTTCTTAACCTTTATGTCTAACTTTAACTCTGTCTTTAAAGGAGCTTGTCCATCTGCAATTAATGAGTAATTTATATAAACATTTCCACCATTTTCATTGACATCTATTTTCAAATCCTTTGTTATTGTTTTAAACTCTAATATTCCATAAGGAGTTTCATATAAAATCACTGAATTATTATCTTTTTTAAACTCCATAACAGTTGATACAGCACCACTTCTTTTTAAAGTTAGCATGTCCTTTTCTATCTTAAGAACAGTTTCTGTTTCACCTAAACCTGATTCTTCACTTTCTTTATATATAGTTTCATATATACCATCTTTTTCTTTAAAATTACCTAAAGTGATAAGTTCAACTTTATTATCTGCATCATCTATTTGGCAACTAGAAATAGTTATTAACGCTTTTTTATTCATAAGTACCTCACCTTTAACATAAATTTATAAACTTTTTTAACATCCTAAATTTAGAACTTAAGTTAAATTATAAATTTAAGAAATATATTAAGTTTAGATAAAATAAATTTTATCTAGTTGTAGTTTAAATTTTCTACTCAAATAAGTCAAATATTTTTAAACTAAATTTTATGTTTTCTGATTCATCTACTACCATATTATTATTTACTTCATTAAATTCATCATCTGTCAAAGCTTCTTTCATAACTTCCTCTGTTTCATCATAACTTACTTGCCCTTTAGTAACATCTACAAAGCATATCGGCGGAAACATTACACACCACCAATTTTCACCTGAGGCTTGTCCTATCAAAACCCTAAAAGCTTCGTATTCACCTTGTGGAAGTGTTATATTCCCATAAACTTTTTCTGGAAAGTTTTCTCTTTTAAATTCTATTGATACAGAATAATCATATCCATTTTCTCTAATACACTCATTTGCTATTTTTATAATTTCCTCTTCATTTTTAGCTAATATCTCTCTTGACTCTTCTAAACTATTAGATTCTTTAAGAGCTGGAAATATATATTCTATTATCTTGTCTTTAACTTTTATTTTAAGTTCTTGATCTTCCTTTGAATTACTATTTGCAAGAACATGAAATCTTATTATTTTATTACTTATTGAATCTATTAAGTCATTATTATCTTGAGCCCCACTTGCATAACTATATCCACTTAATGCACCTAAAAATGTTATTGTTATTAATACATAAAAAACTATCTTTTTCATAAAAAACACCCCCTGATATTTTAATTATTATCAAGAGGCTTATATTTTATTCACCTTTTTGTTAATTTATTGTACGAGTTATAAAAATATCTTTAAATCCATACTTTCCTTTTATATACTCATAAGCATTTTGAGCTGTTAACATATCTTCAAAAAAACCAAATATAGTAGGTCCACTACCACTCATCATAGCACCTATTGCACCGTTATATCTTAACTCTTCTTTTATTTCTCCAAGTATTTTATGTTTTCCTAAGGTAACATTTTCTAAAACATTCTTCATATCTTTGCATACACCATAGATATCATCCCTTTTTATAGCACTTATTAATTCATCTGTTTTCACATGTTTATATATTTTGTTTATATCTAAACTTCCATATATATCTTTAGTTGGAACCCCAAAATTAGGTTTAATAACAACCAATATCTTATTTTCAAATTTCCCTAAATAAGTTATCTTCTCCCCTATACCTTCACAAAGGGCTGTACCACCTTTTATGCAATAAGGAACATCTGCACCTATCTTAAGAGCTAACTCACTTAATTCTTCCTTCTTTGCCCCTACCTTAAACATTGTATTCATAATTGATAAAACTGCAGCTGCATCTGTACTACCACCAGCAAGTCCTGCTGCAACAGGGATATTCTTTTTTATTTTTATAATAACCCCATCTCTTATATTGTATTTATCCTTAAATAACTTTGCGGCTTTATATGCTAAATTTCTCTCATCACAAGGCACATACTGCTTATTACAATGTATTTTTATAGATTTATCGTAAGTTTTCATAATGTCTATTTCATCATATAAATCTATAGTTTGCATAATCATTTTTAATAAATGGTATCCGTCTTTTCTCTTTCCTATTACATCTAGGGATATATTTATTTTTGCATATGCTTTTTTCCTCATTTTATCTTCCTCTCTTTAGTAATTAATAAGATTATATTACCTTACCCTTGAATATTTCAATGAAAATTATTAAATAGTTTAGAAAATTTTATTATTTATATTATATCATATAAACCATAATTTTCATTTTCATATATAAGGAATTTTTCTATGTTCAAATATTATTTTAGTATACTATTAATTTAATATAAAATCCAAAATAAAAGCTATTTTAAAATGGATTTTTATGTCCAAATCAAAATAGCTAAGACTTTAAATTATCGCTCTTCCTGGTATAATTAACTTTTCTCCTTCGTATATTACATCAGGATTTTCTATATTATTCAATTTTATTATATCTTCCATAGTTGTATTATATTTTTTTGCTAATTTCCATATGCTATCATTTTTTTGAACTACATATATAATTATTGAAGCTGTCTTTTCCTTTATCTCGTCCTTTTGTTCTATATCCTTAATATACTCTTTAATAACCTTTTCTTTTACTTTAGCTCCTATATATATTACTGCCTTAACAGCTATTGTATTTGCCTCTATGGTGCTTTGTATATTTTCTAAATTAACATAAATATTACATTCCATTCCTTCAGTTATGTTTTGTATATCTATTGCTGCCTCAAAAGGAAGATCCCCTGTTATTGTATTTAAATATTTATTTTCATCAGAACAAGCATAGATACTATCAACTTTTAAAACACCGTCAACTATTACTTTATTATTATCTATTTTACTATTTACACTTATTACTTTACCTATGCTATTTATTATTTGAGCTATATTATCATCATTTTCTAATGTTATATTATCTTTCACTATAATTTCTGTTGAACCTTCAGCCCTAGTCATATATATATTAAAAGCATCTTTATTAACTGTTATAGTACTTGTTGGAGAATAAATATCATCTAATATTTCTATATCCTCAATCTTAATAAACTTAGCATCAACATTTATTAAAACATCAAAATCTACTACTTTCTTCTCACCAGTTTCATCTTCTAAAACATCTATATTAATACTATTTAACTCCATATCATAATCAGCTACCATTCCTAAGCCTACACCAATTATCTCTTCTTCTTTTGTTATAGGAATATCATCTTCTAAAATATATAATTCCTTTGAATCATTAGATTTATATATAACATTTATTTTCATATAACAAGATGATTGTACTTTATCTTCTAGAATTTTAATATCTTTTTTATGAATTAAATAGTTATAGCTTATTATTTTATCTATTTGAGGCTTATCTATTCCTGTCTTTATTTTTGTTTTAGAATCTATGTTAAAATTTTTATTTGCTACTATTTTTTCTATTCTATCTGGCTTCTTTTGAACCTGTACATCTCCATTTGAATTTATATCCTTAATAAACTCAACATTATCTTTTTCATAGACTTTACACTTAATTGTAAAGTAAGATTCTACACTTATCTTTCTTTCATTTATTATATTTGAATTAATATGTTCTAGTTCGCACTTAGCATAGCATACCATTTTATGTTCTGCACCTTGTACGTCTATTGGATTAGACATCTTCTTCTCATAAACGTGATTAGTTATTACAAACTCCCCATCTTCTTTAGCTAAATAAATTACATTAAACTTTAACAAAGTTTCTACCATAACCTTGTCCGTTTGTACTTCTCTATTAGTTATAGATGCATCTACATCTAAAGATAGTATTTTATAAACATCAGGATGTGTATCTGGAATTAAGTACTCTTCTTTAACTGGTATGCTTACTGATTCTTCTCCGACTAATTTTTCAAGTTGAATATTTTCTTTAATAATATCTAAATTAACCATGAAATACCCCCTATTATTATACTTATTATAATATACAGCTATATATAAGATATTATTCCTAAATCTATAATTTTTTAATTTAATTTACATGTTTAATAATATTAATGTTCTATTTATATGGTATATCTTCTATATATTAAAAAAAACAAAAAAAAATTATATTTTTTTCACTATTATTGTTGACATATCTCAGAAAATGTCGTATTATAAAGTAGGTTATTGACCATATAACCTCTCATAAATTCTCAATACCCTTTTATACCATAGTTGAAAGATGGAAACCCACCATCTTTCTTTTTTTATACATAAAAAAAGAGCTTATGCTCTCTTTTTAAATTAAGAAAAGTTTAGCTGTACTGTGTTTGTTAAAACATCTGAGTAATTATAAGTTAAAGTTCTTGGAAAATCATTTTCTACCCTTATGACAAAAATACTAGTGTATACTCCTTCTAAAATTCCTTCATTTACTGATATTTTTTTTCTACCGTTATTAGCCCTTAATAATACCTTTTCTCCAACATGCCCTTCTAAGTCTTTTTTTATTGTCTGTAATGTATTATTTATATTCATCTTTTAACACCTTCTTTCACTTTATTTTTAAGAATGATGTTTTTAAAATAAAAAAATTGCCTAAGCTTTAGAATAATGAGTTTTCCTTATTTCAACATCTAGTTTTATTATTTGTTAAAAGGCTTAAAATTATTCTTTTTAAATTTAGGTTATATAAGGTGATTTAGGATACCCTTCCCTGTACTTTCCTCTAGTTTGTAATCCCCCAATTCCTTTAATACCTGTAATTGTATTTTCTATAACATCTATTGTTGATACTATCTCATTTATTTTTGTATAAGCTATTTTTTCACATACAAAAACAGGATCTAAACAGTGTATTAAAACTCTATTTGGTGAACTTGCAAAATTAGCTCCAGCATCTAATATCCCTTCATAACAAGATTGACATGCACCTGCAAATATAACTAGTTCATCATAACTTGCATTATAATTTCTAAGAACATTTACAGATTCTATAAAATATTTAGAATTCCTATAATTATTTAAGTCTAAATAATTTTTTGTTCCTTTTATAACACCATCATGTCCTGTTAAAACAACTATATCTGGTTTTGTTTCTTTTACATAATCTAAAATTTTTTTTGGTTGCTCTCTCTCTGGAATTGCAAAACCTGCAGCATCTAACTTTAACTGTTTATAAACCTTAAGGCATGTTTCTAAATAGCTTGAATCTCCATCTACATGAAGTATTTTTCCCGGTCTTCCAAAAACCAAATGATCATTTTTATTAATCTTTTGAGACTTTGGGGATAATTTAACATCCATTCCCCTTAAAACCATTGCTTTTCTAATTGTTTCGTTAACTCTTGAATTAAAAATTTTATCTTTATCTCCTACATAATCATCGTCTACGCTTTCCAAATCATCTTCTAAAGAATCTGCAATTATTCTAAGGTTTATTCCTTTTAATATATAAATCCTTTTATTTTTAATTTCTTTTATATCCATTATTTTAAATGTTATATCTTTACCATAGGACTTTCTTACAACGTATTCTCCAACTTTCATAAAATCACCTAAATATCTTTATATTATATCCTTAATTATTTTATGTATCTTTTAACTACTTTGTCACAAATACAAAAAATAAACGCCTAAATATAAGGCGTTTATTATAAGTAGTTATTCTTCTTGATTATAAGTTTCTTTAAATTCATTTATAAAGTTAATATACTTCTCTTGCTCTCCTAACATATTATTTAGCTTCTTTGTAAATGTGTTTTGCCCCCAAGTAACCTCATTGTAGTAATATCTATTAGCTAATCTCCAAAATCTTTGAGGAAATAATAAATATGCAAAGAGTACTCTATATTCATTTTCTGAAAGCTTTGAAACCTTATTATACTCTTCTATTATTTTATTAGCATAATCTATATTCCAATCTACTTTTTTGCACACTTTAGTTATAAAATTAGCTAGATCATAGGTTCTTACTTCTCTCTTACAGTAGTCAAAGTCTATTATGTTAACATCATTTTTTTCATCTATTATGATGTTATGATAGGTATAATCATGGTGACAAAACATTTTCTCATTTTCAGCCTTTTCACATAAATTTAAATAGTCTGATGTCTTTAAAACATTTAAAGCTCTAACGGCCAATTTTTTATAGAAATCAACATTATCTAAATAATCTAAATCATATTGTTGCTTATTATATTTTTTTCTGGCCATATCCCTCATTTTATCTAAAGCTTTTATTCTTTTTTCCATAAGAGTTAGCCATCTTCCTAAATCACTTTTAAGTTTTGAATTTTCTGGCGGATCATATCCCTTACTACATTCATGAAGTCCTGCAAGTTTACTAGCTGCTAAGCTCACATCAGAGATAGATGTAAAATCACATTCACGCCCTTTAATCCACTGAGAAAGTGTGTATAAATCTTCATTTACTATTGCATAAGGCTCATTATCTATGTTCATAAAATACCTATCAACATTTTCAAATCCATTATTAATTAAATGCTCCTTAGCTCCACATACAAATTCTAGTTTTTGTATTCCAAAATTTATTTTTTTTAAACACCTTTCCCCTTTATTTGTGTTTAAATAATACACACCTTTATTTGGTTTCATAGTTTCTATTTTAATATTAAATTGTCTTTCAATTTCAAATTCTCTCATCATATTGCTCACCCCCTGTATATTTATATGTCCCATTTCATATTTATATTAACATTTTATAACAAATTCTAATATAATAATATTATATCTATGAAGGAAGGATTAACTTATGAACATTAGTATAGATGGCAGAGCTGCCACTTTATATAGGGGTACAGGTATTGGGAACTATACCTACCAATTAATAAATAATTTTAATCAAATAGATTTTTTAAATGACTATACAATACTTACCCCTAAAGATTCAAAGTTAGATTTAAATTTAAAAAATAATTTTTCATTAGCAAATTCTTTAGGAAATCCTAATAATAATTTCTGGGAATATATAAAGACTCCTAATATTTTAGAAAAAAATAAATATGATATATATCATATACCTCAAAACGGTATAGGAATATGCGAAAACTCTTCCTGTCCTTCAATAATAACACTACACGATATAATACCTTTAAAAATGCCTGAAACTGTTAGTGATGTATTTTTAAAAGTTTTTCATAATCAACTACCTACTATTTTAAAAGCAACAAGTAGTATTATAACTGTGTCTGAGTTTTCTAAAAAAGATATATGCGAGTACCTTAATTACCCTGAAGAAAAAGTTTATGTTACACACTTAGCTGCTGAAGACATGTATAAACCTTTAGATAAATCCTATTGTAAAAGAGTTCTAAAAAAAAGATATTCAATTGATACTGATTTTATACTATATGTTGGTGGCTTTAGTCCTAGAAAAAATATTTTAGGTTTGATAGAAGCATTTAATCTAGTAAAATCTAAGGTAAAACATCCTGTAAAGCTAGTTATAGTAGGTCGTCACGGAGTTTCTTATGAAACTTATAAAAAGCGCACCCTTGAGCTTAATTTAGAATCATCTGTAATCTTTCCAGGCTTTATTGAAACTAACGATATGCCTTACTTTTATAATGCATCATCAATGCTTGTATATCCATCATTTTATGAAGGTTTTGGGCTTCCAGTTCTTGAAGCTATGGCCTGTGCAACACCTGTTATATCATCAGCCTTAACATCAGTACCTGAGGTTTGTGGAGATGCTTCGATTTTAATAAATCCATCTAATATAGATGACATAGCTTCTGCTATACTTAATATTTTCAACGATAAAAAGCTATCTTCCTATCTCATACACAAAGGCCTCATTCACTCTAGCAGATTTAGCTGGAAAAAAACTGCTTACAACACCCTTGACGCCTATGAAAACACTTTATTATTATCTTAAACTTGAACTAAGCACATGATTTTAAAGTGACCATGTGCTTAAAGTTTATTATAAATATTTATCTCTAAAATATTTTAGTGTTTCTTCTTTTTCTTTAGTATAACTTAATTTATTTTTTAATTTATATAAATAAGATTCATAGTTCCAATCCTTAAGCTTTTTATAATACTCTTTAGATATAATAGTAAAATCATAAGGATACATCATATATATATACATAATATTTAGTTCCTCTTCACACAAATCATTTACTTTACTATAATTATCAATTATAGTATCACACATCTCTACACTAAATCCAAATCGTTTAATTGTCTTTGTTATAAATTCGCTAAGGTCTTTTATTCTAAGATCTATTTTAGAGTAATCAAAGTCTATAAAATTAACTTTCTTATCTTTTATTATTATATTATGATAAGCTAAATCATTATGACATAAAACTATATATTTATTATTACTCCATAATGAATAATACTTGGTTAATTTTAATAAATCTTTACATTTTTCTATTATCTCTATATTTTCATCTACATTATTTAAAAAAATTTCATCAAATTCATTTCTATATTTATACCCTGCCACTTGCTCTTTAAACTTTAACAAAAATTCCTTATCTTCATTAAAAACTTTTTCTAAATAATAGTTTCCCAAATTATCTATTATCTCTTTATTAGATAATGTTTCTAATAATCCATAGGATGCTTTATGCATTAATCCTAATGATTTTGATGTTATTTCTAAATCTATAGGATTTGCAACTTCGCATTCTACTCCGTCTATTAAATTCATTAATATATAAGTCTTTCCTTTCCAAAGGATAGATTTTTCTCCATTTGGAAGAGTATTAATATTTAGTATATTTTCATAGTTATTTCGTATATAATCCATGCCTTTACATATAAAATTTAATCTTTGATTAGAATAATCTATCATCTTTAATATTTTTTTCCCTTGTTTAGTATCTAAAATATATACATTTCTATTTGGCCATAAATCAGTAATATCTAACCCTAATCTTTCAAAAAAATCCATAGACAAATCATATTTACATAAATACTTTTCATCACTATATCTTACTTTCACCATACTAATCACCCTTAAATTAAACTCTCGTCATAAAAATCTCTTAAGATTTCAGATTTCTTTAAGATTTCCTCTCTATTTAATGTTTCTCTTAAATACTCCCTTTGAATAATCTTCATAGATTCATAGGGATAAGATAATAAACTATTTATATATATACTACTATTTTCACTTAGGCTTTGTCTTTTAATAAAATGATCTACTATCTTGTCATAGGCTAAAGAAATTCCTTTCTTTTTAAATTTAAAAAGGTATTTATAACAGTCCTGTTCTATTAAATTAAAATTCATTTTACTTAAATCTAATACATTTATTTTTTCTGACTTCCATATATTACTTTCAGAGGTTTTTCCTACACATATTTCATTATTATCCATTGCTCTATGTATAAGATTCAAGTATGGAATTTTATATATTGTGTTTATAGAATTTTCTCCCTTATTAACTATATCCTCAAGTTCTTTCAAATTATAGTCTTTAATAATTTTTCTTCCACGTCTATTCCACATCTTAAACATCTCTATATCTTTCCATATGAAACTAGAAAGTCCTAAGCTATATGGCTTATCATAACTTAATATAGCTTTTTGTATCTTAACTAAATTATCTATATGAACTATTTTATCAATAGAAGTTTTATTATAATTCTCATCTTTTTTATCTGCAATTACTATATCGTTAGACTCTAAAAAAACTCTTAACTCATCAGTTAAATTCATATAATCACCTCAATATTATAATTCTTCTATAAACTCTTCTCTCATCTTTATATCATTTATATACTTTAAAATCTTCCCTATAAAAACTTCTTCTTTCCAAGGTTGCTGCTCCCAATAATACTGTATGCCAAGTTGCCAATATCCTTGGGGGAACATAAGAAAATATTTAAGAATCTTAATCTCCTCTTTTTCAACCTCTTTAACTTTTGAATAGTCATTTATTATTTTTTCAAATTTACTAACTTCCCACTTTCCGTCTTTCATAACTCTTATACAAAGACTCCCTAAATCATGAAGATGAGTATCTAATATACAGTAATCAAAATCAATTATTTTTATATTATTATTACTATCAAAGAGTACATTGTGGTGAGCATAATCGTGATGACAAAAACCCCTTTTCATAATTTCTCTAGACATAAATTCTCTATATTTACTTCTTTTCAAACCAATTATGCTGTTTTCAACTTTTTTTAATTCTTCATTTATAATAGTTAAATATAACAAGTCAAAATCTGATTTATAAGCTTTTTGATATATTCTATTTTTAAAATCTAATATCTCTTTTCCTCTTGTTTCAAAATTTTTAATCCAATTTCCCCAATATATCCTAGGTTTCATTCTTGAATTTATAGAAAATCCTTCACTACATTTATGAAGCTTTGCTAAATTTATTGTAGCCTTTTCTAAATCTATAGGATTATCATAGTTTCCTTGTCTAGAATCTATCCACCTGGTTAAATATGCAAATCTATCTTTAAAAGCTATATAATTTTTATTTTCTTTATCAATTATTATTTCTAATATATTTTCATAGTTACGATTTTTTAAGTGCTCAATTGCTGAAATTATAAAATAGAAGTGTGGGTAATTGTAATTTATCACCTTTAAACAGAATTCAGAATTATTATTACTTTTTATCTTATAAACATTTTTTATTTTGTCCACAGACTTTACATTTATGCCATAGTTTTTTTCTATTAATTCCTTAACATAACTATAATCCATGTTTTTCCCTCAAATATTAATTTTCCTTATATTATATAATTTTTTATCTTAGTTATATTCACATATAGTATCTTTTTATAATATTATTTATATTATAGTTATATTTGGGGGATGTTTACTTTATGAAAATACTATTAGATGCTAGAGGTGCATCTTGGTATAATGGTACTGGTATTGGTACATATACCTATAATTTAATTGAATCTATGATAAATATAGATAGTACTCATAACGATTTCCATATTTTTTGTTCTGGAGAAAAAGAAGAGGCTTTTAATAATGATAATACAAAAATTATTATGTCATCTAAAAAGCATCAGCATTTCTTTGAAAACTCCTATATTCCTCTCTACGGGGATAAAGAATCTATTGATTTATATCATATCCCGCAAAATGGTATGGGATTAAATGAAAAAGGTAACTTTTTAAAGGTTGTTACAATCCATGATTTAATCCCCTATGTGTTACCTGAAACTGTAGGAAAAGCATATCTTAAAAACTTTCTAAAAAATATGCCTACTATTTTTAATGATGCTGATGGAATCCTAACAGTTTCTGAATATTCAAAGAAAGATATATTAAAATTTTTCCCTTCATTCCCAAGTGAAAGAATTGTAGTAACTCCACTAGCTGCTAATAAAACTTTTAAACCTTTAGATAAATCAATATGTAAAGACAAAATGAAAGCTAGATTCAATATAAGAAATCCCTTTGTCCTATATCTTGGTGGTTTTAGTTTAAGAAAAAATGTAAAACTTTTAATAGACACCTTTAGTAATATTTATTCATCACTAAATGGTGAGTTTGATTTAGTTATTGCAGGTTCCTTAAAGGATGAAGGCTTAAAACTAAAGGAATATTCGGAAAAATTGGATGGAAAAGAACATATAAAGTTTATTGGTTTTGTTGAAGATGAATTTTTACCAACATTATATAATAGTTGTGAATTATTTGTTTACCCTTCTCTTTATGAAGGGTTTGGCCTTCCTCCATTAGAAGCTATGAGCTGTAAGATACCTATACTAACTGTAAATACCACATCTATTCCTGAAGTTGTAAAAAATTCGTATATCTTAATTAAACCTAATAATAAATATGAACTTGAGAATAAACTAGTAACTCTTTTAAATAATGATAGACTAAGAGAAGCTTTAGGCAAAGAAGGGTTTGACAATAGCAAAAACTTTACTTGGGAAAAAACAGCTAAAAAAACCCTTGAAGCTTATGAACTTTTCTATAGATTAGGTAAAAAATTTAATTAAAATAAGGAGCAGAATCATTTTGATACTGCTCCTTCTATATATTAACATTTATAAGGGAATTCTTAATTTACACTAGTACTTGCTTCCAAAACAATTTGTAGATTCATTGCTTTTCCATTCCTTGAAACTGTCATACTAACTGTATCGCCTTCATTATAATTTTGTTTATAAGTATTTAGTTCGTCTATACTTGTTATTTTATTTCCTCCAAAACTTGTTATTATATCTCCACTTTGAAGACCTGCTTTTTCTGCTGCACTATATTCTGATACAGTAACTATATATACGCCTTCTGTAAGGTTTCTAAGCTTTGCTGTTGATGAGTCTATAGTTCTTCCTGTTATTCCTAAAAGTAGCATTGGTTTTGATAAAGAATCTAACTTTTCCTTAAGAACATTTATAGGTATTGCAAAACCTATACCTTCTATTCCTTCTCCAACTTCCTTTGCTGTATTTATTCCTATAACTTGCCCTGCTGAGTTTATAAGAGGACCACCACTATTTCCTGAGTTTATTGCTGCATCTGTTTGAATATATTCTACAGTAGAAGTATCAGTCTTTGTTATTGTTCTATTAGCAGAACTTACTATACCACTAGTTACTGTTTCACTAAATTCTTTTCCAAGAGGATTTCCTATAGCAATTACTTCTTCCCCAGTTTCTACAGATGTTGAATCTCCAAGTTCTGCAACCCCTGGCATCTCTATATTGTCTACTATATTTAATACTGCTAAGTCCTCTGTTGAATCATAATTTACAACTTCTGCACTAACCTCTTCACCATTACTTAATATTATATTGATGTTCGTTGCTCCTTCTATAACATGATAATTTGTCACAACAAAACCATCATCACTTATTATAAATCCTGAACCTAGACTGCTACCTGTACCTGAAGTTGAGTTTATTGTAGCATCTACCCCTACCACTGCTGGCCCTACCTTTTTTACAACATCAGCTATTGTTAAAGCTTCACCTGTAGTTGCAAACTCTTTTGATGTGTTTGTTGTTGTAGTTGAACTATATAAAGAGCTGTTACTTTTATCATCACTTACTTCTATATCAGATTTCATCATATAATAAACACCGTATCCACCACTTACTCCGCCTAACATGGCACATACTAGTCCTCCAGCAATAAAAGATATAGACTTTTTAACTATTCCTTTTTTAGTATTATTTCTTTTAAATTCATCATTGAAATTACCCATAACGTACCCTCCTAAAACACTAACTTAAAATATTAATAAATCTATATTATAAACTAAATTATTTCTCAACCTTAATAATATATTACCAATGTATTATGACATTATTATGGCATATTTTATATTTTATTCATCAATTTACTTTTTAAGTATTTTATTAATAAAAAAGAGGAATGAAGTTAAACATTCACTCCTTTTAACTTTATTTATTTTTCTCCCAATCTTAAATTAGGTTTTGCATTTAAATCCATTGTTTTAATATTACCCTTTAAAAGCTCAAAGTAAGCTGCACTTCCTATCATAGCTGCATTATCCGTACATAAAATAGGGCTTGGAAAAAGAACATTTATATTTCTCTCTTTTCCTTCCCTTATTAAATTTTCTCTTAAAGCTGAATTTGACGCAACGCCCCCTGCTATAGCTATTTTATCAACCCTTTTCATTTTACAAGTTTTTATTACATTATCCGTTAATACTTCTACTACTGCTTTTTGAAAACTTGCTGCTACATCAGCCTTATTTATAGTTTCATTCTTCATTTCCATTTTATTTAAGTAATTAAGAACAGCTGACTTTACTCCACTAAATGAAAAATCTAATGTCTCATCATGAAAGTTTGCTTTTGGAAATTTTATAGCATCTGGATTTCCTTCCTTAGCTAACTTATCTATTTTAGGTCCTCCTGGATATCCAAGTCCTAAAGATCTAGCAACTTTATCATAAGCTTCACCAGCTGCATCATCTCTAGTTTCACCTATGATCTCATACTCTCCATAATCCTTAACATATACTATAAATGTATGCCCACCTGATACAACTAGGCATATAAAAGGTGGTTTTAAATCTTTATGCTCAATAAAATTTGCACTTATATGTCCCTCTATGTGATTTACACCTATTAAAGGTTTATTTGTAGAGTAAGCTAGCCCCTTAGCATATTGAAGTCCTACTAATAAAGCTCCAACAAGACCTGGACCGTAGGTTACCCCTATTGCATCTATATCATGTAATGTTTTATTAGCTTCCTTTAAGGCCTCAGAAACTACAGAATTTACAACTTCTATATGCATTCTAGATGCAACTTCTGGAACTACTCCTCCAAATTTTTTATGTGTATCTATTTGAGATGCTATGATATTAGAAAGAACATCTCTTCCATTAACTACTACAGCTGCTGATGTTTCATCGCAACTGCTTTCAATAGATAAAATTATCTTATCTTCCATTACTTTATACCTCGTAAACTTTTTATTCTCTTGCAATTTGATTATACTTCATAGTCTTAGCACATTCAACAAAGTATAATCTTAAATAGTATGTTATAATTATAATAAAATTTTTATCTTAGACTATATTTTAATACATTGTTCATTGCAAAGAAAATACTTAAAATTAAAATTTAGTCTTATATTAAGGAGAAATTATGAGTTGTTACGCAAAAGTGGTAGTTAAAGGCTCACCTATTTCTAAATCTAATTTTAAATTGTTTAATACTAGAGGAAGGGCAATACTACCTAGTAATTCTGGAAAATATCACGACAGATATGCAAATTATGAGGAAGAAATATCCTATAAAGCAAGAATTCAAAATCCTAATATAGTTTTAGATGAGGCTTTAATTGCAGTCTTAAAAGTTTATTATAAAAGTGAAAAACGTCATCCTGATACAAATAATATTACTAAAAGTATTTTTGATGGTATAGAAAAAAGCGGATTAATAGTAAATGATGTTCAAATAAGAAGAATAATAATTGAAGAATTTTATGATAAGGAAAACCCTAGATTTGAGTTAGAGTTATTTGGAGAAAGTATGTATTCCATGGAATATAACATAGTAAAAAATACCATTATAAAACCTAAGACTATCTATTCTGCTAATAAAAAGACGGAAACTAAAAATAACAAACAAAGCTTAAAGAAAAACTTAGAAAAAAATACGATAAATGAACTTAAAAAAATATGTTCTATCTGTAATAAAGAGCTAAAAAATAATGATTATATAACTGCTAATAAAGGAAAAACTTTAATATGCAAAAAATGTTTAAGCAAAACTTTTTAAAGTGAAAATTTATTTAAAATTATTATAACAATAATTTAAGAAAGGTATATAATAATGATAACTTTAAATACTTCTGCCAAAATAATATGTATAGGTGATTCATTAACCTTTGGTTATGGAGTCTCTAAAAGTAAAAATTGGATTTCTTTATTAAATACAAATTTAGGTTTATCTATTGTAAACAAAGGAATAAATGGTGATACATCAACAGGCGTTTTATCTAGGTTTTCTAAAGATATCTTAAACTCCCATTGTAAAATCTGTATCATCATGTGTGGAACTAATGATATATTATGTAATAGAAATATAGATTTTATTATAGATAATTTAAAAATTATGATAAATGATTGTTTATCACATAATATAAAACCTATAATTTTATCCCCACCTAAAGTTTTAGACTCTTTAGCTAAGAAGCGTTGGGATTCTCATATAAATTATAATAAAATTAATGAAAATCTAGCGAAATTTAATACTAAACTCAAGTGGCTATGCAGTACTAACAATATTAACTTTATAAGCCTTAATAATATAATACCTAAAGATACTGAATATTACATAGATGGAATTCATTTAAATGAAATAGGTAATACTCTAATTTTTCAAGAATTAAAAAGTATCTTTTTAATCTGAATATAAAAAATACTATTTTACTATCTTTAAAATAAAATTGCTATAAAACTTCTAATATTAAAAGAAAGTGTTTAACAGAAATTTAAAAATTTTATGAAAAGATAGTAAAATTATTTTATAAAATTAATCTACTATTAAATGTTTTAAAACTAATAATATTAAAAATATAACCTAAAGATATAATGTTATCCTTATAAAACTTAGTTATTATATAAATATTCTTTAACAATTTTACCTACATAACTTCCCTCTTTAGTACAAACGTCTGATAGTTCATCACAATGGATAGCATTTCCACAAGCAAATATTCCTTTTTTACTTGCCTCAAATCTATCATTTACTATTATACTGTCATTATCACTATTAATATTTAAATTTATTTCTTTCACAAGTTCACTTTCTGAATTCCAATTTAGTGATATCAAAAGGGCATCACATTCAATATTCTCTTTATTATTCTTTTTATCACTAATAATAACTCCAGTAACTCTCTCATCTCCTGTGACATCTAATATATCATAATTTAATCTAACAGGTATGTTAAAAGCATCTATGATTTTTTTACTTTTATCATTTTTACACTTTAAGTTATTAGATGGTTCAATAACAGCAATAACTTTTGCACCTTCTACAATTAATCTTCTAGCTATTAAAAATTCTTTGTCACCCGATCCTAATATAACTATTTTTTTACCAGGTAAATAACCTTGATCGTTAATAAATCTTTGAGCAGCTCCAATTGTATATATCCCTGCTACCTTATTAACTGGAATATCTATATTACAATTAAACTTTTCTCTACTGCCTGTTGCTAATACTATAGCTTTTCCACTAACGCACTGCATTCCTTCATCTGGATTAACATAATAAATTTTGTTATCTTCCTTTACATTGAGTACCATAGTATTTAGTTTAAGCTCTATATTATATTGTCTTATTTTACTCATAAAGTATTCAGTATACTCACTTCCAGTTACATTATATCCAAATATATCCTTACCAAAGCTGCAATGTATGCTTTGATTTAGTTCTCCACCTAATATCTCTTCTCTCTCTATTAAAAGTATTTTTTTAACTTTATTTTCACTAGCAGATATGGCACAAGCCATACCAGCTGGACCACCACCTATTATTACTAAATCGTATTCTAAAAAAACACTACCCATAATATTCTCCTTTAAGTTTAAATAACTTTAAATATAATAAAAAAAGCCTATAGATTTACTATAAGCTTGCATATCAAATTGGCTCCTCCGAGAGGGCTCGAACCTCCAACCT
>JAUNBX010000018.1:2359-42660 GCA_030526875.1 Clostridium perfringens | reverse complement strand
GGAAAGTTACTTCCATATAGTAAACAAGGAAAATATCCTTGGTAATTAAAAAAAGAGACTATCTTAAATTTAAGATAGTCTCTTTTTTGATGTATTTTAAATTTAGAACTAAATTTAAAATATTGAGTACTGATTTAATAAAAAAATATATGTAGGTTATTTCTTTTTTAATACGTTTCTTGCAAATAGTGCAAAAGCTATTATAAGTGCAATGGAAAAGGAAAAAGCAAATATAACTAATACTTTAACTACCAAAGGCATAAAAGAGCACCTCCTAAATTAGACCATAATAAAATTTTATATTATTTAAAAATTTTTTTCAAGAATTTTGGATATTTATAATTTAGAGGAATAAAGAAAATATAAGATTCATATATATTTTACATAATATTTTAGGAGGTAACTTATGGAAAATAAAGTGAGTAAGAGAGCTAATTTAACAATTTTATTACTTGGATTGTTTTTATTACTAGCAAGTTCTTATTGTGCTATAGCTATTAAGGAAGAAAATATAATAATTCTACTTAGTTTAATTTGTGTAGCTACATGGATTTGTATGGCTATTAATTTTAGAAGGAATAAAACAATAAAAGGGTCTTTAAAAAGCTTAGAGGATAAAAATTTAATATTTAAAAGTGATGTTTTAGAGGAAGATGATGATAATGTTTTAAAATCAATTTTTGAAGAGGATACTTATAGAGTAGATATGCTAAAAAAATCTATGGAAGCTACAGTTATGCTAGTTGATAAGGATAGAGGAATATTAGGAACAGCTGTATTTATAAATAATGAGGGTAATCTTTTAGCAAGTGGGTATAAGTTAGATAATAACGGGAAACTTAAGGCTTTAGAATGTGGGGAAAGATTATTTTGTAGATTTTATGATTCAGATAAATTAATAGAAGGAATAGTTGAAAAGATAATTAAAGATAAGGATGGAAACTTATTTTCAATAATAAGTATATCATTAAATGATTATACAAAGTATTTATCTCTTGGGGATTCTAACGATTTGGGGATAGGAAATAAGGTTTATGGTATCTGTCCTTTTGAAGAAAATAAGAACATAAATGTAGTAGAAGGAATTGTAGCACAAATAAATCAGGAATATAAACTTAAATCTGATAATATTAATGTATTTAAAAGCAGTAATTGTATTTTATATAATGGAATATCAACTAAAGCATCTATTGGTGGGCCACTTTTAAATATACATGGTGAAATTGTAGGAATTTTACTTGGAAAATGTAGTGAGTATGACAGATTAAGTTTTGCAGTTTCAATAAATAATTTAAAAGACATTATAGAAAGTGATTCTTCAAATGATGTTTTAAATGAAGTAGCAACAGAAATATACAAGCTTTAGAAAATAATTTAGTTAGAGGGAGAAATATAATGATAGAAGAAAAAGAAAAATATATAAATAATTTATCTAAGATGCTTATAAATCAAGGAGTACAAATAATGGATGGAGTCTCTGGTAAAATGGGGAGAAGAGGCTCAGGGGTTATAGTTGATAAAGAAGGGTATATATTTACAACCTATGAACTTGTAGGGGATTTAGAGAATGTAAGCCCTATAGTTACATTAAATACAAGAGAAGAAATCATAGGAAAAGTAGTTTATAAAAATAAAAATAATAATTTAGCTATAATAAAGATAAATAGAACCTTTGATGAAAGTCTGGTAGCAAGCTTTGGTAGTGAAAGTGAAGTGTTTATAGGAAGTCATGTAGTTATAGTTAGGCAAATATATAAAAAAGATGAAAATATAATCACTTTAGGAAATATCATAAATAGTATGAGACAGTACAAAACTTTAGATATAAATTATAATGTAAAGGTAAATGGGTATATACAACAAGAAAATAAAAAAATCACTCCTAAAGGATTAATTGAGATTTTAGCAGAAACTGATAAATATGCCTGTGGCGCTGGGATTTTTGATATAAAAGGAAACTTAATTGGTATGCTTTCAAAGCCCTTAATAGATAAATGTACAAATAAAGAATCAACAGTTATGTCAATTGCAACACCAGTTAGTATAATGAAGGAGGTTTTTTCAGATTATAAAATTGAAAGTATGATGGTTAATAATATAAATATTAATGAATACTTATAAAATAAATTTCCTTTTGTAACTAAATGGACATAAAAAAACACTATAATAATAGTATAATCAGTATTATAATATTAATATAGTGATTTATATTTGGATTGGGGAGAAAGTTATGGAAGGAAAAATTTTTGAATTAAAATGTGGTACCGTTGTGAATATAACAAAAAATAAAGTTATAATAGAGAGAAAAAGCACTAAAAGTAAATTTAAAGGAATATATGCAAGTGAAGGAAAAGAACAGATAATGATAAAATTATCTGCTATATCTAATATAATATTCGATGTTGATTTTTTAATACTTTGTGGACTTGGCCTTCCAGTACCAAGTGATTTTAGAGATTATAACAAGCCAGACATAAAACAGTATCCAAATTGTATTGTAGGTGGATATGACGAATTAAAACCAATTTATGATTATTTATTAGATTTAACATAAGATAGAAAAAGTTTATAATATTTTAAAGAGATAAAACTTAAGGGGTTTTATCTCTTTAATTTTTTAAAAATTTTTAATTTTAAGATAATTAACAAAGGATATATAAAGAGGAATAATAGAAGAAATATGAGTTTTAGAAAATTAACAAAGTATATATTTTATGATATAATTTTAATGATAATTATTTCTTATTAATAATTTATATTTTAAATTATATAGTAAATAGATAGAAGAATAAAGTTTTACTTTATGATATAATATTTTTTATTCATATAGATTTTAGGGAGAGATGGCAACAGTTAAAATCTATAAAAATCTAAAAGAACTTAATATTATACTAGCATATTCTAAAAAGATATAGATTTGTATAGAGGTTTAGATGTTAGTATGCTAGTTTCATTAGAATAATTTTAAGTTGTTGAGAAAGTTGTCCATTTAGGGAACTTGACAATCTAATTCTATATTTACATCCATATATATAAATATTACCTTAATATATCATAATAATATAAAAAAGGTGATAGATTTGACAAAAGGGTTTACCATAACATGTTGTCAAACCATAGATATAGAAAGTACTTAAGAGAAAAAATATAGATTGCCAAAGGGTTATTATAATAGTGAATTAACAAAAAATCATGGTTTAGATATACCAAATATTAATAAAACACAAATAGTTAAACATCTTGAAAAGATTAAAAAGACTTCAAAGAAAATGTTCAAGAAAATATACTAAGAATAAAGAAGGAGGAAGTTACTTAAAAACTAAGAACATTATAAAACTTAAGTTAAAGATTAAAACTTCATAAAAAACTTTAAATATCATATTGAATCATGCTTATGAGGGTATTATAAACTTGTAAAAACTAAAGGAAGATTAGTAATTATGAAGTGATATGTAAATGAAAGTAGTTTTGATAAAATAGAAAAACTATGAAGTAGAAAAAATTAAAATCATTAATTTATAGATTTTTGTAGATTTTAAGTAACGGTATAATGTGATACTACTTTTAGGGATTAAGAAAAATACAGATCTAGATGTAAGAGCAAAATTTGCTATAGCACCTAGTAGACAAAGAAGTTTAGTAAAAAAACTTAATGAGGATTTTAATGAAGCAGTTATAGTATCTACTTGTAATAGAACTGAGATATATGTAAATGCTGATGATTCTTTAGAAAGTAATTATATAATACATAAAATATTTGAAGACTTACAATGGGATTATGAAAAGTTATCACCATTTATATTTCTATCAAAGGAAGATGATACTATTTATCATCTTATGGAGGTTATTTGTGGTTTTCATTCTAGAATTTTAGGTGAAGATCAAATCTTAGGACAAATAAAAGATAGTTATATATTAGCAAAAGAAGAAAACACTATAGGACAAGAACTTCAAAAACTTTTTGAGGAAGCCCTATCATGTGGTAAAAAGTTTAGAACTCAGTGTAAAATATTTGAGGTTCCAGTATCATCAGTTTCAATATCAATAGCTGAAGCTTTAGAACATAATGCTAAAAACTTTATGGTTCTAGGCTATGGTGAGATGGGAAAACTTGCAGTTAAATATATATTAGGTCACGATATAGAGAAGTTATACATAGTAGTTAGAAATAAATTAGTAGTTAATGATTTAGATGACCAGCGAGTATCTGTAATAAACTTTGCAGAAAAAAATGACTTTTTAAATAAAGTAGACGCAGTTATAAGCTGTACAGCTGCAACTCATACATTAATAAATAAGGAAGATATAAAAGAAGAGGGAAAAGACATTTATATATTCGACCTTGCAGTTCCAAGGGATGTAGATTCAAATGTTTCAAAAATAGATAGAGTTAAACTTTATGATTTAGATTATATAAGCTCAATTGACGACAGAAATAAAGCTGTTAGAAAAGAGAGGATGGAAAAATTTAGATATATAATAGATGAAAAAATAGATGAGTATAATGAGTGGTTAAACTCTAGAAAATTAAGTCCTATTATAATAAAGCTTAAAATGGCAGGGGATGAGACTTATTTAGAAAGGGCTAAAACTTTTACAAATAAAAGCAAGGGAAAAGAAGATTTAAAACTTGCTAAAACTTTAATTAAAAGTGCGTCTCATACCTATATAAATAGAGCCATAGAAGTTTTAAAAGAGGAATCTTTAAATGGAAGACAAGAAGAATGTTTAGAGATAATAAATAAAATATTTTTACAAAATTAAGGGAGATAAAATTTAGATGAGTATAATAATTGCAACTAGAAAGAGTAAATTAGCACAAGTTCAAACAGAGAAAGTTATGGCTCTTTTAAAGGAAAAATTAAACTTAGAAAGTAAGAAACTTTTAATTGTTACAGAAGGAGATAGAAGGCTTGATGTAACTTTAGATAAAATAGGTGGAAAAGGTCTTTTTGTAAAAGATATAGAAATTGCTCTTTTAGAAGAAAGGGCACACTGCGCAGTTCATAGTATGAAAGATGTGCCTTATGCTTTAGAGGAGAGTTTTTCCCTTATTTCTATGCCAGATAGAGATGATATTAGAGATGTTTTTGTATCTTCTAAGGGAGAACATTTTGAAGAGCTAAGAAAGGGTGCAAAGATCGGAACAAGTAGTATAAGACGTGAAGCCCAATTAAAGCTTATAAGACCAGATTTAGAAATTGTGCCTATAAGAGGAAATGTTCAAACTAGGCTAAAAAAAATGGAAGAGCAAGGACTAGATGGAATAATATTAGCTGCTGCTGGTCTTAAAAGAATGGATATGGAATCTTTGATAACAGATTATTTTGATCCAAGTGAAGTTTTACCAGCTATTGGCCAAGGGGCAATAGGAATTGAGGTAGCTAAAACATGCAAATATAATGATCATTTTAAGGCTTTAGATAATAAAGAGGTAAGAGTTACAGTAGATGCAGAGAGAAGCTTTATGAGAGCGTTAAATGGAGATTGTCATAGTCTTATAGGATGTTATACTAAAGTAGAGGGCTCAGATCTTTACATGATAGGAACATTTATGGTGAATAATAAAATAGTTAAAAAAGATATTATTGGAAAAAAAGAAGATAATATTTTATTAGGAGAAGAGTTAGCAAAAAAAATATTAAACAAATAATTTAGAGGTGAATGACATGGATAATAAGATGAATAAGGTTTATATAATAGGAACAGGTCCTGGAGATGAGGAGCTTTTAACATTAAAGGCTGTTAGAGTTTTAGAAAAATGTACAGCTGTTTTATATGATAGATTGGTTAGTAATAATGTTTTAAACTATTTAAATGAAGATTGCAAGATATATTACTGTGGTAAAGAGCCAGGATGTCATTATAAGACACAAGAACAAATAAATGAAATGATAGTTTCTTTAGCAAAGGAAGGTCATATAGTAGGTAGAGTTAAAGGGGGGGACCCATATGTTTTCGGACGTGGTGGAGAAGAAGCTTTAGCTTGCTTAGAAGAAAATATTCCTTTTGAAATTGTACCAGGTGTAACATCACCAATATCAGTTTTAAATTATGCAGGAATACCTATAACTCAAAGGGCGATGGCACAGGATTTTCATATAGTTACAGGAATGTCTGCTGGTGTTTCAAAAATGAATTGGGAAGCTTTAGCCAAGGAGAATGGGACTTTAGTATTTATGATGGGTCTTAACAATCTAGAATCTATCATAGAAAACTTAATTAAAAATGGAAAAAGCATAAATACACCTTGTGGTGTTGTAATGCGTGGAACTTCTTCAAAGCAAAGAAAAGTAATAGGGACTTTAGAAGATATTAAAGTAAAGGTAGAAGAAGCTAAACTTAAGTCACCTTGCATCATAGTTATAGGAGAAGTTGTTACATTAAATGAAAAGTTATCTTGGTATGAACATATGCCTCTATTTGGAAAAAATATTTGCGTAACAAGATCAAGAAATCAAGCTTCTAATTTAAAGAATAGATTACGTGATTTAGGGGCTGAGGTTACAGAAATAAATTCTATAAAAATAAAAGAAACAGCAGCTTCTTTACATGAATACTTAGAAAAGCTAAGCTCTTATGATCATATAGTTTTAACATCAGTAAATGCAGTCAATATATTCTTTGATTATATAGTAGAAAATCAAATAGATATTAGAACATTAAAGGCTAAATTCTCTGTTATAGGAAAAGAAACTAAAAAAGCCCTTATGAGACGCGGTATTATTCCATTTATAATGGCTAGAGAATTTTATGGAGAAAGCCTTTTTGATACTTTAAAACCACACTTAAATAAAGGAGAAAAAGTCTTAATGCCTTGTTCTTCATTAAGTAGAGAATATTTAAATGAAGAAATAGAGAAACTAGGTCTTAGTGTAGATAGGGTTCACATATACGATACACTTTGTGGAGAAGCTAAAAATCCAAAGGCTTTTGATGAAGTAGATGTTGTTCTATATACAAGTCCAAGTACTTTTAATAATATGGTAGAAATAGTTGGACTTGATAAAATAAAAGAAAAAATGAATATAGCTATAGGTCCACAAACATTTAAAGCACTAAAAGCTATGGATGTTCAAGGAACTATGTGTAAAGTTCATACAGAAGAAGGGCTTTTAGAAGAGATACAAAAAATATTAAAATAATTTAAAAATAGATAAGTATTAAAGGAGAATATAAATGTTTAAAAGAGGTAGACGTTTAAGAGTAAATAGTGAAATTAGAGATTTAGTAAGAGAAAATACTATATCATCTAATGATTTTATATATCCTGTATTTGTTGTTGAGGGAGAAAACATAAAGGAAGAAATATCATCCCTTCCAGGAAATTATCATGTATCAATTGATAGATTACCTGAAATTATAGGAGAGGTTATTGATTGCAAAGTTAAAGGAGTAATACTTTTTGGTATTCCATCTCACAAAGATTCTTGTGGAACTGAAGCTTCAACAGAGGATGGAATTATTCAAAAAGCTGTTAGAAAAATAAGAGAGCTTACAGATAAGATTCTTATTATAACAGATGTTTGTATGTGCGAATATACAGACCATGGTCACTGTGGAATTTTACATGGCAAAGATGTAGATAATGATGCTACTTTAAAGCGTTTAGGAGAAATAGCATTATCTCATGCAAAGGCAGGGGCTCATGTTGTAGCTCCATCTGATATGATGGATGGTAGAGTTAGCTATATAAGAGAAGTTTTAGACAACAATGGATTTGAGTATGTTTCTATAATGGGATACTCAGCAAAATATTGCTCAGCTTTTTATGGCCCATTTAGAGAAGCTGCTGATTCAACTCCAAGTTTTGGTGATAGGAAAACTTATCAAATGGACCCTGCAAACAGCAGAGAAGCTTTAAAAGAAGTTCAATGGGATGTTGAAGAAGGCGTTGATATGGTAATTGTAAAACCTGCACTTTCCTATTTAGACATAATGCATCAAGTAAGAACTAATTTTAACTTACCTGTTATAGCCTATAGTGTAAGTGGAGAATTTGCCATGGTAAAAGCTGCAGCTAAAATGGGATGGATAGATGAAAAGAAAATAGCTTTAGAAATGCTTTTATCTATGAAAAGAGCAGGTGCTGATATGATAATAACTTATCATGCATTAGATGCTTCAAGATGGTTAAAGGAAGATTAATAGTTAAGAGTAAAAAAAGGTGTAGAGATTTATTTCTATACCTTTTTGTTTTGTTTTAATTAATTTTTATTTTTGTTTAAATTTTTAGACAATATAGAATAAACCATATTTCCATAGGCTTGTTTTAATATGTTTATTTTAGTCTTAGGAAAGTAAGAATTATTTATCCAATTATGCTCTGTCCAAAATTCCTTATCAAGGGGAAAGATACTTGAAGATAAGGCTCTTTGAACATTAAAATAAGAAATATCTTTAAGGGTAGGCTTATAATCTATATTATTATTAATAAGGTTTATAAATTTTGAAATTTCTTTATAACTAATAGGAACAGTCTTTATTTTAGCTCCAGTTCTAGAAATATTTCCACAAAATGAAACGCCCCATTGTCTTAAGGATTCTTCTATAGAATTTAATGTATTTTTTACACCAGAACCTTGTGTATTTCCTATTAAAAGTACAGGTTTTTGTGCCATATCACTTCTATGAAACCATACACAAGTTCTATCTATAAATGTTTTTAGTATTCCACTCATATTGTTTAAGTAAACAGGAGTTCCTATAATTAAGCCATGACAGTTTTTTAGTTTTTCCATTAAAGTGTTAACATCATCATTTAAAACACATCCACCTTTTAGTATGCAGTGTTCACAACCAAGACAAAATTTTATATCATAATCGTAAAGATTTATAATTTCAGTATTAAAGTTATAATTTTTTAATATCTTTTCGCTTTGAATTAGAAGGTTATAAGTATTCTTTTTTCTTTTACTACAATTTATAAGCAAAATATTTTTCATAAAAATTTCTCCTCTTACACAAAATATTTATTATTATTTTTTTACATAGAGTTTAGTTTATATAAAATAGGAATAATATTATTATACTATAATAAATTACATAGAATTAACAAAATAGCCAATGTAAAATATAATTAAACTCTAAATAAACATTCATTATTAATTTATATTTTAAAATCACTTATTGCAAATATAATAAAGGAGAAGGAACAAATGAAGATAAAATTAAAAAGAAAAGACGGTATAGAAAAGATAGGTGAATTTAAGTGGTTAGACCTTTCTTATTTAGATGATATAGTAAATTTAAATGAAAGCATATTACACAGTATAGAAAACAAAGAGATCTATGCTAGAACTAACAGAGAAGAGTTTGAAGAGTACTTGAAGGGAAAAGGTAAAATTATAGGTTGTATAGTAGATGACAACCTTATAGCTATGGGAGTATATGTAGCTTTAAAAGATGATAAAAGAAACTATGGTTATGATTTAGATTTAAGGGGTGATTTTCTATTAGATGTTTGCCAAATAGAGGCTACTGTAGTTTCTAAAGAGTTTAGGGGAAATAAACTTCAAAGAAGAGTATGTGAGATTTTAGAGAGTATTGGAAGAGAGGACAATATGAAAATAATAAGTGCTACAGCATCGCCTATTAACTCTTATAGTGTAAATACTTTTATTGATTTAGGATATGAAATAGTTAAAGAAAAAGAAAAATATGGCGGTCTTAGAAGATATATATTGAAAAAGAATATTTAGTATTATTTTAGAAATATAAAAATAGTATTTTAAAAATTATAAAGATAAACATTATAACTAACAAAAAATAGCTAGTTATAATGTTTTATTTAAGTTAATGGCTATTTATAATAATTTCAACTTTTATAATTCTTTTTTTATTTACTTCTTTTACTTTAAACACTATACCTTTATGGTTAACAATGCACTCTTCATCTTTTTTAGGGATATATCCTATAAGTTTTATTATAAGACCGCCTAGAGTATCGTAATCCTCAGAGTCAGCATCTAAATCTAAATTTAAGTTTTCATTTAATTCATTTATAGAGATAAGTCCACTAGCTAAAAAGGTATTTTTATCTATAGTTCTTAAGGAAGTTTCATCATCATCAAATTCATCTCCAATATCCCCCATAACCTCTTCAATTAAATCTTCAATAGTTACAATTCCTGAGAAACCACCATATTCGTCAATTAAAATAGCCATATGCTTTTTAGTAATTTGAAGTTCTTTAAAAAGTTCATCTATATTTTTCATTTCAGGAACAAAATAAGGACTATGAAGAATATTTTTCATATCTACATTTTTAAACCCTACTTTATATGACTCATAAATAAAATCTTTCATATATAAAATACCTATTATGTTATCAATACTTCCCTGAAAAATAGGTATTCTTGAGTATTTTTCATTTAAAATGCTTTCTAAATCTAAAGGTTCATCAATATCTATCATGTAAACATTAGTTCTAGGGGTCATAACCTCCTTAGCTAATTTATCATCAAACTCGAATATACTATTTATCATATCTTTTTCAGTTTCGTTTATAACCCCATGTTCTTTCCCAACATCTACTAAAGATTTAATTTCTTCTTTAGAAACTTTTTCTTCTAAATTCTTATCATCTATACCAAAAAGCCTTATTAAAAAATTAGTTGAAAGAGATAAAAGTTTTACAAAGGGTATTGTAATTTTAGATATAAACATAATTGGCTTTACAGAAGACATAGCTATTTTTTGAGAGTTTTGAAGGGCTAATCTTTTAGGAAATAATTCACCAAAAACTAAAGTAATATAAGATAAAACAATAGTAACTACAATTAGAGATATTTCTCTAGCATAGGGCATCCTTAAATTTTCTAAAAAATCGCCAAATATATTAGAAATCCCTGTAGCAGCTGATGCACTTGAAAAAAAGCTAGCTAAAGTTATTCCAACTTGAACTGTTGATAAAAATTTAGTTGGTTCTTCTAGAAGTTTCTCTATAAGCTTAGCCTTTTTACTTCCTTCTTCTGCTAATATTTTTATTTTATTTTTATTTAAAGATACAATAGCCATTTCGGCAGCTGAAAAAAAAGCATTTATTAAAGTTAATATAAATATCAAAATAAGTTGAAAAATAAGAGAATTAACTTCAAGAGAGCTAATCATAAATGTTCCTCCTTAAAGCATAATTTTTAATAATAATTATAGAATCCCCATATTTTGATTTATTAAACAAGGAAATAAAGGTTATAAATTAAAAGAGAAATCATATTATAGGGTGTAGTAGAACATGGGAATTTAAATATATTTATATAAATAATGTAAAAAGTTAATTTTAAAATATATTTTAATCATTAGTTATTGGAACAAATTAAATAAAATAAAAAAATATTAAGATAATTAGCGAAAAATGTAGAAAATAAGAGAACTATTAAAGTTTATAAATAAAAATACAAAGGATTAACTCTATATTAGATGTAATCTATGTTGACTATAATTTACACTAGTATTAAAATAAAAATGTAACCAAAGATTAAAACTAATTTAATTAGGGGGAAACCTTGAGTAAAACTGAGTTAGAGCTACAAGAAGATTTAAGAAGGCTTGCAATAAAAATTGTAAAATGCTATAAGGGGAAAGGCCCTGATAATGTTAATGTTAAAATAAATGGGAATATAATAATAATAGAAGTTAGAGGAATATTATCTAAATTATCAGATATTCTTGTAAAACAAGGGGCTAGACAAGTAGTTATGGATTATTGGAAATATATTAAGCCCCATTTAGAAAAAGAATTTTTGCAAGAGGCCTGTGATATTTTAGGAGGAGGATTTGACTACAGTTGGGAAGTTAAAAACCTAGAGTTAGAGGACAAAGAAAGAGTTGTAGTTATAAAAGTTAATAAACATTGATTGGATTAAAAAGAAAGATCATTATCTTAGCTTTTAGATAAGTCAGTGCAAAGCATTAAATCACTAAATTAAATTTGTAAGAATAATTTTTAATTTTTATAAATTTATTGTGTTATGATTAAAGAGGAATGCTTTTGTACTGGCTTTTTAATTTATATAAAAGTACATAAAAAATAATTATTAAGGAGAGATTTAATATGATAACAAGAGTATTAGAAACATGTCCATATTGTGCAAGTGGATGTCAATTGTATCTAGTGGTAGAAGATGGAAAAGTAATTAAAGCAGAACCAGCAGATGGTAGAACAAATGAGAAAAAATTATGTCTTAAAGGACATTATGGATGGGATTATTTAAATGATCCGCAAATATTAACAAGAAGATTACAATCACCTATGATAAGAAAAAATAACGTTTTAGAACCTGTATCTTGGGAAGAGGCAATAAAATTTGTTTCAGAAAAACTTTTAGCTATAAAAGAAAAATATGGTTCAGATTCAATAATGATGACAGGATGTGCTAGAGGATCTGGAAATGAAGCAAACTATATAATGCAAAAATTTGCAAGAGCAGCGGTTGGAACTAATAACATAGACCACTGCGCAAGGGTATGTCATGGTCCTACACTTCCAGGTCTTGTTTACTGCTTAGGTGATGGCGCTATGTCAAATTCAATTGGTGATATTGAAGACACCGATTTAATATTTATATTTGGATATAATGGAGCTGATAGTCATCCAATAGTTGCAAGAAGAATAGCAAAAGCTAAAGAAAAGGGAGCAAAAATAATAGTAGTAGACCCAAGACAAACTGAAACTTCAAAATTTGCAGACCTTCAATTATATATAAAGGGTGCAACTAATATGGCACTTGTTAATGCTTTTGCTCATGTTTTAATTGAAGAAAAACTATATAAAGAAGAGTATGTTAAAAACTTTACTGAAGGTTTTGAAGAATACAAGAAAACAGTAGAAAAATATACTCCAGAGTATGCGGAGACTATAACAGGAATTAAAGCCGATGAAATAAGACAAGCAATAAGAGAATATGCTAAGGCTAAAAATGCTACTATTCTTTATGGAATGGGAGTTTGTCAATTTTCACAAGGAGTTGATGTTGTACGTGGACTAGCTTCTTTAGGACTTTTAACAGGAAACTATGGTAGACCAAATGTTGGTATAGGACCTGTTCGTGGACAAAATAATGTACAAGGTGCCTGTGATATGGGAGCATTACCAAATTATCTTCCAGGGTATCAAAAATTTACTGATAAAGAGATTAGAGAAAAGTTTGAAAAGGCTTGGGATGTTAAACTTCCAACAGAAAAGGGTGAATCTTTAACAGAAGTTCCAAAGCTTGTTTTAAAGGATAAAAAACTTAAGGCTTATTACATAATGGGAGAGGATCCAGTACAAAGTGACCCAAATGCTGCTGAAGTTAGAGAAGCTTTAGATGAATTAGAACTTGTTATAGTTCAAGATATATTCATGAATAAAACAGCCCTTCATGCAGATGTTGTGCTACCTGCTACAGCTTGGGGAGAACATGATGGTGTTTATACATCAGCAGATAGAGGATTCCAAAGAATAAGAAAAGCAGTAGATGCAAAAGGTGATGTTAAAACTGACTGGGAAATAATTTGTGAAATATCAACTGCTATGGGATATAAAATGTCTTATAAAAATACAGAGGAAATATGGAATGAACTTATAGATCTTTGTCCTAAGTATGAAGGTGCAACTTATGAAAAAATGGAAAAGTTTGGTGGAATTCAATGGCCATGTACTGATAAATCAGATTCAGATAAAGGAACTTCTTACCTTTATAAGGATAATAAATTTACAACTCCAAGTGGAAAAGGAGTATTATTTGCTTGTGAATGGAGAGAACCAGGTGAAGAGGTTGATGAAGAGTACCCACTTAGTCTTTCAACAGTAAGAGAAGTTGGACATTATTCAGTTAGAACTATGACTGGTAACTGTAGAGCATTAAGAGCACTAGAAGATGAACCAGGACGTATACAAATAAGTATAGAAGATGCTAAAGAACTTGGAATAAAAAATGAAGAATTAGTTAGAGTAACATCTAGAAGGGGTTCAGTTTTAACTAGAGCATCAGTTTCAGAAAGAATAAGAAAAGGCTCTACATTTATGACATATCAATGGTGGGTTGGAGCTTGTAATGAGTTAACTAATGATGCATTAGATCCAATTTCAAAAACACCAGAATTTAAATATTGTGCAGTTAAAGTAGAAAAAATAGAAAATCAAGAAGAAGCCGAAAAACAAGTACAAGATGAATATAACTCAATAAGAGAAAAAATGGGGATTAAAGTTAAATAGTATAAGCTATACTTAAGATTAGTTTGGAATTTTAAAAATATATATAATATTAAAGAAACTATTTAACATTTTAGGAGGATGCAAATGGACAAGATATTACAGTGTAAAGTGATAAAAATAGAGGATAAAAAAGTCTTAAAAGATTTTAATGAAGTCATAGTTAGAGAATATCCTTTAACTATAATTCTAAATAAAAAGAGATTAGCAACACTTTTATGCAGCCCTAAAAAGTTAAAAGAATTAGCTATTGGTTTTTTAACAACTGAAAGACTTATAAAAAGTATTGAAGATATAGAGTGTATAGATCTTAATGAAGACTTAGGTACTATTTATATTGAAACTTTAAATAAAGATGTAGAGAGAGAAAATTTTTACTCTAAAAAAGTTGATTTAAACAGCGTAGAAAATTTTAAAGATACATCCCTTGCAGCAAGTAACTTTTTAGCCGCTGTAAATTGTGAAAAAGTAAGTAGTAATTTAAAGCTAGATATAGATAGAATATTTGAGTTCATGAAGAAAAATCTTGATTATTCTAATGTATTCAAAGAAACAGGGGGAGTTCACTGTGTGGCACTTTGTAATAAGGAAGATATATTAGTTATAAATGAAGATGTAGCAAGACATAATGCTTTAGATAAGGTAATAGGTGAAGCTTTAGAAAAAGATATATATCTAAAAGATAAAATAGTTATTTTAAGTGGAAGGGTGTCTTTAGAGATGATTTTAAAGTGTGCAAAGCTTAATATCCCTATAATAATATCTAAATCAGCTCCAACTAGTTTATCTGTATCCTTAGCTAAAATGTTAAATATAACTTTAGTAGGTTTTGTTCGTGGAAATAAAATGAATATATATTCAGGTGAAGAAAGAATTAATTATTAAGAGAGGAGAAAATTATGCAAAGTAAAGTAAATTCATTTGTTATAGCAGATCATAATAAGTGTGTAGGATGCAAACTGTGTGAAGTTGCATGTTCTAATGTTCACAGTAAAGATGGTTTAGCTAGAAAAACAATAAGCTCAAGAAAAGGGCCTATTATTCCAAGGATTTTTGTTACAAAAATAGGGAAAGTAAAAATGCCAATCCAATGTAGACACTGTGAAGACATGCCATGTGGAAAAGTATGTCCTGTAAATGCTATAAAAAAAGTTGAAAATAAAGTGATTTTAGATGAAAAGATATGTATAGGATGTAAGACTTGTGCAGTTGCTTGTCCTTTTGGAGCAATTGAAATGACAACAGTAGATAAAGATACTAAAAATGAGAGAACTATTGCACTAAAATGTGATTTATGTGCAAATTATGACTCTCAAGCTTGTGTTCAAGTTTGTCCTAAGGGTGCTTTAAGGCTTGTAAACCCTGAAGAAGAAGAGAATAGGAAAAGAGAAAAAGTAGCAAAAACTTTAATAAACGTAGTAAAAGGACTTTAAGGTAATTTAAAAACTTAATATTGATCTAGAAAGAAGGAAACTTAGTAATGGAAACAAGTGGAACAATTAATATTGATAAAGAACTCTGTGTAGGATGTGGAAGATGTAAGGAAGTTTGTCCTGTAGATGCTATTTATGGAGAAGAGGGAGAACCCCATATAATAGATCAGGATAAATGTGTTATGTGTGGACAATGTGTTCAAATATGTAGTGCATATGATATGAGTTTTAATAAACATATGGAAAATGGAAGTAAAAGATTTAAAGAACGTGGAATGATAGATGAGGTTACAGAACCAATATTTGCAGCTTATAACAAGGGAACTATAAGAAAACTTAGGGATGTTTTAAGTGACCCAAATGTATTTAAGGTTGTTCAATGTGCTCCTGCAATTAGAGTATCACTAGGAGAAGATTTTGGATTAGATTATGGTACTTTAGTTGTAGATAAAATACCAACAGCACTTAGAAAACTTGGCTTTGATAGGGTTTATGATACAAACTTTGGTGCAGATGTAACTATTATGGAAGAGGGAACTGAACTTATAACAAGATTAAAGGAAAGAAAAAATCTTCCAATGTTTACATCTTGTTGTCCAGCTTGGGTGAAATTTATAGAACAAGAGTACCCAGACCTTTTAAATCATTTATCAAGCTGTAAATCACCACAACAGATGGCAGGAGCTTTATTTAAAAGTTATGGAGCAGAAATTGATGATGTAGATCCTAAAAAAATATTTAGTGTTGCAGTAATGCCTTGTACTTGTAAGCAGTTTGAAGCTGATAGGGAAGAAATGGAACATAACGGTAATAGAGACGTTGACTTAGTTGTAACAACAAGACAACTTGCAGTGCTTTTAAAAGCTGAGGGAATAGATTTTGAAAATTTAGAATCACAAGGCTTTGATACACCACTTGGTGGATATTGTGGAGCAGGAGCAATTTTTGGAGTTACAGGTGGAGTTATGGAGGCTGCTATAAGAACAGGTTATGAGTTAGTATCTAAGAAATCCCTTGATAATTTTGAATTGAAGTTTTTAAGAGGTGGAGAAGGTATAAGAGAAGCTAAAGTGGATTTAGGCGGACAAACTCTAAGAGTTGCTATGGTAGCAGGCCTTAAGAATGCTAGAAAAGTGTTAGATAGTGTAAGAGAAGGCACATGTACTTATGATTTTGTGGAAGTTATGGCATGTCCAAATGGATGCATAAGTGGAGGTGGACAACCAAAGCTTGTATTACAATGGAAAAGAGATGAAGCTTATAGCAAAAGAAGAGCATCTATATATGAACATGATAAATCAATGAAATTTAGAAAATCTCATGAAAATCCAAATGTTAAAAAAGTATATAAAGAGTTTTTAGAAAAACCTTTAGGGGAAAAGTCCCACCACTTGTTACATACTAAGTACAAAGATAGAAGTAAAAAGTAAATATAAGGAGAGATAAGTTATGAATAGTTTTGTAATAGCAAATCCTAATAAATGTTTAGGTTGTAGAACTTGTGAAATTGCGTGTGTAGATGCACACATTGAAGAAAATATATTTATAGGTGAAAGAGATATTAATAATTTTAATCCTCGTTTAACAGTTGTTAAAATAGCAGGAATAAGTGCTCCAGTTCAATGTAGACAATGTGAAGATGCAGCTTGTTTAAAAGCTTGTCCAAATGGGTCTATAACAATGGAAGATGGATTAATCAAGATAAATAGAGCTACATGTATTGGCTGTAAAACATGTGTGGTTGCTTGTCCTTTTGGTGCTATGACTATGGCAGAAGAAGTAGTGGAAAAAAGAGCAAAAATAGTAGCTCATAAATGTGATTTGTGTTTTGGAAGAGAAGAAGGTCCAGCTTGTGTTGAGATTTGTCCAACAAACACATTAACTTTTGTAAAAAGTGAAAAGTTTCAAGAGTCAGTAACTTATAAAAGAGAAGAAAGTCTTAAACAATTAATGGATTTAAATTATTAATTATAAGCCACCTAATCTTTTTAAAATTAGGTGGCTTTTTAAAATAAAATTTATAAATTTAAGATAAAATAAGATGTAGTAGTTTTCTCATTTATGTTATAATAACTAAAAAAACTAATGATAGAAATGGAGGTGTACATACATATGTTAGATTCTTATGGTAGAGATATAAACTATCTTAGAATATCAGTAACAGACCTTTGTAATTTAAGATGCAGATACTGTATGACTGATAAAGGAATAATAAAAAAAGAATATGAAAATATTTTAACTTTAGAGGAAATAGAAAAAATAACTAAAGAAGCTGTAAATCTTGGAGTTAATAAAATAAGAATAACAGGAGGAGAACCTCTTGTTAGAAGAGGAATTTTAAGGCTTATAAAAGAAATAGGATCTCTTAAAGAAGTTAAAGATTTTGCAATGACAACAAACGGAACACTATTAAAAAAATATGCAAAAGAGCTTAAAGATTCAGGTCTTAATAGAGTAAATATAAGTTTAGATACTTTAAATCCTAAAAAATATAGTCACATAACTCGAGGTGGCAATATTAAAGATGTATTAGAAGGTATAGAAGAAGCAAAAAAAGTAGGGTTAACTCCTATAAAGTTAAATGTAGTTTTAATAAAAGATTTTAATGATGATGAAATAGAGGATTTTGTAAATTTAACAAAAGATGAAAATATAGATGTAAGATTTATAGAGCTTATGCCAATTGGACAGGTTTGTCAATGGTCATTAAATAAATATTTATCTAATAATATTGTCTTAGAAAAATGCAATTATTTAGAAAAAATAGACTCAAAAGATAAATCTTCTCCAGCAGTTTACTATAAATTAAAAAATGGTAAAGGAAGAGTAGGTCTTATAAATCCTATATCATGTAAATTCTGCTCAAATTGTAATAGAATTAGGTTAACAGTTGATGGGAAAATTAAGCCATGCCTCCATTCAGATAATGAGATAGATGTTATGAAGCCTTTAAGGGCAGGAAATGATATAAAAAATATTTTAAAAAATATTATAAAAGATAAGCCTAAAGAACACAATTTAGAAGAAGGAAATTACATAAAAAGAAATATGATGGCAATAGGTGGCTAGATAAAAATAGGAGGATTTATTATGGTAGGAAAAGTAATATCAATAAATATAAGTGAAACTAAAGGGGTTGTAAAAAATCCTATAGAATCAGGAGAATTTAAAGAAAATCATGGTCTTGTAGGAGATGCTCATAGTGGAAACTGGCATAGACAAGTTAGTCTTTTAGCAATGGAAAGCATAGATAAAATGAATGAAGCTGGAGCAAAAGGTTTAACTCCAGGGAAATTTGCTGAAAACTTAACAACTGAAGGATTAGTTTTATATGAACTTCCTGTAGGGACTAAAGTTCAAATAGGAGAAACACTTCATGAAGTAACACAAATAGGAAAAGAGTGTCATAAGGGTTGTGCTATTAAACAGTTAGTAGGAGATTGCGTTATGCCAAGAGAAGGTATATTTACTAAGGTGTTAAAGGGTGGCATAATAAAAGTTGGAGATAAAATAACAGTACTTTAGAAAAGTTTTTATTTTAAAGGCTTATAGTAATCTTTTAGATTACTATAAGCCTTATTTTTTTATTATCATATAGTAATTATAAGAACTTAAAAAAAGAGGGTATACTAATGACTATAGTTTTCTTTATGATATTCATGCTTATATTTTTAATATTAGTTGAGATACTTTGTATACTTTTTAAATTAACAGGGCTTACAGATGAAAAAGCTAGATTTCAAGTTATATCATTAATAACAAGTACAGGATTTACAACTAAAGAGTCAGAACTTATAGTAAATCATAAAACAAGAAGAAGGTTAGCAGAATATGTTATGATTTTAGGATATGTAGGAATGGCAACTATAGTATCATTTATGGCAAAAATAATAAGTGACATCCTTTTAAAGAAATTTTCTACTTTTGATATAGGAATTTTTATAATGGCTTTGGTAGTAGTATTTTACTTTTTAAAACATCCTAAAATTGTTCAGTGTTTAGATAGTTTTATAGAAAAAGTAATAATTAAGAATCAAAATAGATCCATGTCGAAAAAAACTTTGTGGACTTTAATAAAGAGAAAACATGGTTACGGAATATATAATATTTTTATAGATGAAAATTCTTTACTAGTTGGAAAGTCTATTTTAGAATGTAATTTAAGAGAAAACGAGATACAAATCTTAAACATAGATAAGGGTAATGAATTTATAGGTTGTCCTAACACAGAGCAGATAATAGAGATTTCAGATAATTTAACTGTATATGGAAAGGTTGAAAATATAATTAAAATATTTAAAATAAAATAAAATTAATTAATAAAACTACAATAAACATAGAAAAATAAAATTAATGAATATATAATAAGGAATGTATATGTAAAATTATAGCTATTTATCTTTAAGGTAAATAGTTATAATTAAAAGACACAGTTCAATAAAATCTTAGGATAAAGGATGGGAAAATATGTATAAACTTATATGTATAGATATGGATGGAACACTTCTCAATAAAGATCATGAAGTTAGCAAAGAAAATAAGGAAGCTTTAAAAGAAGCTTTAAGAAGAGGGGTTAGAATAGCAATATCTACAGGAAGGGTATTTCCTACTATTGAAATATATTCTAAACTTCTAGGTATAAATGTAGATGTTATATGTTCTAATGGTTCTTATATAAAGGAAAGAAATAGTGAGGATATAATTTTCAAATCTATCTTAAATGAAAATTTATTAAATAAGATTTATAATATGACAAGAAAATATAATTTTTTGACATACTTTGATACAACAGAAGGGATTATATCAGAAACTAAAATTCCAGATAATGATAGTTATAGGCTTATGAATAGCTGGGTAAATGAAGAAAAAATAAAACTTTATCAGGTGCCAGATTTTAAGGAAGCTTTTAATGATGAAAAACACAATATATTAAAGGTTATTTTAATACAAACAAAAACAAGCAAAACCTTTGAGGATGCTAAAGAAGATTTAGAAGAGATTTCAAAAATTGCTGATTTGGCTTATTCTTGGGGTGGAGCTGTAGAGATTATGGAAAAAGGAACTACTAAAGGAAATGCAGTTAAAATGTTAGCAGACAAACTTAATATAAAAAAAGAGGAAATAATATGTATTGGGGATAGTGGCAATGATTTATCTATGCTAAAAGAAGCAGGCCTTTCAATTGTTATGGGAAATGCTAGTGAAAAAATAAAGAAATATGCAGATTTTGTAACTGATACAAATGAAAATAGTGGTGTAGCTAAGGCTATAAGAAAGTTTGTTTTAAATGATTAACTTTGCTAATTGATATGAATAAAAAATAGTTCTTACTTATAGAGGAAAATACTATAAAAGAAAATATCTCTTTAAGATTAAGAAAATGTAGGAAAATAAAATATTTAAAGGAAAATAATAAAAATATTAAATAAACTAAAAGAATATTAAATTGTAATAATTACATTACTTTTTAAAAACTTTGTAATGTTGTATAATAAATATGATAAAATGTAAAATCCCCTATATATAAAAACAGAAATGATCTTGAATTTTCATGAAATTTATGGAAAAATGTCGATAGAAAATTAGAACATATAATCAAAAATATGGTAAAATTATCATAAGATAAAGTATTTTTATGTATAGGGGGTAAACATGGAGAATTTAATAACAAGTGCAGGAAGTTCATTTATAAAACAAGGAATAATAGGTTGGTTCGTTATCCTTATTATACTAGTATTGGCTATTTTGTCTTATAAATTTAGTAGTAATGCTAAAAATAGTTACAAGGTATTATTAGATGAATTTAATAGCGCTTTAGATAAAGATATAAATGAAAAAGAAAGTTTAACTTTAAAAGTATTTAAAGATGGAGTTTTAAAGGATATACAAGAAGAATTTAAAAAAAGTGCTAGATTAGGAACAGATAATATAAATACAGAGGTTATCATTGAAAAAAATTTAGACAGTAAGATTTTAAATAAAGAATCTATTTCAAAGATACTTCCCGCTTCTTGTATAGCACTTGGCCTTATTGGTACATTTTTAGGTCTTACTACAGCTATAATGAGTACAACAAGTGCTCTTTCCCTAGGAACTCAAAGCATGGCTGATTTTGCAAAGAGTATGGAGGCACCTTTATCTAGTATGTCTAGTGCGTTTTGGACAAGTATTTTTGGTGTTTTATCATCTCTTATATTAAATATAACAAATGTAAAGATGAAAAGAGCTAAAGATGACTTTTATGATGCCCTTGAGGATTATTTAGATAATAGAGTTTTTGCTATTTATGCTAAAAATTTCAATAGTGAGTTTAGAGAATTTAATAATGTTATAAGAGAGTCTATGCTTTCTTTAACTGATGAAATGAAAAACCTTTTTAAATATGGGGTAGATGAACTTGTTAAGGGAATAAACCAAAATAATTTAGATCTTACTAAAACTGTTGAAGGCCTTTCAAATTATACAAAGGATTTAGATAGACTAACTAATAGTTTAAATATATCTATAGAAAATTTTAAAGATCCAGTAGATAGATTTAAGACATCTATCTATGAATTTGTAGCAACAAGTGATGATTTAATGTATACAAATAAAGATAATATAGGAAAACTTTGTGAGAAAATAGAGAAGTTAGATGGAAGCTTAGGGTATCTACATCAAGGAGTGGACTTAAATAGAGAAGAACTTAAAAATGTTTCTGATTTATTAAAGATACAAGATAAAATATTGGAAAATAGCTACAATAAAATGGTTTATGCAGTAGATTCTTTAAAAAATGCTGAGGATCATAATAGAGAAGATTTGAAAGTTCAGATAGAAAATCTAAACTCAGGTTATGAAACATTTAAAAGTGGAATGAATGATTTCACTAGTAGTTTAGATAGAGTACAAGAAGAAATGTTTAAGGGAATATCTGAAAGCTTTAAAGATGGAATGAATAAGGTTTCAGAGGATATTGTAAAAAGGTTAGATAAGTCCCTAATAGATCTTAAAAAAGCAACAGAGCAACTAAATACAAATAGTTCAACTGTAGGGCAATTAGTAAAAGCTACAAATGAGTGGGTAGCTGCTACAAAAGAAAGTACAATAGAGTAGTTTAGGGGGACTATATTTATGAAAGTTAGAAGTAGAAGATACAGATTTTCAGAAGAAGCTCCATCTTATTGGCCCTCATTTGTTGATATTATGACAACTGTTGCTTTAGTATTTTTCTTTATTATGATTATAGCAATTGGAGTATCTAGTATATTTGTAGATAATATAGCTGCAAAACGAGAAGGGCTTTATGATAAAATAGAGGTAAAACTAAAAGAAAATAACGTAGATGAGAGTATAATAAATTTTAATAGAGAAAAAGGTAAAATTGAAATAAGCACAGAAACTTTTTTTGATAGTGGTGTTTCAACTTTAAAAGAAGATGGTATAGAAATGGCAAATCTTTTAAGTGAGATTTTTTATGAACTTTTACAAGAAGAAACAATAGCAAATGAGATTCAGTATATAGAAATAGTTGGACATACTGATTTTGCAGGGAGTACTATTTCAGGAAGAACATTATCTACAAATAGAGCTGTGGCTTTTTTAAATGAAATAGTAAAAGAAAATAGTATTTTAGAAAACAAATATGGAAAGAAATTTAAAGCATCGGGAATGTCCGAGTTTGAAAATTACGATACGAAAGAAGATAGAGATAGAGGATTAGAAGAATATGATGTAGAAGCAACTAAAAGTGATAGAAAAATTGAAGTTAGAATGGTATTTAATAATACTGATTTAGAAGAAGCTTTAATAGAAAGGGCTAATAATAAAAGTAATGAGTAGGTGTGACATTTATGCAAGAAATAATCCATGAGTTATTTACACAAGAAGAATTAAATATATTTGATGAGGAAAGATTAAGCATAAGCCTTAAGAAGGTTATAGGAGATTTAGAGAATAGAAAAATAAATTTCTATTCTCTTGGAAATGATCAATTTTATAGAGAAATATTACCTAGGTATTTTAAATGGCAAGGCTATGGATATTTAGGGAGTAGTAGCCTACATATACTAAATGACTATATGTTAAAGGATAGAGACTTAGCAGATACTAGTTTAGCTCTACTTCTTTTAGATACAAGGATAATAGAGGAAATACCAGTTACCGAAAAAAATCCTTTTGAAGAAGAGAATATTATAAAATACAGAAGAAGTAAAGGTCTTAAAGAAAAAGTAATAATAAGCTATGACGTTTTAGATAGATTTCCTTTTTATATAAAAGAAGTTCAATGTGGTCATAAAAACATAATAGATGTTGAAGTTGATAATGAAGGAAGTAGAAAGAAAGTAACTTTAAATATAGACATACCAGCTAATGATCATGTGACTTATAATTTTGCTGAAAGTTTAATTATATATACAGATTTTGAAGTGAAAGTAATAGACTTTTCTATTGTTTGTGAAGGTGCATTGCCAAGTAATAACAAGGCTATAGATGACTTTGATAGCTTTTTAAAACTTGTAAAAATAAATAGAAAGTCTGCAAGAAGCATTTTTAGCAATGAAGATGGATTTAAATCATTTTTAGAGCAAAACGGTGATATAGAGCAAATTTTAAATTATGAAGATTGTAAAGAGATAAGTGAAGAAATAGATAGTTATCCTTTTTCTATTTTTTGTGATATAAATGAGATAGATAAAGAAGAGATATTTAAAAAAAAATTTAGCTATACAAATAGTTTAGAGTCTAAGGAGTATAAAAAAGATAGCAAAGAGAGTAATAACAAGGAAAAGGAAGAGAAAAAGTTAATTCTATCTAATAAAGAAGAGGAAAAAGAAAAAAGTATAAGTAAAGATAACGGCAATAAAGAGAGTACTAAATATAGTAATAATAAAGAGAGAAAAAAAGAACATTTAGTAAAAGATAATAAAGATAAAGAAATAATAAAGAGAAATAATAAAGAGAAAAAAGAAAATGTAGTTATAAATAAAGAAATAGAAAAACCGTTAGAAAAAATTATTTTAAAAGATGAAGTTAAAGAAAGCCTTGTAAAAGAGAAAAAGACATATGCTATAAAAGAAGAAAAAGAAAAGTTAGAGAAAAAATTAAATGAAGAGAATAAAACAATTTCTTTAGAATATATAGGTAAAGTTGAAGAGGCTAAAGAAAAAAAAATAGAATACAGTAAAGATTTAATAACCAAATCTAAAAATAAAATAGAAGAGAAAAGTAAGATTTTAGATTATAGTGATATAAAAAGTAAGAGAGAAGAAAAAGAAATATCTAAAAATGAAAAAGTAAAAGAGATTTTACCTAAAGAAAATATAGAAATAGAAAATCCTTCTGATAAAAGAAAAGAAGTAAAAGATAGTACTAAGAGAGAAAGTAAGATAAAAAGAGTTGAAGATAAAAACTTAGATTTAGATGAATTTGATGTAAAAGAACTTCAAAGGGATAGTAAATATAAAATAACAAAGAAGGATAATAAAGAGGCAAGTAAGAGGGATATGAACATTATAGATAAAATAAAAGGAATGTTAAAAGGCTTTAAAAGAGGCTAGGAGGTGACATTAAGTTTTGGAAATTATTAGACTTCTTCAAAATATAGATGAGAATTTAGAACATAAGGATATTTTTTCAGAGGATTATATAAATCTTAAAGACAGAAGTATTAAAAAGCTTAAAATAGGAGAGCCTTTAGTAAGCTTTGACCAAAGAGGAAGATATGAAGAAGATAACAAGTGGTTTGTTATGGCAAATTCCCTTATAGAAAACAAAGTATGTCTTCCTTTAGAAGCGTATCTTTTAATAGCAATAGAACTTAGATATGAATATTTAAGTGATATAAAGAGAAAATTTACTGTTAAAAAAAGAATATATACTTATATTGAGGATTTTATATTTAATGATATACAGTATAATATAGATGGAAATACTTTAAATCATATAATAAACTCTTTAGAAAAAGAATATATTCATGAGAATAAATTAAAAATGATAAAGCTTAAATTTGAGAATTTAAGTAAAGTTTATATAGATAAAGATAACTGTGAATTTACAGGTGGAATAATAGGTTTTTTATTTGAAAAAGCATCAAAAATGGAACTTACAACATATTATAATAATTTAGATAATTATTATTTTATTCCAAGGGATAATGCTGTAATTTTAGATCTTAAAAGCTTAAAGGTTTTAAGAAGCATAAATAAAGACAAGCTTTTAGATTTTAAAGGAACTGCCTATGACTATTTAAATAATTATATAATAAAAGATGGGGAATTTAATATTTATAATAAATATTTAAGAATTTTATCTTATATAATTGTAGATGAAATAGCAGTTGGAAAGCTTACAGCAGTAAATGAAAAGATAGTTAGAAGCTTCTCAAAATTTGATAAACTATATAATAAAGATGATATGAAAAAGGTATACTCTTTTATAAAAAATACAGATTTAGATAGGCTTCTTAGAGAGTTTAAAGATAAGCCAAGTAAGTCAACCTTTAATAAAATACTTGGAAAAATTAATTCAAGTGATGATTTATATAGTTTTGTAAAGACAGTTCCAAAGTTTATGGAAGAACCTTTAGATATAGATTCATATATAAATGTTGTAAAAATATGTGCAAGTAGGCAAGAGTTTAATTTAAAGATTGCAATGCTTTGTGAAGAAATTATAAGAAAAAATCCAATAATTTTAGATGATATATTAAAATTTTTAAAAAAGATGTATGAAAATAATATATTTACAAGAAACTCAAAACAAATATTAGAGTATATAAAGCTTACAGGAGAAGATATAAGGGTTGATTATATGCTTTTATCATTAAAATCAGATGAAGGAAATTTTGATTTAGAGTTTATGGATAATTTTTTAAAGCTTTATAATTTATCAACGGATAAAACCGACTTTGATAATATGATAAATAAGATAGTCAATAAGTGCTCATATATAGCAAAGAAAGAGCTTGTAGATATAATATATGATTTTTATTTAAGAAATGATGATGTTAATTCTTTGAAAATATTAGTAAAGAATATTAATTATAAAGGATTAGAGAGAATAAAAGAAGTCTTTAAGAAAGAAGATATATTGAAGCTTTTTGAATTTTACAATAGAAAAATAACTGTAGAAGAGTATATAGAGGGATTAGAGTTATTTGAGAATTATAAAGATGACTTAGAGATACTTCCTTTTGGTATTAGTATTTTAGAAAAATTATATGACAAGGCAAATAAAGAAACTTTAGAAAATATAAATAAAAGATTTTTTCATATTATTAAGGAGTTATCAAATAAAAGTTCTATAATACTTAGTCATTATATAAGTATAATTTTAGAAAACCTTGTTTTAGGGAAAGAAATAAGTAATGAGGAAATAGAACTTTTAGATAAAGCAACATTAAAAAATGATATATTAAATGATTCTAGTAAGAGACTTAAAATTTTAAAAGCTCTTATGTATTATTATAGTGAAAAAGACTACACAGTATTTAAAACCTTAGTTTCAAGATATGTTAAAGATTTTAGTGAAGAAGATAACAATAAAACATTTATTGAATTTTCAAAGCTAAATAAAGAAATATTAAAATATTTGGTAGAAATAATATTTAATGAAAATTTTGAAGAAGAAAATACCAAAGGTTTATTAGATATTTTACAACATAGGATTTTAGAAGGAAACTTTATGGACCTTTTAGAGGATTTGATAAACTATTATATAAACTTAGGCTTTTATAAAGAGAAACTAGATTTAGTAATAGATTATATAAATAAAAAGGAGATTATATCTAATGATAAATATAATGATATTATATTTAAAATTTTTGATAATTTAGATGAAGAAGATAAAGTAACTCTTTATAAAGAGTTAATAAAAAGGGATGACCTTCCACTTTTATTTAGAGAAGAATATTTTGATTTAGACAGTAGTGTAGAAAATCAAGATTATTTAATAGAAGGATTCTTAAGCAAGAAAACTGAAACATCTTTTGCAAAAGAATTAAGTGCTACAAAATATTATGAAGATGATGATACATTTTTATATCTAATATCTTTAGGAAATAGTAATAAACATACTGTAAATTTAGTCTATGAAAAGATTAAAGAAAATTTTTTAGAAAACAAAGAATATTGCCTTAAACTTGCAAAAGCGGAAAAAGCTCAAGATATAAGAATTTTATATATAAAAGAATGTATAGAGCTTTACTTTGATAGTAAGTTTTCAGCAGAAGATAGACAGATTTTAGGGGAGTATAGAGTAAAAACTATTAAAGACGGTAAGTTTTGCAAAAGAGGAAAGCTTAGCAATATATTTAATTCACAGGATATGGTGGATGCTATTGTATTTAAAAATTATGATATTGGAAATATATTTTTAAGATATTTTTATGATATGGAAATAGATTTTAGAGAAATTGATAGAAACTGTTATGTATTAAATGAAGAAAATGATGCTTTGAAATTCTTAGAAGGAGATCTTAGGGATTTACTTTTAGAGTTTAGAAAATTTATAAATTTTATAGATAGTCTTTTGAATTTAAATGTAACATTAGAAGGATATGAAGAAAATTACCTTACAATAAATGAAGGGATAATTCTTCCAAGAAATTTTCAAAATATAAAGGACATAGAAAATAAAGAAGAAGAAAATTTAAGAGTAACAAAGAAAATAAAAACTCTTATAAAGTCTTTTATAGAAAGAAGAAGTGTATCTAAGGATGAAGAAGATTCTGTTCAAAGAGTAAAGAATATAACTAATAAAGAAATATTTGAAAATAATGATGTTAATACTTTAGAAAAATTAAGTCAAAGTTTAAATAATGTAGTTGAAGATCTGTCAAAGGAACTTAAAGAAATTAATCTAAGAAGAATGCTTTTAAACTTCCATGACCTTCCAAAAGAAAAACAAGCAGAAGTTATAGAAGAGGTTATAGAAAGCAAAAATACAATGGTTCTTGCTAAGGCTAGACTTTTATCATGGACTGATGGAGTTTATAATAAACAAGGTTATTTAAATTATATGTTACAGTGCTTTAACCATTCAAGAAGTGCCTTAGTTAGAGGTGACTTTAGAGTGATGTATAAGGAAATATTAGACCTTTTAAGAGAAAGGTATATGTTACATCTTTATGTTGATAAGTATGCAGTAGAGGATATGTTTATAAATGCTTCTTGGCTTACAGGTATGAATAAAGGTGAAATATTAGATGATATAGAAAAACTAGATTTTTTTGATGAAAAAGATTTAGAAAGGGTTAAAGATTCAATAGAAAAATATAGCAATTAAAATATAAGAGTAAAGCTATCTTAAAGATTAAAATTTAAGATAGCTTTACTCTTATTTCTAGATTTAATTAAATTCTCTATGAAGAATTTCACCTTTTTTAGGATCATCAAAATCATTAATAGAATTTATACCTAAAGTTTTTAACACTTTTTCTGTAGTTTCGCTATGAAGAGGCATTTTTATAGCAGAATCAAAGGCACAGTTATCAACAAAAACTTTTCCTTGATTTGCAGGAATTAAAGCTTTAGGCCCTCCAACGCATCCACCAACACATCCCATACCTTCTAAAAAGTTTGCATCTAATTTTCCATGAAGGGCATCATCAAGAATTTTTTTACACTCTTTAACTCCATGAACTTGAGCTGTTTTTAGTAATTTAAACTTTTCAGGGTACACCTCCTCTATAACGTCTGAAATAGCTTTAGAAACACCACCAGTTCGAGCATAAAGGCGCCCACCTCTTGATACATAATCTTTAGATGGAATTCCCCTTAAAGCATGAGGATGAATATCTAAGGACTTAAAAATAGTATTTACTTCTTCAAAGGTTAGGACAAAATCAACATCTCCAATTAAATCTTTTTCCTTAGCTTCAGCTTTTTTAGCAATACATGGGCCAACAAAAACTATTTTAGCTTCTTTATTTATATTTTTTATTATTCTAGCAGCTGCTATCATAGGAGAAACAGAAGGAGAAAGATCAGGGACTAAATCGTGATAGACCTTTTTTAACATACCAACCCACATAGGGCAACAGCAAGATGTTATCATTAAATCTTTTTCAGGATCACTTACATGTCTATTGAATTCGTAAGCTTCTTTTATTGTTAAAACATCTGCTGCAAAGGCAACCTCTATCATATCTGAAAAACCTATTTTTATAAAGGCTTCCCTTAACATATCTAAAGTTACAGTTGGTCCAAATTGGCCAATTATAGCAGGAGCAACACAAGCAATTACAGTTTTATTATTTTTTATAAGATCAACAATAGGAAGTATTTCAACTTTATCTAAGTATTTACCATCCTTACAGGCGTCAATGCATCTTCCACAGCTTTCACAAAGACTATAGTCAATCATTGTAGTTTTTTCTTCTGGGTTATAAAATATGGCATCAAAAGGGCAATGGATTTGACACTCAAATTCACCTTTTTCATTAGCTAAGCAGCTATCAGAACATCTACTTTTGATTTTTTCTACTATTTTTTTATCAGCAGTATATCTTGTTATAGCTTTTTTAAGATTATATTTATAATTATTATCAAAGGGTACAGTAACACCACAAAGAGATGTTATTATTTCAAAAGTTTCTTGAGGAGATTTTTCATGACAAGTTATAATTTTATCTAAAGTTTCATCAAAATTATCATTGTAATAGGCTTTTATAAGAATGTCTAGTAAATCATTGTATTTACTGTTCATAAATTCAGTCCTCCCATATATTTAACAAATTTATACAAAGTTCATTTATTATAAAATAATTAATTTTATCTTTTTAACCTTATAATTAATATGTAGCAAAAGAGTGATTATTATACATAGGGAAGGGGGGATAAGAATAAAAAACAACCCTAGACAATTAAATATCTAGGGTTGTTTTTCATATTATAAATTTTATTCACGTTCAATAGTATAATTATTTTTAACAACAAAGAATGCTATTATTAAGGCTATTAAAGTGAAAATTCCTGCAATAAAGAATGATACATTCATTCCATGAATTGTTGCTTGAACTGAATTTTTAATTCCACTGTGGTTTGCAGCAAAGGTCATAACAGCAACTAAAAGAGCAGTTCCTATAGATGAAACTATTTGTCTTAAAGTATTACTTACAGCAGCCCCATGGGAATATAAACTCTTCTTTAATACATTTAAACTCATAGTTGTAAGTGGCATCATAAACATACCTATTCCAAATAATCTTAAGGTATATACAACTGTAACAAAATATAGTGGTGTAGTTGTACTTAAAGTTGCAAGGGCGAATGTTCCAACTGTTGTACATGTTAAACCAATTAAAGTTAATAATCTTCCACCATATTTATCAAATAATTTACCAGTAATAGGGCTCATTATACCAATTGCTATAGCACCAGGCATAAGTGTAAGTCCTGAGTCAAAAGCAGAGTATCCTCTTGCATCTTGAATATATAAAGGTAAAATAGTTTCACTAGCTAAAAATCCTGCAAATACTATAAGAACTATTAAAGTACTTAAAGTAAAAGTTTTATTTTTTAGTACTGCTAAGTTTAAAAATGGAGTATCTAGTATTTTAACTTGTCTTATAACAAAGTATATAAGTGATACACAACCTACTAGTAGAGGAATATAAACTTCAGGATTTGTAAAGCTGTAGCTTCCTACATTACCAAATCCATATAAAAGACCACCAAACCCTATAGCAGATGTTATTGCAGATAGTATATCAATTTTAGCTTTTTCAGCCTCTTTAACATTTTCAAGAATAAAGAATGCTAAAATTAAGTCTAAAATTGCAATTGGGAAAGACATAAAGAAGATATCTCTCCAAGCAAAATGAACCACTATCCATCCAGCAAGAGTTGGTCCAATTGCAGGTGCAAAGGAAATAACTATTCCCAAAATACCCATAGCAGAACCTCTCTCTTCAGGTGCAAATATATATAAGAATACTACTTGAGTTAGCGGCATCATAATTCCAGCACCAATAGCTTGAATTATTCTAGCTATTAAAAGCATATCAAAGTTTATAGCAAAAGCTCCTAAAATAGTTCCAAGAGCAAAACAACCCATAGCTATAAAGAAAAGTTGTCTTGTAGAAAACTTATCTATTAAAAATGCTGTCATAGGAATCATTATACCAGATACTAGCATAAAGGCAGTTGTAAGCCATTGCCCCTTATCAGCACTTATATGTAAGTCTCTCATTATTGTAGCTAATGCTGTAGTTAAAGCTGTCTCATTTAAAAAGGCAATTATTGCACCAAGTAAAAGAACAGATACTACAACCCAGCGATTACGTTTAAGTTCTACGTTCATTAAATTTTCCTCCCATTTAATTTTGTCCAAATTATTTGTAAAATATTTATTTCAGAGCTTAAAAGTTCAACGTTTTTTAAATAAAGAAAAAGTGCATTAACTAAAAAATACCTAGCATCTTCTTTCTTATTAAATTCTTCATCTAGAAGTTCTAAGCTGTTTAAAATATCATCTTTATTGTCTAAATCATGTAAGTTTATTATATTTTTCGATTTTAAAATAAAATTATGCCACTTATCAAATAATATATTTTTATCTCTTTCAAATTTATCATTTTCTGATAAGAATTTTAGACAATTTTCTTTAATTATAGGCTCTTCATTAATATGAAATTCATGTACTGCAATTAAACTATCTACAATAAATGTGCTTAATTTATTAAAATCATCAATTATCAACTTATCAAACATTGATGCAGTAATAAATTCTCTAAGAATACCATTTAAAACACAAGTTAAATCTAAAATAATTGAGTTAACGCTATCACCAAAGTACTCACAAATAGCATCTTTAAGCCAGCTATAAAATAACTTTTTTCCGTTATCAAAGGCATCCTCAACTACAGTATTTTTAAATGATTTATCGCTTTCTATTAAGCTCATTGCAAAGTCTTTTTTACTAACGAAATCATTAAATAAAAGAAATATTTTCTTTTCAAACTTTTCTTTAGAATTTAAAGAATTATTAGAATTTATTTCATTTAATATATTTATGGTTTCTTCATGCAAATACTTAACAATATAGGCTAAAAGCTCTTCTTTAGATTTAAAAAATTTATAAATAGTTGCTTTAGATATATTACAATAACTTGCAATATCTTGCATAGATGTTTCAGTATATCCATTTACAGAAAATAAATGAAGTGTAGCATCCATGATATCTTTTTTCTTTTCAGTAAGTGCTCTCATATGTAAATCTCCTTAGTAACTCATAAAACTTATAAGTTTTTTAGAAAACTCATTAGTTTTATTGACTTAATTATATTATTAAAGAAAATATAAGTCAATGTAAAGAAAAGTAAAAATATATAATAATTAAGATTTTTTTGTCTATTTCTACTAGGCTAGAAAAGGTATTTAGGATGAAACCAATTTATAAATTGTTATAATATTTATGAAAATTAAACCAAATTAAATAAAATATAAGATTTTAGATGTTATTAATTTTTATAATAATTGGACTAAATTAATTTTAATAATAATTAAAATATGATATTATTAATTTAATATTTATAAAATTTATTAATAATAAATAAAGGTATGTACATATTAAAAAAAGATAAAACAAAAGATAAAATTATAGATAAAAAGGAGTGAGTTTTTTTGTTAGAAACTATAAAAAAGGATTGGTTTTCCAACATAAGAGTTGATTTGCTCTCAAGTTTTGTGGTAGGGCTTTCAATGATTCCAGAGACAGCTGGATTTGCTATAATGGTAGGCCTTAGTCCTATGGTAGCCTTTTATACAACCTTTTGTATGTCCATAATAGTTGCTTTTATGGGGGGAAGAAAGGCTATGATATCAGCAGCAGCAGGGTCTATGGCTCTTGTTTTAGTTGTTGTTGCAAAAAATTATGGAATAGAATATGTAGGAATAGTAACTATAGCTACAGGAATAATTCAAGTTTTATTTGGAATATTTAAAATAGGAAATCTTTTAAGGTTTATACCAAAATCAGTTATGTATGGATTTGTAAATTCTTTAGGAATAATGCTTTTTGTAGATCAATTACACTTTTTTAAAGGGCAATCATATATAATGTACATATTAGTTTTAATAGGTCTTGGAGTAATATATTTATTCCCCTTAATAACTAAAAAGATACCGCAAAATTTAATGGCTATAATTATTGTTACAGCAATAGTTATGATATTTAATATAAAGGTTCCAGACCTTGGCACCCTAGGCAATATAAGTGCAGGGCTTCCGCCTTTTTCACTACCAAAGGTTGCTATAAATTTAAATACACTTATGATTGTAATTCCTTATGCTTTTTCTCTTGCAATAGTTGGAAGTGTAGAAAGTTTACTTACAGCACAAAGTCTTGATGAAATAATTGGAGATGAAAGTAATAAAAATAGAGAAGCTATGGCCCAAGGTCTTGGGAATATAGTAGCAGGTTTTTTTAGTGGAATGGCAGGGTGCGCCCTTATAGGTCAATCTACTATAAATAGTAAGTCAGGGGCAAAAACAAGACTTTCAACTCTTTTTGCAGGAATAACCTTAATGGCTTTAGTATCTATTTTTAGTAGCTATGTAGTGCAAATACCAATAGCAGCTTTAATATCTGTTATGATTATGATATCTATAACAACATTTAATTGGGATTCAGTGAAAAAAATACGCAAAATACCTATTATAGATACAGCTATTATGATAGTTACTGTAATTACTGTTTTAATAACTCAAAACCTTGCAATAGGTGTAATTTTAGGAATAGTAATAAATGCATTAGTTTTAATGTATAAAATGGCAAATATAAAAGTAGAAAAAGAAATTATTAATAATGAAGTTACATATAAAATAGAAGGACATTTGTTTTTTGCTACATCTAAAAAGTTTTTAGATTCTTTTGATTACAGTAATATGGAAAAACCAATAGTTTTAGATATTAGTAAGTTAAGAAGTATAGATAATGCAGCAAAGGAAGCCATTGAGGAGATAAAAGATAAATTTAAAAATTTAACAATTAAAGTTTGATAAAATTCTAATTTAATGATAAAATGGTTTAGGTGAAGTGGAAAGTAATTCCCACCTTACAGCAAAATAGCTAGTTAAGGTAATAATTTTGGGAAACACTAAGCTTAGACTTAAGCTTTAAGGCTTAAAGTCATTTATTATAACATTGTATTTTTGGAGGTGGAAAGTATAAAAAAAGAATTTATAATCAACGAAAAGATAAGAGAAAAAGAAATAAGAGTTATTGCTAATGATGGAAGTCAATTAGGAGTAATGGCTACAAGAGATGCTCAAAAAATAGCAGATGAAAGTGAACTTGACTTAGTTATGATCTCACCAACTGCTAAGCCACCAGTTTGTAGAATAATGAATTTAGGCAAATTTGTTTATGAGCAATCTAAAAAAGAAAAAGAAGCTAAAAAGAATCAAAAGGTAACTGTACTTAAAGAAATAAGATGCAGTCTTACTATTGAAGAAAATGACATTGCAATTAAAGCTAAAAACGCTAGAAAGTTCCTATTAGATGGTGATAAAGTAAAAATTACCGTTAGATTCAAAGGTAGAGAAGCTCAATTAGGTCATATGGGATTAAAGATCCTTCAAAATTTTGTTTCAAAACTAGATGATGTTTGTATAGTTGAAAAACCAGCTAAACAAGAAGGTAGAAATATGTACATGATTATAGGTCCTAAAAAGGCGTAACTTGAGAGGAGAATTTTATAATGCCAAAAATGAAAACTCATAGAGGTGCAGCAAAAAGATTTAAGAAAACAGGTTCAGGAAAATTAAAGAGAGCTAAAGCTTTCAAAAGCCATATATTAACTAAAAAGAGCCAAAAGAGAAAAAGAAACTTAAGAAAAACTGGATATGTTTCAGTTACTCAAGAAAAAACTATGAAAAAATTATTACCATATCTATAATATATACCTAGGAGGAGAATTGAAACATGGCAAGAGTTAAAAGGGCTGTAAATAGCCGTAAAAATCATAAAAAAGTATTAAAACTTGCAAAAGGATATTACGGAGGAAAGAGCAAATTATTTAGAACTGCTAACGAATCAGTAATAAGAGCATTAAGAAATGCTTACGTTGGAAGAAGATTAAAAAAGAGAGATTATAGAAGACTTTGGATAGCAAGAATAAACGCTGCTACAAGAATAAATGGTCTTTCATACTCAAAATTCATGTATGGATTAAAATTAGCAGGTGTTGATGTAAACAGAAAAATGCTATCAGAAATCGCTATATATGATGCTAAAGCTTTCTCAGACTTAGTAGAAGTTGCTAAATCTAAATTAGCTTAATATAGAAATATATAAATCATGGGTTTTAAACTCATGATTTTTTTATATTCTCATACTTACATAATATTCAATAAATATGAAAAAAATTAAGCAGATTCTTTAGTGAAACATAAATTTATTAAAAAAAATCATATTTTACAAAGGAATTGACAAAATAATTTAGAATTAACTAATTAACAAAAAAGGAGTGGTGATAAGTGGAGTTAAATTGGAACTTAAAAGATATATATATTTCTTTCGAAGATGAGGATTTTAAAAGTGATTTAGAGAGGCTAGATAGGAATATAGAAGAATTAAATTCTTGGTGTAAAGAGGTTATAAAAAGTCATGATAATGAAAAAATTAAACTTGAAGAATATATAAAAAGATTATCAGAATTTAGAAATATTTCAAATAGATTAGGTTCTTTTATTCATTTAAATTTAAGTACAGATACTAAAAACAAAGAAGCATTAAAGTATTCTGATATCTTAGATAAGAAGCTTACAAAATGCGTAGAAGCATTTACTAATTTAGAAAAGTGGATTAGTAAAGTTCATAATATAGAATCAGTTATAAAGGAATCCAAGGTTTTAAAAGAACATGAATTTATATTAAAAAGTATAGTTAAAGATAGTAGATACACTTTAAGTAGTTCAGAGGAAAATATAATTGCTAATATGGAAAACACCGGGTCTAATGCTTTTGCAAAGCTTAAAAATACTTTAATATCTACTTTAAAGGTTAACATAGAAGTAGATGGAAAAGATGATGAACTACCTTTAACAAAAGTTTTAACAATGGCAAATAATAAAGATAAAGAAATAAGAAAGAAGGCTTATGAAGCAGAAATTGAGTCTTATAAAAAGATAGAAGAACCATTAGCTGCATGTTTAAATGGTATAAAGGGAGAAGTTTTAACAGTTTGTGATCTTAGAGGATATAAATCTCCATTAGATAAAAGTCTTATTGATTCTAGAATGGATGAAGAATCTTTAAATGCAATGATGGATGCTATGAAAGAGAGTTTGCCTATATTTAGAAAGTATTTAAAGAGAAAAGCTGAGATTTTAGGATATAATAATGGATTGCCTTTTTATGAAATATATGCACCTGTTGTAGAGTGTGATATGAGTTTTCCTTATGAAAAGGGCACAGACTTTGTTGAAAAGAATTTTAGAACCTTTAGTGATAATTTAGCTAATTTTGCAAGAAAGGCTATAGATAGCTCATGGATAGATGTTTATCCTAAAGAAGGAAAGGTAGGGGGAGCTTTTTGCTCTAATCTTCATTTTATAGGAGAAAGTAGATTTTTATTAAATTATGGAAATAGCTTAAAAGATGTAATAACATTAGCTCATGAGTTAGGTCATGGATTTCATGGTGAATGTTTAAAAGGAGAGAGTATTTTAAATTCTAGCTATCCTATGCCAATAGCTGAGACTGCATCAACCTTTTGTGAGACTATAATTAAAAAGGCAGCTGTTAAAGAGGCTTCTAAAGAAGAGGCATTAGCTATTTTAGAAGCTGAAATTTCAGGATGCACTCAGGTAATAGTAGATATATATTCTAGATTTTTATTTGAAAAAAGATTTTTTGAAAACAGAAGAGAAAGTGCTTTAAGTGTTTCAAAAATAAAAGAACTTATGATTGAAGCACAAAAGGAAGCTTATGGAGATGGATTAGATGAAAACTATCTTCATCCATATATGTGGACATGGAAACCTCATTACTACTATGCACATTTTAGTTTTTATAATTTCCCTTATGCGTTTGGACTTTTATTTGCAAAAGGACTGTATGCAAAGTATCTTGAAAAAGGGAAAGAGTTTTCAAAGGATTATGAAAAATTACTTTCAATTACAGGAAAAAATAATATAGCAGATGTAACAATGTCCATTGGAATTGATATACATGATAAAATATTTTGGAAAAGTTCATTAAAAACTATTGAGGAAGATATTGAAAGATTTATAGAACTTAGTAAATAAGAAAAAAGGTTGCTAAAGATTTTAGCAGCCTTTTTAAATATCATTAAATTAACTTTAATATTTAGCATTAAGGAATCATTATAAATATTAATAAAAAAAAATTTTACATAAATGATTTTAATAACGTTAACATTTTAATAAATATAGCAAAAATTCATCATTAGAATTAGTTTTGTATAAATTTTATTAATCGTAGTTGACAAACTCTAAGGAAAATATATAATAAATATGTAAGCACCCCCTAGGGGTGGGGTGCTTAGGATATTATATATTTTATAAACTTAGGAGGAATTTTTTATGGATATGACTCATTATATGCTTATGATGTCTCAGTGGGAGCCATGGGGAGTAATTTTATTTATGGCTATACCTATAATTTTTGCAGAAACTCTTACAATTACAGAACTTTTAGTAATATCTAAAAGAACGGAGAATTGTGGGGCAAGAAAAGTAAATAGGATTACAGGTATTTTAGGTGGATTTTATTTTTCAATAATATCTATTTATGTTTTTTGTACTATAGTAGTACCGGTTATACAAACAGGTACATGGCATAAGTGGATAGATGTAGTTGCAATGTTTTCTTATGTAGGTGGTATAGTATTTCTTCTTCCAATTGCGTTAATGGAAATTAAGGCAATATGCAGGCATAAAACTTTTGAACAAAAGTTAAAAATACGTTTCTACCTTCTTGCAGGATATCTTATAGTTTCACATATGGCTATGGTATTTGGAATGATAAGTCCAAAAGTTGCATAATGTGATAATATAAAATATATATGTGAATAAAATTTAAATTTATTATACATAAAGTACAAGCCTACTAGTAAAATTAGTAGGCTTGTCTTGTTTTATATATTAAATTTTATTAAGTTAATTTTAAATTATCATTTTACCATTGTCCAGGATAAGCAACTATATGAACTGTAATATTTTGTCGACCAAAATTTATACATTCTGAGTTACTGTTCATATATAAGTCTATTTTGTTACCATTGATAGCTCCACCAGTATCAGCAGCTACAGCATAGCCATATCCTTCAATATAAAGCTTAGTTCCAAGTGGTATAATATTTGGATCAACAGCAACAGTACTTATGCCACTAGCATTTCTTGATGGCCAAACTCCAGTGGCTGTTTTATTTCCAGTTGCAGTGTAAGCTGTAGCATTCATTGTTAATGTTTTTAAGTAACCTGAGCTAGAACTAGATGTAGTTGTTGTAGTAGTTGTAGTAGTAGTTGTTGTACTTGAAGAATTAGAACTACTAGAACTGCCTAAAGTTACATAATCTTTACTAACATATCCTGTTGAACCATTATAATTAATTTGATACCAGTTTCCATTTTCACCTGTTATAGTTACTTGTTGGTTGTTTTTAAGCTTTCCAATAATGCTATAAGATTTACTTGCACCGCTTCTAACATTTAAATAAGTGTTAACATCAAAAATTGTACCTGTAGAGTAAGTTGAGGCTGATGCATAACTAGAAGATGTAGTTTGTGCACTTGGTAAAGTAGATGCAAAACAAGGTACTGAACTACTAACTCCTGTAATTAAACCCATAACTATCATTGTTTTTATTAAATTATTCTTAATCATAAATAATGGCAAATAATAAATTAAAAGTCACACAAGAAAATACATAACTTCAAATTTATTTTAATATAAAAATATTAATATATTTGCCTTAAACTCCCCCCTTTAATTAGTTGATTATATTTTCATATAACAACTTGCTTTAAATTTTGTATATTTAAATTAATATATAGCAAACATCTATTTAAGAACTAAAAATTAAAATAATTAAAAACTGAAAATTCTTAATATTTAAATTTGTTTGCCCTTACAGGTAATATGTTACAATAAATAGATTTAGTTGTAAAGTTTATAAAATGTGAATAATGAGTAAATGATTAAAAGGTTAATAGAAATTTTTTGTATTTAAAACAATATTTATGAAAAATATTGTTTTAAATAAATTCAAAATATGAAAAATATATACAAACTATAGTTAGTATATATAGATTTAAAAATATTAAAAAAAATAGCTATATATCTACATTTAGAAGAAGTATATTTTATCGGATTATTTAATACTTATAAAATAATCCGACAAGTCGAAAAATGTAAAGTGTGTGTTTACAAAAAAGTAACAAATTAATATGAATTTTATTAAAAATATACAATAAAAATTGAGGTATTTAAGAAATACATATACTTTTAAGGGTGTTACTAAGGGTTAAATACAAGTTTATATAAAAGAAATATTAATAATATGTATTAATTTAAATATAATGCTATAATTTAAAGTATATTGTTAAAAATAAAGAGAAGTAGATCTTATAGTTTTTATAAGATCTACCTTTTAATTTAATCTAAACAAGGAATATTAACTAAGCCATTTCCATATTTTAAATCATAACCTGCGTCACCTA
>JAUNBX010000018.1:0-2259 GCA_030526875.1 Clostridium perfringens | reverse complement strand
CAAGGAATATTAACTAAGCCATTTCCATATTTTAAATCATAACCTGCGTCACCTAAATCTATAGAATGCTTATTTAGAATAGATTTAATATCCTCTTGTGTTCTTAAAGGATCTTCGCTTAAAAGTAAAGCTATAAGACCTGTTACGTGGGGAGCTGACATAGATGTACCACTAGCTAATGCATAGGAATTATTTAAATAGGTACTAAATATATTAGAACCTGGAGCAACATAATCAAGACCAGGGCCATAATTTGAAAATTCTTCTTTTTCATAAGAAGAATTAATAGCCCCTACAGAAATTACAGAGCTAATTGCAGCGGGGTAATCCAAGGTATCACTAGATTCATTGCCAGAAGCTGCAACAAAAATGCAACCTTTATTATTTGAATAATTTATTGCAGATTCTAGTAAAGTAATAGATAAGGTATCTAATGCTACATTAAACCCTATGCTCATATTAGCTACTTGAATATTATTATCACCACACCAAATTATACCCTCTATTAAGGAAATAAGATGTCCAGAGCCATTATTATCTAAAATTTTAACACTAAATAAATTACAATCATAGGAAACACCAAAAGAATTAATATTTGGATTTTTGCCTGCTATAATACCGGCTACAAAAGTTCCATGACCATCTTTATCCTCAGGTGTTTCGTTTTCTACAAAAGATACTGAGGCTTTTACAGTAAAATCACTATGTTTAGATATACCACTATCTAAGACAGCTACATTTACTTTAGCACCTGTTATATTTTTATTCCATAGACAAGGGGCAGAGATTGCATTTAATCCCCAATTTTTATAAGAAGGAGTAGAACTTTTAGTACAATTTAAAGATCTATTTTTACCATAATCCTTAACTCTTTTAAAATCATCAATGGGGTCAGGTAAAGAAAATCTAAAATCTTTTGTTACTATATCTACATAATTTAAGGAATTTATAAAAGCTATATTTTTAGAAGTAGTTTCTACTATAAAAATTAAAGAATCATCACTTGAGAATTTAAGGGGAATATTATTTATTTTTAAATAATTTTTAAAATCACTTAAATAATTAGGGTCATTTAATAAAATTATATAACTATTCATAGAATAATTAACCTCACTTTTTTTATATAATACATAATATTAACTTATTACCTATTAGGCTATTAAATTTAAGGATAGATAAGTAAATTTATATAAACATATATTTAACTTACAATGAAATATTTTCAATAAAAATCAGTGGATAATTAACACTTTAATACTTTTATAAAAGAAAACATAATGAGTTGTTTAATTAAGTTGTTATCTTTTTAATTAACTCTTTTTTCGTTAGGAATTAATATGTTTTTTGATAAAAATATAATATAATATATTAGAAAAGTGATTTAAAACATAAATCTCTATACGTATCTAAGATTTTAAACTAAGGATTAAGGAGAAGAACAATGGAGCAAGATCTTAAAAAGACAATGGGACTTTTTACTGCACTATCAATAGTAGTAGGTATTGTTATAGGTGGGGGAGTATTTTTTAAACCAGAAGCAATATATACTGCAACAAATGGAGCACCAGGTCTTGGAATAATAGCTTGGATTATAGGTGGAATCATAACATTATGTGCAGGGCTTACAGTGGCAGAGGCTGCAGCTTCTATAACTGAAACCGGTGGCATGATGATATACATAAGAGAAATGTGGGGTGAAAAACTCTCTTTCTTAACAGGATGGATGCAAGTTGTTTTGTATTATCCAGGAACAGTTGCAGCATTAGCTGTAATGTTTTCTGAACAGTTTTGTCAGATGATAGGGGATGATAGTTTAAAAGCTATTATAGCCATAATAATGATAGCAATTGTAACTATTTTAAATTTATTAGATGCTAAGTTTGGAAGTCTTGTTCAAAGTATTTCAACAGCTTGCAAAGTAGTACCTATAGTTATACTTATAATTTTTGGGTTTATAAAGGGAACAGGAACAAACCCAATACTTTCACCAATCCTTGGAAGTGGAACAAGTTTTGGAGTTGCATTTGGTCAAGTACTTATAGCCACTTTATTTGTTTATGATGGATGGATAAATATAGGTTCAATAGCAGGAGAACTTAAAAATCCAGGAAAAGATTTACCAAAAGCTATAATTGGAGGAATATCAATAGTTATGGCTCTTTACATAGCTATAAACTTAGCTTATCTTTGGGTGCTTCCAGCAAGTGAATTAGCTAAAGTTCCAGTGCCAGCAGCTTTAGTTGCAGATAAGATATTTGG
>JAUNBX010000071.1 GCA_030526875.1 Clostridium perfringens | reverse complement strand
GTATAGCACCTTGACACAAAGATAAATTTACTATACAATAATAACAAATACTGGTTTATCATGTTCAATAAGAATTACAGTGAGAATATATTATGACACCTTTCTATAAATATTTATATTTTACGAAATAATATTATACAAGGAGGTGTTCATATGGGTATAAGTATAATTATAGCAGTAGTTATAGCAATTATTATATTAGTAGTAGTAGGCTTCATTCAGTATACTATGATAAATAAGGCTTCAAAAAATAAAGTTGAAAGCCTACAAAAGGAAGCTGAGGGAGTCTTAGAAGACGCAAAAAAGGAGTCAGAAGCCTTAAAAAAAGAAGTTATATTAGAGGCTAAAGAAGAGGCTCATAAACTAAGAAATGATTTAGAAAAAGAATCTCGTGAGAGAAGAAATGAACTTCAAAGATTAGAAAGAAGATTATTGCAAAGAGAAGAATCTATAGATAAAAAGAGTGATTTGTTAGAAAAAAAAGAGGAAGGTCTTAATAGCAAAGTTATTGAGATAGAAAATGTTGAAAACAGCGTTAAATCTCTTTATGAAGAACAAAGAAATGAACTTGAAAGAATTTCAAATCTTACAACAGATGAAGCTAGAAAGATTTTGCTAGATCAAGTTAATAGAGAAGTAAAACACGAAGCTGCAATAATGATAAAAGATGTTGAATCTAAAGCTAAAGAAGAAGCAGATAAAAGAGCTAGAGAAATAATAACAAATGCAATCCAAAGATGTGCTGCAGATCATGTTTCAGAGTCTACAGTATATGTTGTTGCATTACCTAATGATGAAATGAAGGGTAGAATAATAGGTAGAGAAGGAAGAAATATAAGAACATTAGAAACTCTAACAGGAGTTGATCTTATAATAGATGATACTCCAGAAGCTGTTATTTTATCAAGTTTTGATCCAATAAGAAGGGAAATTGCAAGAATAGCCTTAGAAAAATTAATTGTAGATGGAAGAATACATCCAGCTAGAATTGAAGAAATGGTAGAAAGGGCTACAAAAGATGTAGAAAATAATATTAAAGAAGAAGGGGAACAAGCAACCTTTGAAACTGGTGTCCATGGACTACATCAAGAAGTAATAAAACTTTTAGGAAGATTAAAATATAGAACTAGCTATGGACAAAATGTATTGAAACATTCTATTGAAGTTGCATATTTAGCAGGATTAATGGCATCTGAACTAGGCTTAGATGTTAATTTAGCTAGAAGAGCAGGACTTTTACACGACATCGGTAAAGGTGTTGACCAAGAATATGAAGGACCACATGCTTTAATAGGTGGAGATCTTGCGAAAAAATATCATGAATCTCCAGCAGTAGTAAATGCTATTTCAGCCCATCATGGCGATGTAGAAATGCAAACTTTAGAAGCTGTTCTTGTTCAGGCAGCAGATGCTATATCAGCAGCTAGACCAGGAGCTAGAAGAGAAACTTTAGAAGCTTATATAAAAAGATTAGAAAAATTAGAGGAAATAGCTACTTCATATGAAGGTGTAGAAAAGTCATATGCAATTCAAGCTGGAAGAGAAATTAGAATTATGGTCAAACCAGATCAAGTTGATGATGCAGGTGCTGTTGAAATGGCAAGAAATATTGTTAAAAATATAGAAGAGCAATTAGAGTATCCTGGACAAATTAAAATAAATGTCATAAGAGAAACACGTGCTGTAGATTATGCAAAATAGTTTATTGCATTTTAAAAATACATCTTTTTGTAAGATGTATTTTTTGTTATATAATTTTAAATTAGAAAAAGGATTTTATGTTTTTTTATAGAATATAAATATATATAATATATATATACGTTACAAAAAAGATGAAAACGTATGCTTTATTAAGAATCAGTAGGAGGAAAAGAAATGGAAGTATTAAAAGTATCAACAAAGTCAAGCCCTAATTCTGTAGCAGGTGCACTAGCTGCAATAATTAAAGAAAAAAATATTGTTGAGATACAAGCAGTGGGTGCAGGTGCTATAAATCAAGCTGTAAAGGCAATAGCTATAGCAAGGGGGTTTGTTGCACCAAGTGGAAAAGATATAGTTTGTATACCTGCTTTTACTGATATACAAATAGATGGTGAAAGTAGAACTGCTATAAAACTTATAGTTCAACCTAGATAAAATGTAAAGGTTTTAAACTTTAATTCACTCTACGAGATAATTTTTTAGAAAATTCAATTATCTTATAGAGTGATTTATTTTAATTTAAATATATAATTTACTTTGAAAATCAAAAGTGATATATTAAATTTAGTTAGATAATTTAAGTTTAAAATAATTTAAATACATATCTTAACTAAAAACATTTTATAATAAACATATAAAAAATAGCAATAAGAAGGGGGATTTTTTCCTATGAATTTATCTAAAAAGGCATTAAATATGGAAGCATCTATAACTCTAGCACTTACAGCTAAAGCGGGGCAACTTAAAGCAAAAGGTGTTGATGTTATAAGTTTTGGTGTAGGGGAACCAGATTTTAATACTCCTCAAAATATTATTAATGCTGCAATTCTTGCAATGAATGAAGGTAAAACTAAGTATACGGCAGTATCAGGTATAGTAGAACTTAAAAATGCAATAGCTAAAAAACTTTATAAAGATAACGGACTAAAGTATGAAGTTGAAAATATTATTGTTTCAACTGGTGGCAAACAGTGTTTATTTAATGTATTTGCTGCTATTCTAAATCCAAAAGATGAAGTCTTAATACCTAAACCTTACTGGGTGAGTTACCCAGAACTTGTAAAATTAAATGATGGTATTCCTGTATTTGTTGAAACAAATAGAGAAGAGGATTTTAAAGTAAATTATAAAAATTTAGAGAAATATGTAACTAATAAAACTAGAGCTATAGTACTAAATTCTCCAAATAATCCTACAGGTTCTATTTATAGTAAAGAAGAATTAATAGAAATAGCTGATTTTGCTAAAAAATATGACCTGTATATAATATCAGATGAAATGTATGAAAAACTTATATATGGTACTAACAAACATATAAGTATAGCAAGTTTAAGTGAGGATGCTTTTAATAGAACAATAGTTATAAATGGTTTATCAAAGGCTTATGCTATGACAGGCTGGAGAGTAGGTTATGCAGCTGGTAAAAAAGAGATTATAAAACTTATGAATAGTATACAAAGCCATACAACATCAAATGTAAATTCAATAGCTCAATATGCATCATTAGAAGCCTTAACAGGGCCACAAGATGATATGAAAATAATGCAAGATGAGTTTGATAGAAGAAGAAAAACTATGATGAAATTATTAGATGAAATTCCTAATGTGTCTTATATAGAACCAAAAGGGGCTTTCTATGTTTTAGTGAATATAGAAGAGGTTCTTAAAAAATATAATATAGAAGGTTCTAGTGAGTTTTGTAAAAAATTATTAGAGAAAGAAAGTGTTGTTGTTATACCAGGAATAGCTTTTGGAGAGGATAATTCAATAAGGTTATCTTATGCAACGTCTATGGATAATATAGAAAAAGGATTAAATAGAATTTTTAATTTTATTAAAGGTTTAAATATTTCGACAATTAAATAAAAATTATTGAATTATGTATGAAAAATGATATAATAATATGTATAGGAATCAATTACAAAACAATATTTAATAAAAGTGTAAGATATTTGTTTAAGAAGATAAAAATTCCTGAGTTTCTAAAATTAAAGTTTAAATTTATAAAAACAGAAAGTAAGAGGTGTATTCAATGATATCTAAAGAAGTTTTAGTAAAAAATTCAACAGGTTTACATGCTAGACCAGCTACACTATTAGTAAAGAAGGCTTCTTCTTTTAAATCAGATATAAGTCTTGAATTTAATGGTAAAAAGGCTAACGTTAAGAGCTTAATAGGAGTTTTATCATTAGGCGTTTCAAAGGATGCAACTGTAAAAGTTACTGCTAGCGGAGACGATGAAACTTTAGCAGCAGAAGAAATAGCTAAATTAATAGAAACTTTAGAAGACTAATATAAAAATAACCTTAAAGTAAAGGTTATAAAAAGGCTCTAATTATAAAATTTATAATTAGAGCCTTTTAATATTAAATAAAAATTAAGGGAAATAACATAAAGTTTATTAATCTAGTTTTAAAATGAAATAAAGTATGTTATAATACGAACTATAATAAAGAAAAAAAATGTTTTGTACGTTGGAGGTTGTTTTACTATATGAAAAATCTATATAACACACCATTGAATTCTAGATATGCTTCAAGAGAAATGTCATACATATTTTCAGACGATATGAAATTTTCTACTTGGAGAAAGCTATGGGTAGCTTTAGCAGAAGGGGAAAAAGAATTAGGCCTAGATATAACTAAGGAACAAATAGATAAATTAAAAGAAAATATTTATAATATAAATTATGACGATGCTATAAAAAAAGAAAAAGAAGTAAGACATGATGTAATGAGTCATGTTTACGCTTATGGTCTTTTATGCCCAGAGTCTAAGGGAATAATACATTTAGGAGCAACTAGTTGTTATGTTGGAGATAATACTGACATAATAATTATGAGAGATGCACTTGTTCTTATAAAGAAAAAAATTGTTACAGTTTTAAATCATTTAAAAGAATTTGCTCTTAAGTATAAAGATATGCCAACTTTAGGTTTTACTCATTATCAACCAGCTCAGTTAACCACTGTAGGTAAAAGAGCAACTCTTTGGATGCAAGACTTAACAATGGATATAGAAAATATAGACCATTTATTAAGCACTTTCAAACTAAGAGGTGTTAAAGGAACAACAGGAACTCAAGCAAGTTTCATAGAACTTTTTAATGGGGATGAAGAAAAGGTAAAAAATTTAGATGAAATAGTAGCAAATAAAATGGGGTTTGAAGGAAGTTTTGCAGTAACTGGTCAAACTTATCCAAGAAAATTTGATTCTATAGTTTTAAATACACTATCAGAAGTTGCACAAAGTGCATATAAGTTTTCAAATGATTTAAGACTTCTTCAAAGTATGAAAGAAATGGAAGAGCCTTTTGAAAAAAATCAAATAGGATCCTCTGCTATGGCATATAAAAGAAATCCTATGAGAAGTGAAAGAATAAGTGCTTTAGCTAGATATGTTATAGTAAACTCATTAAATCCAGCAATAACTGCTGCTACTCAATGGTTTGAAAGAACTTTAGATGATTCTGCAAATAAGAGAATAGCAGTAGCAGAGGCTTTTCTAGCTTTAGATGGTGTACTTAACATATATATAAATGTTGCTGAAAATATGGTAGTATATGATAAAGTAATTAAAGCTCATGTGGAAAATGAATTACCATTTATGGCTACTGAAAATATTCTTATGAAGGCTGTTAAAAATGGTGGAGATAGACAAGAACTTCATGAGTGTATAAGAGTTCATTCAATGGCAGCAGCTCAAAGAGTAAAGGGTGAAGGATTAAATAATGATCTTATTGAAAGAATAATAAATGACAAATCTTTTGGTCTTTCTAAGGAAGAAATATTAGAAGTAATAGATCCAACAAAATTTGTAGGAAGAGCTCCAGGGCAAGTAGTAGAGTTTATAAAAACTTGTGTAGATCCTATTTTATGGAATAATGCTGATGCTTTAGATATAAAGGGCGAGGTTAATGTATAAGATAAATTCATATTAAATTTAAATAGATAGATATTATATAAAGATAAACCCCTAAAGTTTAAGACTCTAGGGGTTTGTCTTTTATTTAGATAAAAGATCTGAAAAATAGTTTCTTTTTATATAGCCTTTTTTAATACCTTCAATTACAGTTAAATAAGTAGCAGCAGTATCAAATCTAGCGTCATGGTAATTTCCACTTCCCATAAATAATTTGTCAGCAGTTTCAGTTATTTTTTCTTTAGAAATATTTAAAAACTTAATTACTTCTTCAAGTTTTGGGTTTTTAAAGTCACCAGATGATTTTAATATTTTACAAATATTTTTATAATACTGCATTGTACAGAAGACATTTTTAGGGATAAATTCTTCTCCAAGACCTGAGAGTTCATGTTTTAAAAATTTTATATCAAATTGTACATTGTGTCCTATTATAAAGTCTGCTTCTATAAAATCTTTTAAAAAATCTTCAAAAAAATCTTCAAAATACATTCCGTTACTTAATTCATATAATTTTTCTAAAGAGAAACCATGTATCTTTTGAGCCTCTTCATTCATTTCATCAACAGTAAAGAAAAAATTCTTCCCTATAGTTGTTTGAGGTTTTGTAGATGTATCAGTTAAAATGTAGCTAAGTTGACATATGCTACCTGGTTTTATTCCAGTTGTTTCAGTATCAAAGAATAATAATTTCATTAATAAATTCCTCCACAGTTTTATATATAACTATATAATAATATAAAAGTTAAACCCTCGCAATAAAGTTTCGGTTTATATAATATTAAATAAATATATCCTTTTAGGAATTATAAAGATTTATTAAAAATATTATATATAAAGATTAAAATTAGAAATTTGTTTTAATTATTATAAAGATACTTATTCTAAAGGAGTGATATTTTTGAGGAAAACATATGTACTAGATACTAATGTTTTATTATATTCACCAGGTGCTATTTTTACTTTTGAAGATAGCAATATAGTAATTCCAGAAGTAGTTTTAGAAGAATTAGATAATTTTAAAAAAGTAAATAGTGATTTAGGAATGAATGCTAGAAATGTAGCTAGAATACTAGATAAACTTAGATTAAAGGGAAAATTAAGTCAAGGAGTGGATATAGAGAACGGATGTACATTAAAAATTATATCAAGTTTCTATAACACAAAAATACCTGAATCTTGGAGTATTGAAAAGGCAGACAATAGAATAATACAGATTTGTAAGGCCTTAATGGAACAAGGAGAGGATGTTTGCTTAATAACAAAGGATACTTTTGAAAGGATAAAAGCAGATACTGTTGGAATAATGACAAAGGATTACTATGAAGAGGAAGTTCCCACTATGGAAGATCAATATATGGGTCGACGTGATGTATATATGTCATCTTCAGATATGTCAAAATTTTTTAAGAATAAATTTATTGATACAGATGCTTTAACAGAGTATGATAAAAAGTCTAATAGTTATAAGAAGCCAGAACTTACAATAAATGAATTTTTAATAATTCATGGAAATGATAATGAGAAGCAGACAGCATTAGGAAGATATGATGGAAAAAAAGTAGTACCTCTTCTTTATAAAAATAATGTAAACATAATGGGTATAAGTCCAAGGAATGTAGGACAAAAATTTATGCTTGAGTGTTTATCAATAGATGCAGATAAAGCTCCCTTAGTAATAATAAAGGGACCTGCAGGAACTGCTAAAACATTATTTTCTTTAGCTGTTGGTCTTAAAAAGATTTTAGAAGATGGTAGTAAGGAGTATAGAAGGGTATTAGTATGCAGACCAAATGTTACTATGGATGAAGATATAGGATATCTTCCAGGTACAGAGCGAGATAAAATAGCCCCTTTTATGAGACCTATATTTGATAATTTAGAAATTTTAATAGATTCCAATGATAAGAATAGATATACTAATGAAAAGGAATTAAATGATAAAATAGAACAATTATTTGAAAGCAAGATAATAACTACAGAAGCAGTAGGTTATTTAAGAGGACGAAGTATAATACGGAACTGGGTTATTATAGATGAGGCACAAAATCTTACTCCAAAGCAGGTAAAAGCTATAGTAACAAGAGCCGGAGAAGGGTCAAAAATAATATTAATAGGGGATCCAGAACAAATAGACCAAGCTTTTTTAGATTCAAGAAGTAATGGTCTTTGCTATGCGTCAGAAAAAATGAAGGGTAGCCCTCTTTGTTACCAAGTATCACTTTTATATGATGAGTGTGAAAGAAGTAAACTTGCTTTTGAGGCAGCTAAAAGGTTATAGAAATAAAAGGTTATCTAAAGAGAAGTTAAGATGATTATCTCTCTTTTATGATAACCTTTTTTAGATAGTTATTTAATGAAAAATAAAAATTACTATGATATAATAATTTAAGAAAATAATAGGAGGAAAC
>JAUNBX010000070.1 GCA_030526875.1 Clostridium perfringens | reverse complement strand
ATATCTAATCTATTTTGAACTTCTGTAAGTTCTTCTTTTGTTTTTTCTTTTTGCTCTAATATTATTTCATAACGGATAGGAACAGTAGAATTACCTTGTACCCATAAATCAACAAATTCTTTAACTTCTTTAATAGACATTCCACAATTCTTTAGATGTCTTACAAAACTAATCCAATTAACTGAATCTTCATCAAACAATCTAATATTATTTTTATCTCTTTTTAATGTAGGAATTAAACCATTATTAGCATAGTAACGGATAGTATGCTCTGTTAAATTTAATATTTTTGCAACTTCTTTTACTGTATACATTAAAATCACCCCTATTATACTATGTCTATATTATAATATTAAAAATTATACCACAAAAAATATTTTAAAATACTATTGCCTTCGTCTAAACACAAAGGTTTATACTTAAATTAAGTTTTAGTAAATATTTAGATTCAAATTATTTATAAATAAAACTATAAATAATTACATATATTAATTAAGTTTATAGGAGGAAATAAAATGAAATATAGAAAGTTTGCAAATACAAATATTGAATTATCAGCAATAGGTCTTGGATGTATGGGAATGAGTATGTCTTATGGAGAAAGAAATAATGAAGAAAGTCTTAAAACTTTAAGACACTCAATTGAACTTGGAATTAATTTTTGGGATACTGCTGATATTTATGGAGCAGGAGATAATGAAGAATTACTTTCTAAAGTTTTAGTAGAAAACAGAGATAAAATCTTTATTGCAACAAAGGTTGGCTTTAGAGCAGGTAATGATGTTGATGAAGGAAAAGAGATAAAGAATCCACAAGCCACATATTTAGATGGTTCACCTAAGCATATTAGAGAAGGTGTTGAAAAGTCATTAAAGCGTTTAAAAATAGATTGCATTGATTTATTATATTTACATCGTGTTGACCCAAATGTATCAGTAGAAGAATCTGTTAGAGAAATGGCTAAACTCGTTAAAGAAGGAAAAGTTAAATATTTAGGGTTAAGTGAATGTACACCAGAGGATTTAAAAAAAGCTCATAAAATTCATCCAATTTCTGCTGTTCAAAGTGAGTATTCAATATTATATAGAGAAGTTGAAAAAGAAATTTTACCACTTACCAAAGAGCTTGGAATTACTTTTGTACCATTTGCCCCTTTTGGTAGAGGGTTAATTGCAAATAAAATAGATGTAAGTAGTTTAAAAGATAATGACTTTAGAAAAAATCTACCAAGATATAATGGTGAATACCTAGAAAATAATCAAAAACTAATTAATGAATTTGCAGATTATGCAAAGAGTAGAGGAATAACACCAGCCCAATTAGCAGTTGCATGGGTATTAGCGCAAGGGGATAATATAATCCCAATTCCAGGAACTAAAAAAACTAAATACTTAGAGGAAAATATTAAGGCTGTTGATGTTACTTTAAATGAAGATGATATAAAGGCGATTGAGGCTTTAATTAATAAATATCCTAACGTTGGTGAACGTTATGCAGCAAGAGAAAGTAAGTTTATAAAGAAATAAAGTGTTTATTAATTAAGAATAATTAGTGAGGTGGGTATAATATGAAAGATATTTTTGAAAGAGAATTAAATGGGGAACTAATTTCGGTTAATGATCCAGAATATAGTAAGATATATACTACTATTAGAAAGACAATGAGATTAGCAGATGAACTAAATAACTCATATCATAATTATAGCGAAGAAAAAATAAAAGAAATTTTTAGTGAAATTATTGGGAAAGAAGTAGATAAGAATTTTAGAGTATTTCCTCCTTTTTACACTGATTTTGGTAAAAATATAATAATAGGAAAAAATGTTTTAATTCAACAATTATGTACATTCTTTGATAGAGGTGGAATTACTATTGGTGATAATGTGTTTATTGGTCCAAAGGTTAACCTTATTACACTTAATCATGATTTTAATCCAACAAATAGAAGTGCAACAATTTGTAAACCGATAATTATCAAAGATAATGTGTGGATTGGAATTAACTCTACTATCTTACAAGGTGTTACAATTGGAGAAAATGCAATTATTGGTGCAGGTAGTGTAGTTACTAAAGATGTTGAAGCAAATAGTATTGTTGCGGGAAATCCTGCAAGATTTATTAAGATGATTGACTAATAGAGAAATACTCAGAAAATAGAATACTCATTACAACAATAATTCTGTAATTAATTTTAAATATATATAAATAGATACCTTTAGGAAGACTTATATGACTAAGGGTATCTTACTTTAAGTTAAAAAGTAAGTAAGTTATTAAATTCATCTAAGGGATCTTATTTTATTTAGAATAAAAAAGTAAAAATATTATTGAAATTTGACAATAATAATTATAAATAATATAATCATTTATATATTAATTGAATCAAATTAAATTTTTCATAACATAAGGGGATTAGAATGAATAAGTTTGAAAGTTTAAAATTAAGTAATCAAGTATGTTTCCCACTATATGCAGCATCTAGAGAAATAATAAAGTTATATAAGCCTTTTCTAGATAGATTTAATTTAACTTATACCCAATATATAACAATGCTTGTGCTTTGGGAAGATGAAAAAATAACTATTAAAGAACTTTGTAAGAAACTTTATTTAGATTCAGGAACTCTTACTCCTGTAATAAAAAAGTTAGAGTCAATGGGGCTAATAATAAAGTATAGAGATAGAAGTGACGAAAGAGTAGTTATTGTTGAGTTGACTAATGAAGGAAAAGAATTAAAAGAAGAGGTAATTAAAGTTCCTGAACAAATCTTTTGTAGAGTTGGAGGAAATGTAGAGGAACTATTAACTTTAAAAAAATTACTAGAACACGTATTAGAAAATATGGTTTAATCCTAACAAACTAAGTTAAATGTAATGTTTAACTTAATTTTTTAAGTAGTTTAATTTGACGAAATTAAATTTTATTATTTAGTATTTTTATTAAGAACTTAAATTGGTTAATCTAAAAATAAAAGAATAAAGGAGTAATGTGTGATGAAACAAGAAATAAAAGAACAATTATTAAAATATCAACAAGCTGAATTAGACGGGGTGTTAGTTTATCAAGCTTTAGCAAAATTAGCTCCTAATGAAGATATGAAAAGTAAATTATTAGGATTAGCAGCAGATGAAGGCAGACATGCAGCAATACTTAGAAAATATACGGATGAAGTTTTAACTGCAAGTGATGAAGGGGCTAAGGAAATAGCAAAAATGTATAAAGAGCTAGGAAATAAAATTTTTGCAATGATTGCAGATGCTGAAGACAAAGGGGAAGAAATGTATAGACCTTTTGTAGAGGAAATTCCAGAAGCAAAAAGTATTATGGAAGATGAAGTTAGACATGGAAAAATAGCAAGAAGCTTTTTAGAATAAAGGTACTTGTGAATTTAATACATATTTTAAGTTAAGGGTAGGATATTAAATTAATTTTATAGAATAGATGGAGTAGTAGGTATGAATTTTTATGATTTTTCAGCTAAAAAAATTAATGGTGAAGAAGTAAAAATGGAAACATATAAAGGGAAGGTTCTTTTAATAGTAAATACAGCTAGTAAATGTGGTTTTACACCTCAATTTAAAGAATTAGAAGAATTATATAGAGAATGTAAAGATAGGGGATTAGAAATTTTAGGTTTTCCTTGTAATCAATTCGGTCATCAAGATCCAGGAAATAACGAAACAATAAGTGAATTTTGTACATTAAACTATGGTGTAACCTTTACTATGTTTGAAAAAATAGATGTTAATGGAGATAATGCTCATCCTCTTTATAAATACTTAAAAAGCGAGGCAAAGGGTTTACTAGGAAGTAAAATTAAATGGAATTTTACAAAGTTTTTAGTTGATTCTAATGGAAAAGTTATTAAAAGATATGCATCAACTGTAAAACCATTAGGCATAAAAGAAGATATAGAAAAGTTATTGCCATAATAATATTAAAAATATCTAATTTTATTATTAAAGAAATATACTAATGAAAATCAATAAGTTTCTAATATTATAAAAGTAGAAAAGTTAAATAAATCTTTTCTACTTTTATATTGTTTATTAAAAAATTAAAACAATATAAAAAATATTAGAAGATTTCTCTATCTATAGTAACAGACACTTATCAATAGTGATATGAGCCGTTTTCTAAGTATTATCTACTTTATTAAGGCTTGGCTTTTACGTTTATGGGTTATAGTTTTGTGGTATACATCTTTAAAAGTAATATTGTATTTATAAGAACCTTAAAATTATTTGCAAAGGGTAACTTGACAAGTAGAAAGATAAAGAATATAATAAAAATATATTAATTGAATAAAATTAAATTTTGTTAAATTATAAATAAAAAGAGTTAAATATACTTAAGTTAAATTTAGAATTAAATTTAACTTATTCTTTAAAAAAATCAATTTTACTAAATTAAATTTAGAAAAACTTATAAAAGAAATAAAGTTGCTAATAATAGAAAAGAAATAAAATATAAGTCATAGGGAGGAAAATATTATGTTATACGATTTTAAAGTTAAAGATATTAAAGGAAATGAAGTTTCATTAGAAAAATATAAAGGAAAAGTTCTTTTAATAGTAAATACTGCAACAGGCTGTGGGTTTACTCCACAATACGAAGGGCTTCAAAAAATTTATGATAAATTAAACAATAAGGGATTAGAAATCTTAGATTTTCCTTGTAACCAATTCTTTGAACAAGCGCCAGGAAGTAATGAGGAAATTGCAAGCTTTTGTCAATTAAAATACAACACAACTTTTGAAACTTTTGGAAAAATTGAAGTAAATGGAGAAAATGCTGATCCACTTTATAAATATTTAAAAAGTGAAGCACCAAAAGCTGAAGAAGATGAAGCATCAGAAGGATTATATAAGATGTTGTCAGAAAGAGGATTTAATACAACTGGTGATGATATAAAATGGAATTTTACAAAATTCTTAGTAGATAAAAATGGTAAAGTTATTGCAAGATTTGCACCTACTTATGAACCAGAAAAATTAGTAGAGCAAATAGAAAAATTATTATAATAAAAGTAAAAATACAGACAGTTACTAACTGTCTGTATTTTTTTTATTTAAGTAATAAATAGAAATTAAGGATTGTTAGATATTTTAGATTTGTAATCAGTCCCCCATTGAAGCATTGCATCAAGAATAGGACTTAAACTATATCCAGTTTCAGTTAGTGTATACTCAACTCTAGGTGGCACCTCTGCATAAACTTTTCTTGTTAAAAGACCACTCTCTTCCATAGCCCTTAGGTTAGAGGTTAAAACCTTTTGTGTTATATTTCCTACAGATTTTTTTAATTCTCCAAATCTTTTTGTTCCATCTAATAAATCTCTTATTATTAAAATCTTCCATCTATCTCCCATAAGCTTTAAAGTTACTTCAACAGGACAAGCAGGTAAATCAGTCATTAAAAAACATCTCCTTATCTTAATAGTATCTCAAAGGATACTATACCACTTTTAAGTGCTTACTATACTAATCATATTATTGGATTTATTATAATATTATAAGATAACAAAATCAATATTTTAGGGGGATTCGTATAATGAATGAAGTTATAAAATTTTTAGAAGAGAATTCAGTGCAATATTTCTCAACAATAGGATTAGACAATAAACCAAAGGTTAGACCTTTCCAATTTATGCTTGAAGATGGTGGAAAATTATATTTTTGCACTAACAGTGAAAAAGATGTATTTAAGCAAATAGAAAATAATCCATATGTAGAGGTTTGTGTTGCAAGTCCTAAATTTGCATGGATAAGATTAAGTGGAAAAGTTAATTTTTCAAATGATATGGATATAAAGAAAAAAATTATAGAATCAAGCCCACTTGTTAAATCACTTTATAAAAGTGCTGATAATCCTATATTTGAAATATTCTACTTAGAAGAAGCAAAAGCTGTTATTGCTGATTTTTCAGGAAATGCACCAAAAGAATTTAATCTTTAAAATACAGGTAGCAAGTTAACTAAAGGCGAAAGTTCAAAATATTTTTGGGCTTTTGCTTTTGTTTATATATAAGTATTGATTTTAAATAGACTATATTAAATTAAAATGAGGGAAATAAAGGTATGAATACAGAAAAATATTTAAAAATTTTAAAAAATGAGATACATTCAGTATCAATTGCCACAGTAGATAAAAATGGTCTTCCACAGGCTAGAATTATAGATATTATGCTTGTAGATAAGGATAAACTTTATTTTATAACTGCAAGGGGAAAAGAATTTTATAAGCAACTTATAGAGCAAAAATATGTTGCTATAACAGGAATGACTACAGGGGATAAAAACAATTCTTTAACTAAAAAAGCAATATCAATTAGGGGAAAAGTTAAATGTATAGGAAATGAATTATTAGACAAAGTATTTGAAGAAAATCCATATATGAATGAAATATATACTAAAGAAACGAGATATGCCTTAGAAGTTTTTTGTATGTATGAAGGGGAAGGAGAATTTTTTGACCTTTCACAAAAACCTATTTTTAGGGAAAGTTTTTCTTTAGGTAACAAAGTTATTAAAGAGATTGGATATAAAATCGGAGAAAAATGTATTGGTTGTGGATATTGTTTGAAAATTTGTCCACAAAAATGTATAACAAAAGGTAATCCTTATAAAATAAATAAAGAAAATTGTTTGCATTGTGGATTATGTTATGAGGAATGTCCTGTAAAGGCTATAGAAAAGCTAAATTAAATTTTAAAAGCTAGTATTGTTGGTAATAAAAATATTATTTCGTTTTATTAAAATTGATATTGCACAAAGTACAGCTTTATTTAAAGTAGAATTATTTTTAGGAAAGAGGTAAAGAGCATTTATGAATAGGGAAGAAAAGATAGACTATTTAATAAATAGATTAGTAGAAGAAGATAGAAGGTATGAAACTATTGAGATTCCAAAAACTTATGAAGATAAATTTAATCTTTTAAGATCTTTAATGAATGTTAGAGAACCTAAAAAAGTAGATAAAGAATTTATAAAAGTACAAGATAATTTTTTAAAAGAAGCATCTGTGGAAAAGGGAATAGTAGATGTGGATAACTTAGAAACCATAGATACTTTATTAAAAGAAACAAAAAACAAACATAAAGATAAAATAATCCTTTGGCAAGGGGACATTACAACACTTAAAGTAGATGCCATAGTAAATGCTGCAAATAGTCAAATGCTTGGATGCTTTGTACCATGTCATAAATGTATAGACAACGTCATACATACTTTTTCAGGGATTCAGTTAAGAAATGAATGTAATGATATTATGGAAAAGCAAGGTTGTTTAGAGAGAACAGGAAGTGCAAAAATTACAAAAGCTTATAATTTACCTTGTAAACATGTAATTCATACAGTAGGGCCTATTATTAGTAATGTTTTAACTTCTAAAAAGTGCTTAGAGCTTAAATCTTGCTATGAATCATGTTTAAATTTAGCTAAAGAAAATAATTTAAAATCAATAGCCTTTTGTTGTATATCAACAGGAGAGTTTCATTTTCCAAATGAAGAGGCAGCTAAAATTGCCATTGATTCAGTATGTGAGTTTTTAGATAATAACCATGAAATAAAAAAAGTTATCTTTAATGTTTTTAAAGGAGAAGATTATAGAATATATGAAAACTTACTTAGATAATATAAAAAGAATAAAAGAATTAATAGATAATGTAGATTATGTTTTAGTGGGAGCAGGAGCAGGGCTTTCAGCAGCAGGAGGAATAAATTATTTAGATGAAAAGTTAGCTGAAAAATGGTTTCCAGAGTATAAGGGTTTGAATTTAAATAGTATTGCCCAAATACAATCTGCCTTTTGGGATTTAACAGAGGATAATGTATTAGCTTACTGGGGCTATTGGTCAAGACATATCTACAATATAAGATATAAAATAGGTGCCACTAAACCATATCTAGATTTATATAAGCTTTTAAAAGATAAGGAGCATTTTATAATTACAACTAATGTGGATGGACAATTTGAAAAAGCAGGATTTAAAAAGGAGAATATATTTGCACCACAGGGAGAGTATGCCTTTTTTCAATGCTCAAAGCCTTGTTCAAATGAGTTATATGATAATAAAGAAATGATAAATACTATGGTGGAAAATATAGAAGATAAATTTTATATAAGGGAAGAAGATATTCCCCTATGTCCTAAGTGTGGAAGTTTTTTAGTACCTAATCTTAGAAAAGATAATTTTTTTGTAGAGAAGCCACATTTTAAAACTCTTAGTGCTTTTAATGATTTTATAGAAAAAGCTAAAGGAAAAAATCTTGTTTTATTAGAACTTGGAGTTGGCTATAATACTCCTGTAATTATAAAATATCCTTTTGAAAACATTACTTTAGAATATCCTAAAAATACTACACTTATTAGAATTAATTTAGGAGAAAATACTGTT
>JAUNBX010000108.1 GCA_030526875.1 Clostridium perfringens | reverse complement strand
AAATGTTTGAAAACGGTACATATCAAGAAAATATAAAATCATTTAAAAAAGTACTTTCTTCTGAAGCTGATACACTATTATCTAATGGAGATTTAGCTGCTGTCTATATTGGTAGAGAAACATGTCCATTCTGCCGTAAATTTGCTAAAACTTTAAGTGGATTAACTAATAAAATTAATACAACTATTTACTATGTAGACAGTGAAAATTTTTCTGATGATGAAATAGGCTCATTTAGAGGAAAATATAAAGTTGTAACTGTTCCTGGATTTATAGTTAGTAAAAATGGTGAAGTTGAAGTTCGCTGTGATTCTTCAACTCCAGAAGATGAAATATTAAATATGGTAAAATAATAAAAAAGGAGCTAACTTAGCTCCTTTTTTATATTATCTTATGGTTTTAATATTACCTTTATACAATCTTCAAGTTTATTATCAAAAATTGTGTAGGCATGCTTTCCTTCATCTAGCTTTAATTTATGAGTTATTATATCTGTTGCATCAAATTTTCCTTCTTTAATAAGTTTAAGTATAGGATCTACATATCTATGTGCTGGACATTGCCCCATTTTTAAAGTTATATTTCTTGAAAAGAAGTCCCCTAATGGGAACATATTATATCTTGCTCCATAAACTCCAACTAAAGCTACAGTTCCACATTTTTTTACTGCTTGTGCTGCAATTTCTATTGCTGATTTTGAACCACCCTGAATTTTTAGCATAGTCTCAACTTTTTCTATAGTACTCATTTTTCCATCCATTCCAACACAATCTAAAACCACATCTGCTCCACCACTTGTTATTTCTTTAATATACATTCCCGTATTATCATGGTCTTCAAAGTTAATTATTTCTACACCTTTATACCCTTTTGCATGTTCTAATCTATAAGCCACATTATCAACTGCTATTACTCTTTTAGCACCTTTAAGTATTGCCCACTTTATAGCTGTTAGTCCAATAGGACCGCATCCTAAGACAACTACAATATCTCCACTTTTAACTCCACCAATTTCTACACCCCAATAAGATGTTGGAAGTACATCTGTTAAAAATAAAACTTGCTCATCTTCTAACTCCTCTGGTATAACCCTTGGCCCCACATTAGCATAGGGAACTCTTAAGTACTCAGCTTGCCCACCTGGATATCCTCCAAAAGTATTACTATATCCAAATATTCCTCCTGGTTCTCCATAAGGATTAGAATTATCACATTGACTATAATTTTCATGCTCACATTGACAACAATGACCACAAGCTACTGGAAATGGTACTATTACTCTATCATTTTTCTTTAAACTAACAACATCTGGTCCAACTTCCTCTATTATACCCATAGTTTCATGACCAAGCCTAAAACCCTTTGGCATATTAGGAACCATACCATGAATTAGATGTAGATCTGAACCACAAATAGCTGTTGAAGTTACTTTTACAATAATATCATCAGCCTTTTCTATTTTAGGGTCTTCAACATTTTCTACATCAACATTTTTTACACCGTTATAAACAATTGCTTTCATTA
>JAUNBX010000017.1:15614-45663 GCA_030526875.1 Clostridium perfringens | reverse complement strand
AAGGTGTTGTAGCAGAATTAATTGAAAAATTTATTTTTAAGGAAGATTTAGCTTTAGTGTAGGTTAGTTGATAAAATGATTATAGATTTAATATAAATAGCGGTTCCTAATTTTTTAGGAGCTGCTATTATTAGTTTAGAGTATTTAAAATAAATATAAAAGAATTGTATTTATAATGGTATATATTTATCACTATTAATAAAGTTTTTATTAATTAAGTCTTTCTGAAATATTTTCTTTTTTAATATATCTTATTATTTTTTCAAGATTTAAAATAGTGTTTTTCTTAAAGGATTTAGCACATTTAAGAGAGCAGCAAGGTTTAGATAAGAGATTTTTATCTAATGTGTAATAAATTTTAGAGCCTTGTTCTATTTCTTTCCCACAATTAATACATATCTTTTTCATTTTGAAATCCCCTTTATAATTCATGAAGTAATATAATAAACATTGATATTAAAAATTTTATTCGTAGCACTAACTAAATGATAACACAAAAACCCTATGTGTAAAATAATTAATAATATTGAAAATAAATATAATTTTGGAATAGTAAATAATTACTTAATTTATTTTTGTCATGAATAATAGTGACAAAAGATAGATTTGTAAAAATTGAAATATAATTATAATAAAATATAATTATATTATAAAGTATTTAAGCAATTTAAGTTTGAATATTAATAATTAGATAAAGTTGTGAATAGAAATTAACAGTAGATATGTAAAGTTAATAATTATTTTTAATTTATATCTAAATAAGAAATTAAATAAGTAATAATTAAGGTGAGTAAAAATAATAAAGGAAAAGCGCCAGAACTTAAGATTTAATTTTACTTTAAGAGATTTATTGAATTTATAAGTTTTTATAAAGTGACATTATATTAAAGTGTAGATTAATTTTTAAATAGTAATTAAGTTGACGAGGATAGGGAATATCGAAAATTCGGCGGATACCCTACGGTATATACACTACCGAAAAAATTGGACAAAACTTAAGAGTAATTTTAAGGACAAAGCCAATTAGGTGTAAACTAACCTTAAGTTTCTTATTTAATTATAAAAATTAAATAGGGGGAATAAAGACATGTGTGGAATAGTAGGATATGTAGGACAAAAAGAGGCAACAGAAGTTTTAGTTAATGGTTTATCAAAATTAGAATACAGAGGTTATGATTCAGCAGGAGTTGCAGTAATTGAAGATAAACATATTAAGGTTAGAAAATGCAAGGGAAGACTTAAAAACCTTGAAACAAAACTAGAACAGGAACCTTTAAAAGGGAATATAGGTATAGGTCATACAAGATGGGCAACTCATGGAGAGCCATCAGATGTAAACTCACATCCACATAGTAATGGAGCAATTACTCTTAGCGTAGTTCATAATGGAATAATAGAAAATTATGCTAAATTAAGAGGGTGGCTTAGACAAAGGGGATATAAATTTTCATCAGAAACTGATACAGAGGTTATTCCAAATCTTGTAGATTACTATTATGAAGGGGATTTACTAGATGCTGTTATAAAAGCTACAAATAAACTTGAAGGTTCTTATGCACTAGGTGTAGTATGCAATAATGAGCCAGAAAAAATAGTAGCAGTTAGAAAAGATAGTCCATTAATAGTTGGCCTTGGAAAAGATGAATTTTTTATAGCATCAGATATTCCAGCTATATTAAATTATACTAGAGATGTTTATTACTTAAATGATAAAGAGTTTGTTGTATTAGATAAAAATGGAGTAAATCTATATGACGAAGATAAAGAAATAATTAATAAAGAAGTATCTCATATAACTTGGAGTGTGGATGCTGCTGAAAAAGATGGTTATGAAGATTTCATGTTAAAGGAAATTCATGAACAACCAAAGGCTATAAGAGATACTATGAAATCAAGAATAGTGTTAAATAGTCCAATTAATTTAGATGATATTAAATTAAGTAAAGAAGACTTAGAAAAAATAGATAGGATTTATATAGTAGCTTGTGGTACAGCATATAACGCTGGAGTTATTGGGAAAAATGTTATAGAAAAACTTGCAAGAATATCAGTAGAAACTGACATAGCATCAGAATTTAGATATAAAGATCCTATAATAACTAAAAACACATTAATTATTGTATTAAGTCAGTCAGGAGAAACAGCAGATACTTTAGCAGTGTTAAGAGATGGAAAAGCTAAAGGGGCAAGAACAATAGCTGTTACAAATGTTGTTGGAAGTTCCATAGCTAGGGAGGCCCATAATGTATTATATACTTGGGCAGGACCAGAAATAGCTGTTGCATCAACAAAGGCATATGTAACACAGTTAATTACTCTATACTCAATAGCATTACATCTTGCACATTTAAGGGAAACAATTTCTAATGAAGAAATTGAGAATATAAAAGCAGAAATGTTATTATTACCTGATAAAGTTCAAAAAATATTAGATAATAAAGAAGAAATACAAAAATTTGCATCTAAACACTATAATGAAAAAGATATGTATTTCTTAGGTAGAGGCATGGATTATGGTGTTGCAATGGAAGCTGCACTTAAGCTTAAGGAGATAAGCTATATCCATTCAGAAGCCTATGCAGGGGGGGAGTTAAAACACGGAACAATAGCATTAATTGAAGAAGGTATTGTTGTTGTAGCTTTATTTACACAAAGTCAATTAGTAGATAAGATGATTAGTAATATACAAGAAGTTGTTACAAGGGGTGCTGAAGTTTTAGGGGTTATGTGTGAAAAAGATTCACATAGTAAAGACTTAATAAAATCACAAATAATAATACCAGATACATTAGATATATTAACACCAATTCTAAGTGTAGTACCATTACAATTATTTGCTTACTATGTTTCTAAAGAGAGAGGTTTAGATGTAGATAAGCCAAGAAATTTAGCAAAATCAGTTACAGTAGAATAATTTATAAAGTGGATTCAAATGAGTCCACTTTTTTTAGATGAAAATGATTTTATTTAAATTAATTCCTTTAATAGTTAATATAAATTCAGTATAATTGTATGTAGATTTTACTAATAATATTATTTAAAGGAAGTGATTGTATGGAGTTATTACCACTTGGTTCAATAGTAATTTTAAAGAATGGATTTAAGAAGTTAATGATTATAGGTAGAAAAATACTTCAGGGTAAAAATGAAAAACTTTATGATTATTTAGGATGTTTATACCCAGAAGGGGATATAGGTGAGGAGTATAAATTTATTTTTAACCATGAAGATATAGATAAGATTATTTTTAAAGGTTATGAAGATAAAGAAGAAGAGGCTTTTAAAAAAGCCCTAGAGAAGGCAGAAAATATATAAATTATAGCTCACAGGCACTTATTAATTTAATATGAAATATAAGATATTTTTTTAATAAGTGTTTTATAATTCATAGAAGCTATAAAATGAGAATAAATTAGGGATATTTAAAATTATTTCGAATTAATTATCTATATTTTCAAAAATATTACTTGAGGTTAAGCTTATGAAAAATGGAATTATATAAATAGGGATAAGAGTTAAGGAGATGATAGAGTGAAAAATAATAAATTAAATTCTAGACAAAAAGAAATAATAAAGATACTTACAAAGTCTACAATTAATAGTCCTATTACAACTTCTATGATTGCAAAAGAACTATTTCTAAGTTCAAGAACAGTACTAAGGGAAATGCCAAAAATAGAGGCTTGGTTAGATGAAAATGAATTTAATTTTATAAAAAAACCAGGTGTTGGATTAATTATTGATGAAAATCTAGAGAATCAGCAGTTAATACTAGAGCTATTAGAGGTTGAAAAAATAAAGAAAGAATACAGTAAAGAGGAAAGAAAAAAGATAATAGTAGGTGAGTTATTAACTACAAAGGAACCATTAAAACTCTTTTATTTTACCTCACAGCTAAAGGTATCTGAGGGAACATTAAGTGGAGATTTAGATAATATAGCTAAGTGGTTAGAAAAGTTTAATATAAAGTTAATAAGAAAACCAGGTCTTGGTATATATGTTCAAGGAGAGGAAAATGATTTTAGAAAAGCTTTAGTTAGCTTACTTTATGATAGTATAAATGAAAACGAATTAATTGAGGTAGTAAAAGAAGTAGGGGATTCTAAAAGGGATAAAGAGGTAATAGAGGTTTCTGTGAAAAATAAGCTTCTTAAATTTATTGATAGAGATATAATAAAGTCAGTTGAGAAAACAGTAGGAGATTTAGAAGATGCATTAGATATTAAATTAGCAGATAATGCATACATAGGGTTAGTAGTACATTTAGCATTAGCAATACAAAGAATAAAAAATAATGAAAAAATTTCTATGGATGAAGAAACATTAAAAGAATTATCAAAATTACCTGAGTTTTCAATGGCAGAGAAAATTGTTAAGGTAATAGAAAAAGAATTTAATATAGATATTCCAAAGGGGGAAGTTGGGTATATAACTATGCACTTAAAAGGAGCAAAGTTAAGATTAAATAGTAAAACAGAGAATTTCAATTTATCCAATTTAGATATAAAGCAAGTAGCATATCACATTATATCTACAGCAGAGAAGGAATTTGGAGTTTATTTAAGGGAAGATGGAAGATTAATAATAGATTTAACTAATCATTTAGTTCCAGCAGTAAGTAGGCTAAAAATGAAACTTAACATAAGAAATCCTCTATTAGAGAATATAAAAGAAAATTATTCTAGGGAGTTTGAAATATGCTCAAAGGCTTGTGATATATTAAAAATTATGACTAACTTATCTGAGATACCAGAATCAGAAATTGCATATATAACTATGCATATTGCAGCAGCCTTAGAAAATAATGTGCTAGATGAAAAGGTAAGAGTTGTAATAGCTTGCCATACAGGGGTTGGAACATCTAGATTGCTTATGTCAATTATAGAAAAAGATTTTAAAAATATACAGGTTATGGGAACTATATCATCTATAAATATAGACGTTGACAAACTAAAAGAAGATGGAGTTGATTTTATAATTTCAACTGTAGAATTAAAGGTAGATTATAAATATATTAGAGTTAATGCAATAATCACTAAACAGGATAAGATGCTTATAGAGGATAATATACGAAGGGTGTTAAAGAAAAAGAAATATGAAAAAATAGCTAAAAAAAATTATATAGAAAATGATACAAAAAATATTAAAGAAATCCCTAAGATAAATAGAAAAGGAATAAGAAAAATAACTGATTTAGGAGAAAATATTATTTCGTTTATTGATACTGTAGCCCTTAAAGAAATAAAAGAAGTAGCTTCCATAAAGGAATTAATACATGAGGGAAGTTTTATATTTGCACATGATGATGAAAGTGCGAAGAAAATAGAAGAAAAGCTTATGGAGAGAGAATTAATTGCAACAACTTATTTATCTAAATTAAATATTATGTTATTACATTGTAAAGTTTCCTGTATAGATGGCATAAGATTTGGGTATATAAGACTAGAAAAACCTTTAAAAAAAGGGGACAAGCTTATTAAAGGTGGAATTATTGAATTGGTAACAGACAAGTTTGATAACATTCATAGTGAAATTATGGGAGAAATAAATGAAAGCTTAATAGAAAGGGATGAGTTTATAAGGATACTAAAAGAAAAAAGTGAAGAGGATATTTTAAAAGAAATAGAGGAAATATTAATTAATCTTTATAAGAAAGAAATAGAGAAGAGTTTTGAGGATTTAAATAATGATGATTAGAGAAAAGGTTCAAAAGGGTGGTAAATTTTTAAGTAGTATGATTATTCCTAATATAGGAATTTTTATGGCTTGGGGAATAATGGCTACACTTTTTATGCCTTTTGGATGGATGCCCAATGAGGGACTAGCTAAAATTGTAAATAATATGTCAATAGTTATTTTGCCAATTATGATAGGAGGAGCTGGTGGAAGATTAACAGGTGGAATAAAGGGGGGAATAATTGCTATAGTAGCTACAATGGGAGTTATTGCTTCATCTAATATTCCTATGATTTTAGGAGCTATGATAATAGGACCGCTATCAGGTTTAATAATAAAGAAGTTTTATAGTATTATTAGTAATAAAATACCAGTAGGCTTTGAAATGTTAGTAGATAATTTTTCAATAGGGATAATAGCAGTAATAATGCTTATCTTTGGATATTATATAATAGGACCTTTTGTAGTTATATTAACACAAGTAGCTATAATGGGAATGAATAAAATAATAGCAATAGGTGTGTTACCTTTAGCTGCTATAGTTATTGAACCAGCAAAGGTATTATTTTTAAATAATGCAATTAATCATGGTATATTAGGACCATTTGGGATTGAGCAAGTACAACAATCTGGAAAGTCAATAATGTTCTTACTTGAAGCAAACCCAGGGCCTGGATTTGGAATGTTATTAGCATATTACTTATTTAGTAAAGATAAAGGTAAAAAGTTAGCATTAGGAGCAGCAATTATTAATTTCTTTGGAGGAATTCATGAAATTTATTTTCCTTATATAATAAAAAAACCAATCCTTATAATATCAACTATTTTAGGTGGTATGGCTGGAATATTTACAGCTTCCATACTAGATGCTGGACTAGTTTCATCAGCGTCACCAGGCAGTATATTTACTTTAATAGCTTTATCTCCTAAGGGTGAAATATTAGGTACAATAATTTGTGTAGCTAGCGCAACAGTAGTATCATTTATAATATCTACAATACTGCTTAAAATGACATATAAAGATAGGGAGATTAATGAAAATGAAATTATTAACAAGGAGATTTATGATGAAGTGGAGCTAGATAAATTAGTAAATAAGGAAATTAAGAAAATAGTTTTTGTGTGTGATGCGGGGATTGGCTCAAGTGCTATGGCAGCAGCTAACTTTAGAAAAAGGATTAAGGAATTAAATTTAGATATTGTAGTTACAAATGCCTCGGTTGATAACGTTATATTAGATGCGGATTTAGTAATAAGTCATATTAAATTAGAGAAAAGGTGTAAAAGAAGTTACTTAGAAGTTAATCATATATTTATAAATAATTTTTTTGAAGATGATAAATTAGATAAGTTATATAAAATATTAGAGAATAAATCTATAAAAGACAATGAAGAAAATAAGTCAGCTAATGAAGAAAAATTTTCAGTATTAACTAGTGAAAATATTATATTAGGATTAGATAGTGAATCAAAGGAAGAAGCAATAACTAGGGCTGGGAGATTATTAGTAGATAGAGGCTATGTAACAGAAGAGTATATTTCTTCTATGTATGAAAGAGAGAAGGTTTATTCTACTTATATAGGGATGGGTATTGCAATACCTCATGGAATGAATGAAGCTAAAGAAAAAGTTAAAAAGTCAGGGGTTGTAATACTACAATATCCAAAGGGAATTAATTTTGGTGAGGGTATTGTATATTTAGTAATAGGTATAGCAGGAAGTGAAGAGGGGCATTTAAAAATAATGTCTAGCATTGCAGAATTTTTAGGAAATGGTGATTTAACAAATAGATTAGATAAAATAAATAATAAAGAAGAGTTATTATGCTTATTTAAATAATATAAATTGATTTAAAATGGGTTTAGTTTACATTAAAAAACTTCGGATTAATAGATAGAAATTAATAAAAAGCTGTATATCAAGATATTTGTAAAAATATCTTGATATACAGCTTTTTAAGTTGAAAATGTTTTCTTGTTCTAAAATATTTACTATATTCTTGTCATTAATGAAAGTGACAGAGGAGGGGTTTCTTCAAATTGAAATATAAGTATTTTAAATTTATAATTAACTCATAAAGAAAAAGTTTACATCAATGAGATAAATATCATATGAGGAGGGGGAAATATGACTAATACAAAAGTGGGTGCAAAAGATGGTATGCAAAAGTTTGGTAAATTCTTAAGTGGTATGGTAATGCCAAACATAGGTGCATTTATAGCATGGGGATTAATAACAGCCCTATTTATATCAACAGGATGGATGCCTAATGAAAGATTAAATGGTTTAGTAGATCCTATGGTTAACTATTTACTACCCTTATTAATTGCATATACAGGGGGAAAAATGGTTGGAGATGTAAGAGGGGGGGTAATGGGTGCCATAGCTACAATGGGAGTTATTATCGGAGCCGATATACCAATGTTTATTGGAGCTATGATAATGGGGCCACTAGGAGGTCTTGTAATAAAACAATTTGATAAAGTTGTTCAAAGTAAAGTACCAGCAGGTTTTGAAATGTTAGTAAATAACTTTTCAATAGGTATACTTGGAATGTTAATGGCAATACTAGGCTTTTATGCAGTAGGACCATTAGTTGTTATGGCAACAGGCTTTTTAGCAGCAGGAGTAGGAGTAATAGTTTCAAAAGGGTTACTACCTTTAGTATCAATATTTATAGAACCAGCTAAAGTGTTATTTTTAAACAATGCAATAAACCATGGTGTTTTAGGACCAATAGGAATAGAACAAGCACAACAAGCAGGAAAATCAATAATGTTCTTACTTGAAGCAAATCCAGGACCAGGGCTTGGAATAATATTAGCATATTGGATGCATAGCAAAGGTTCAGTTAAACAATCAGCTCCAGGAGCTGCAATAATACATTTCTTTGGAGGAATCCATGAAATTTACTTCCCTTATGTTTTAATGAATCCAATATTGATAATAGCAGCTATTTTAGGTGGAGCAGCAGGAGTACTAACATTCTCAATATTTGGAGCAGGGTTAGTTGCAACAGCATCACCAGGAAGTATATTCGCTCTTATGGCTTTAGCTCCAAAGGGAGGAATACCTGGAATATTAGCAGGTGTTTTAGTAGCAACAGCAGTATCATTTGTAGTTGCATCACCATTTGTTAAAAGAGCAGCCAAAAATGGTGGAGCAGAAGATTTAGAAGAAGCAAAGAATAAAATGAAAAACATGAAAAGCGTTACTACAATAAATAAAAGTGAAGTTAAAAAGATAGTTTTTGCATGTGATGCTGGTATGGGATCTAGTGCAATGGGAGCTACTAAATTTAGAAACAGAATAAAATCTTTAGGATTAGGTATAACAGTTACAAATTCATCAGTTGATGATATACCAAAGGATGCAGATATAGTTGTAAGTCATATAAGGCTAGTAGAAAGAGCAAAATTAAGTTCACCACAAGCAAATCATGTATTTATAGAAAACTTCTTACAAGATCCTAAATTAGATGAACTATATTCATTACTAGAGAAAAGAGTAAATGGTAAAGGTTTAGAAGAAAAGGAAATTGAAGAAGTTGAAATAGTTGAAGAAGAAGTTGCAACTACTGATAAATCATCAATATTAAGTGAAAACAATATAGTTTTAGGTTTAGAAACTGAATCTAAAGAAGATGCAATAACTCGTGCAGGTGAGCTTTTAGTTAAAGGTGGGTATGTTAAAGAGGGCTATATAGATGCTATGCATGAGAGGGAAAAAGTTGTTACAACTTATATTGGAATGGGAGTTGCTATACCTCATGGTATTGGTGAAGCAAAAAAACAAATAGAAAAATCAGGGGTAGTTGTTCTTCAATATCCAAATGGAGTTAAGTTTGGAGAGGAATTAGCTTACTTAGTAATAGGTATAGCAGGAGCTGGTGATGAACATTTAGAAATACTTTCAAATATAGCAACATCATTAGAGGATCCAGACTTAGTAGAAAAGTTAAATAGTACTAAAAATAAACAAGATATATTAAGTGTATTTTAAAAAATAATAAGGGGGAATAGTGTTATGAAAAAAGCAATACAATTTGGAGCAGGAAATATAGGAAGAGGATTTATAGGGGCATTACTTTCAAAGGCTGGATATCATGTGGTTTTTGCAGATGTAAATAAAGATATAATTAATAAGATAAATCAAGATGGAAGCTATACAATACATGTTATGGATGTAGAATGTAGTGAAGAAAAGGTAGAGAATATTAGTGGAGTTATATCTATTGAAAACGCTATATTTAATGAAATAAAGACTTCTCAAATAATAACTACAGCAGTTGGCCCTGTTGTACTTCCTAGAATAGCACCTACATTAGCTAAAGGGATACAACTAAGAAAAGAAGATGGGATAGAATCTTATTTAAATATAATAGCTTGTGAAAATGCAATAAATGCAAGCTCACAATTAAAGGAAGAAGTTAAGAAATATTTAAATGAAGAAGAACTTGAGTATTTAGAAAAGTTTGTAGGATTTCCAAATTGCTCAGTTGATAGAATAGTTCCACCAGTAAAAAGTGACAATATCTTAGATGTTGTAGTTGAAAGATTTTATGAGTGGAATGTTGAAGAACCAGCTTTTAAAGGTGAAATACCAAAAATAGAAGGAATGAATTTAGCAAGTAACTTAATGGCTTATATAGAGAGAAAATTATTTACATTAAATACTGGACATGCAATAACAGCTTACTTTGGATATCTTAAAGGTCATAGTACAATTGATGAAAGTATAAATGATGAAAAAATATATAGTTTTGTTAGAAAAGCTATGATAGAAAGTGGAAAAGGTCTTGTAACAAAGCATAACTTTAATGAAGAAGCGCATCTAAAATATATTGATAAGATAATTGGAAGATTTAAAAATCCATATTTAAAAGATGATGTATCAAGAGTTGGTAGAGAACCATTAAGAAAATTAAACGAAAATGATAGATTAATAAAACCTTTAATGACAGCTAGAGGATTTAATATAAATACAGATAACTTACTTTTAGGTGTTGGTGCAGCTCTTCACTATAATAACAAAGAGGATAAACAAAGTGTAGAGCTTCAAGAGCTAATTAAAGAAAAGGGAATAAAAAATACTTTAGCAGAGATTGCAAAACTACCTAATAATAATGAAATTTTAGATAAAGTAGAATATTACTACAATGAAGTAGAATCAATTATAGCCAATTAACCTATAAAAACAAGGTATAGAAATAAAAATTTATATAGATATTATAGAAGTATAGGAGAAAATTTTATGTTAGAAAAACAAGTAATAGTTAAAAATTCAACAGGACTACATGCTAGACCAGCAACTGTTATAAGTAAAAAGGCAGGAGAATTTAAGTCAGATATTAAACTTGAGTTTAATGGAAAAGTAGGAAATCTTAAAAGTTTAATAGGAATATTGTCACTAGGAATATCTAAAGATGCATCAGTAAAGGTAATGGCAAGTGGTGAAGATGAAGTAGTAGCGTTAAAAGAAATTGCAACTCTTATAGAAACTTTAGAAGATTAACAAGTATGAAAAGCAGTATCTAAGTTATTGATGCTGCTTTTTATGTTTATTCTACTTATTTGATTTGTTCCGCTAGTTGAATAAGTACTCCATTTGGGTCCTTAATAAAGAAAAATTTTATATGGGGGTTAGGTTTAAATGGCCCGCTATAAATATCTATACCTTTTGATTTTAACTCCTCAATTGTAGAATCGACAGAATTAATACTAAAACCAAGGGAGATATGTTCACCATGAGAAATATTAATATCTTCATCAGATTGAATTAATTCAATTTCTGTATTTCCTGTATTTAAAAAAGCTATTTGGTTAGGACCTGCCTTGAATTTTCTAGATACTTTAAGTCCTAAAATATTCTCATAAAATTTTATTGATTCATATAAATCATTTACATGAATTGTATTCCATAATAAGTTCATAATTGTCCTCCTAAGAAAAGATTAATTAATAAATTATTAAATAATATTATAATCTTAAATTTTAAGGTTAACAAGTTAATGGCTAGACTTAAATTATTAGGCTCTGCCTTAAGTCAGTGTTAATTTTAGAAGGTTACAGTAATTAGCCTTAATACCAATAAAGAATTTTAAGTATCTTTATTATTAAGAAAAATCTTATGGAAGATAGATAAAAATCATACTTTTTGTAAACAAATAACCTAGAAAGAAGAAACAACATTTAAAAATTTCTATATAAATCTAAGGTTATTTTGAAACGCCATTTTAAAATAAGCTAAAGTTATTTTATTTTGAAGAATATATATTAAAATAGAATTATGTAAAGAAAAAGAAGTTATAGATTAAGGTTTAGTAATGAAAGGGGATATACTTATGGCATTAAATGAAGGATTTCTATGGGGAGGAGCAGTTGCTGCTCATCAGTTAGAAGGTGGATGGAATAAAGGTGGAAAAGGTGTAAGTGTTGCAGATGTTATGACAGCTGGAGCTCATGGAGTAAGAAGAGAAATAACAGATGGAGTAATTGAAGGAAACAATTATCCAAATCACGAAGCTATTGATTTTTATAGTCACTATAAAGAAGATATTAAGTTATTTGCTGAAATGGGATTTAAATGTTTTAGAACATCAATAGCATGGACTAGAATTTTTCCAAAGGGTGATGAGTTAGTTCCAAATGAAGAAGGATTAAAATTCTATGATGATATGTTTGATGAATTATTAAAGTATGGTATAGAGCCTGTAATTACTTTATCACATTTTGAAATGCCATATCATTTAGCCAAGAACTATGGTGGATGGACAAATAGAGAAGTTATAGGTTTCTTTGTTAGATATGCTGAAACTGTAATGAAGAGATATAAAAATAAGGTTAAGTATTGGATGACATTTAATGAAATAAACAATCAAAAAGATGTTGCAGTAGATGTTTTTGGTTGGACAAACTCTGGAGTTAAGTTTAGTGAATATGAAAATAAAGAAGAAACAATGTATCAAGTGGTTCATAATGAATTAGTTGCAAGTGCATTAGTTGTTAAAAAAGGTCATGAAATAAATCCACATTTTAAAATAGGATGTATGTGTTCCTTTGTTCCAGTTTACCCATACTCATGTAACCCAGAAGATATGATGATGAGTGTTCATGAAATGCAAAAAAATTATACTTTCTTAGACGTTCACTGTAGAGGTCATTATCCAAGCTATATTAAAAAGTATTGGGAAAGAAAAGGATTAAATATCCATATGGAAGAAGAGGATATTGAAATTTTGGCAAATGGAACAGTTGATTATATAGGTTTTAGTTACTATATGTCAAAGGCTGTTAAACATGATTATTTATCTAAGGGAGATGCAATTCAAGGTCCATCTCATATAATAGATAATCCTTATATTGAAGTTAGTGATTGGGGATGGGGAATTGATCCAATAGGTCTTAGATATTCATTAAACACTTTATATGAAAGATATGAAAAACCATTATTTATAGTTGAAAATGGTTTTGGAGCAATTGATATTAAGGAAGAAGATGGGACATGCCACGACCCTTACAGAATTGATTATTTAGGTAAGCATATTAAAGCTATGGATCTTGCAGTAAATGAAGATGGTGTTGATTTAATGGGGTACACTCCATGGGGATGTATTGATTTAGTATCTTTTACTACTGGAGAAATGAAAAAGAGATATGGCTTTATTTATGTAGATAAAGATAATGAAGGTAATGGTACACTTAAGAGAAGTAAGAAAGATTCCTTTGAGTGGTATAAAAAAGTAATAAAGTCAAATGGTGAGACTTTATAATAAACATTAGACTTATAGCCAGTTTAAAGATTAACTTAATTTTAAAAGAGGATTTTATTAAATTATCTATTATATTAAACAAGTTAATTTCATAAGAAACAAAGATGATTAAAGTATTTTTAATCATCTTTTTCTTTAATAATATCTAATGTGGAGGATCTGCCACTTTCTACATATTTAGATGTTTCAATACGTAAATTTAAGTTTTTATTATATTCTAGAGAAAATATACAAGAGTATAAGACATCTAAAATATATTGAATTGAATTGGTAGTTGTAAATGTTGCTATTTTAGAATAAAGTTTTTCCCTGGTACAAATTCTAAGAACACAATCAGCTTGAAGGCTTAAAGAGTTATCGCCAATACTAGTTATTGCAACTATTTTAATGTTTCTCTTTTTCAATGTTTTAATTATCTTTATAAGGTCTTTTGTTTCCCCAGAATATGAAATAACAAGGGCACAGGAATCTTTGTCCATTAAATAGGCAGTAAAATCTAAATCACCTTGATTTGGAATCTCCACTCTTTTATTTATTTTTGCCATATTATATTTAAATTCTTGAGATATTAATAAATTATTGCTAACTGCAAATAAATTTATATATGATGAATTTTTAATAATTTCAATAGCTTTTTTTAGGTCACTATGATTGATAAGGGATAAAGTATCATTTATAGCCTCAGTATTTAAAACAGCAAGTTTATTAGCTATAGATACAAGAGAATCATCTTTACTAAAAGGAATGTTAGCATCAATATGAGAAAAGTGCCTGTTTAAATATTCTAACTCTTGTAAGTAACTATCTTTTAACTCATTCCATCCAGAAAAGCCTATCTTTTGTGCAATACGGACTAATGTAGAAGCAGATGTAAATGTTTCTTTAGCTATTTGTTTAGTTGTTTTATCTTTAATAAGTTCTTTTTTTTCAAGTATATAGTCTATTAAAATCTGCTCAGATGCAGCAAAATTATATTGTTCAAGTTTTTCAGTAATTAACATTTAATTATTTTTAGTGAGAAAAGAAATTATAATTGTGCCTCACTAAGGTCTCCCTCCCTACTCATTTTTACTATTTAATATAAATTATATTATAGCATAATTCATAAGTTATTATAGGGATTAAGAGAACTATTGTAATCTATTAGAAGTGTATTTACTTTAATAAGGTATTTATCAATCAATTTACTTATTTAGTATATTTTAATAAGATAAATATATATAATAGTTATAATTAAGATAAATTAAGGAATAAAATTATGAAGAAAAACTTAATTATTTATGAAACTTACTATGGTACATCAAAGAAAGTAGCAGAGATATTCTCGTTAATTTTAGGTAATGCAAAGGTTTTAGATATAAAACAAGCTACTGTAAACATTAATAGGTATGAAAATATAATTTTAGTTTTTGCATTTCACGGATATGAAACAGCGGAAAAAACTAAAGAATATCTTAAGAAAAACAGCTATATTTTAATGGATAAAAATATAGCATTAATAGGAGTTGGCTTAAATAGAAAGGATATAGATAATTATTCAAAGGATATATGTAGTGTACTAGAGAGAAAAGCTAATATTATAGAATTTATTCAAGGAGAGCTTAGAGTAAATAAACTGACAGAAGATGATAAGAAAATATTAGAAGAATTTTTAACTAAAGCAAATATAAAATTAATGGATATGGGAAAATTTAAAATAAGTGAAGCATGTAATATTGCACTTAAATGTAGAGGGATTTTAAATAAGCCATCTATTATATTGGATAAAGATAAGCTTAAAAGCTCTATTGATAAATTTATTAAAGACCATAATACATGTACATTAGCTACAGGATATAATAATTTTATTAGAGCTACACCTATAGAATATGTGTATATTGGAGGAGATTTATATTTTATAACAGAGGGGGGAGTTAAGTTTAATGGCATACTACAAAATCCAAATGTGTCTATATGCATTTATGAGAGTTACACAGGGATGAATAATCTAAAAGGGCTACAAATAGGTGGTGAGGCTGAAATAGTAGACATAGGAAGTGATGAATATAAAAAAATAATAAAGGAAAAAGGGGTAGATGGAGAAAAATTAAAAAAGCTTCCTGTAAATTTAAATATGATAAAAGTAAAAATAAATGTATTTGAATTTTTAAACTCAGATTTTAAAAAGATGTGTGTTGATGTAAAGCAAATACTAGATGTTAAAAGCTAGATTATGATAAGATTAGAAAAAGTATCAATACATTTCAATTAACTTTATATAGTTTAATGAATTAGTGTTGTCAATTAGATATATATTTCAATATATAATGGATTTATAAACAATACTTACTTAAATATAAAGAAACTAGCTGTAGTTTATTTTGCATTTTAAATTACAGCTAGTTTCTATTTTATAATTTATAAAAAGGCATATTACAGTTCAATTACCTTATTCTCTTTTAAGGATTTAGATACATCTATAATCCTTTGATTAGAGGAGCCCCTATATTTTAACATTATATTTCTGTTAGCAATTTGGAACTTACCATCTATTAAAACATCAATTTCTTTTAACAGCTCTAATCTTTTAGGATTACTTATGATTTCTTCAAAAGCATATCCAGACCAAAGCCATATAGGTTTAGCAGTTTCTTTTCTTATTCTTCTTAATAGATTTAAAAGTGTATCATCTTTAATTTGCTGCATAGGCTCTCCACCTAATATATTAACACCTTTAACATGTGGGTTTAATGTATATGAAATGAATTCATCTTCTTTTTCTTTAGTGAATTCATTGCCATAGTTAAAGTCTTGCTGGTCTTTATTAAAACACCCTTCACAGTTATGAGTACAACCACTTACAAAAAGAGTTGTTCTAATATCAGGTCCATTAGTAACATCTAGTTTTCTAATTTGTGCGTAATTCATTTCAGTTGTTCCCCCTACATTTATTAGATAGTATTAATCATAATAAAAAGGCTTAAATTAGTAAGCCTTTTTATTTTTATATTAAAGGTGTAATACTCTATCACCTATTTCAGCTGTTCTTCCTTTATTCCAGAAGTTTGTTCCTATATCCTTCCATACCCTCAGTTTCCTGATATTTAAATAGGGAGTGGACTATACCTTCACATTATATGTGTTGCTATTATAGTCTCTGAACCTTCTCCATTTTAAAGGAGCTTGGATGCTGATTGCCCAATCTGTATAATTTTCAAACATTCACACCTATTGTTTCCAATTATGTTGTAGTTTATACAGCTCTAAGGGTGTTCCAGCAGTTTAAGCAATTTAACGTGAGCCTATATTGTTAACCCACAAGTTCTTCTCATAACTTGCATTTCATCTTGGTCAGTATTTCCACAAGATGGACAATGCCAAGTTAAGTCTTCCTTATCTAATTGAATTTCACCAGTGTATCCACATTTATAGCATATATCTGGTTTTGTATTGATTTCAGCATATTGTACATTATGATATATGAAGTTTATTATGCTTTCAACAGCTTCAACATTTTTACTCATATCTGGTACTTCTATATATGAAATACATCCACCAAGAGATATACCATGGAACTGAGATTCAAATTTTAATTTTGTAAATGCATCAATTTCTTCACATACATGTACATGGTAAGAATTTGTATAGTATAATCTATCAGTTACATTTTTTATCTTACCAAATCTTGCTGTATCTACTTTGCAGAATCTATATATTAAGCTTTCAGCAGGAGTTCCATAAAGGCTAAATCCAAGGCCTGTTTCATCTTTCCACTCGTTACATTTATCTGTCATGTGTTTCATTACTTCTATAGCAAATTTTTCTCCTTGTTCTGTTGTATGACTAACTCCAAGCATTGCATAAGTTAACTCACATATTCCAACATATCCAAGAGATAGAGTAGAGTAGCCATTTTTAAGAAGCTCATCTATTTTTTGACCTTTTTCAAGTCGAGCTATTGCACCATACTGCCAATGTATAGGACTTGCATCAGAAGTTATTCCAAGAAGCATATTGTGTCTAGTAAGAAGTGCTTCCTTACATAGTTGTAATCTTTCATCAAATATCTTCCAGAATAAATCCATATCTCCTTTGGCTAGTATTCCAATTTGGGGTAAATTTAAACTCACTACACCTTGGTTAAATCTACCATACCATTTATAATTGTTGTTATTATCCTTCCATGGTGAAAGATGGCTCCTGCAACCCATTGGTGGGAAGGCATTTCCTTCATAATTTTCTCTCATTATTTTGGCACTTTGATAATCAGGAACTAATCTTTTAACTGTACACTTTGCAGCAAGTTTAGTTATAAAATCATATTTTCCGCCTTCAAGACAGTTATGACTATCTAAAAGATATACAAGTTTAGGGAATGCTTCACCGATTTCTTGACCTCTATAATTTTTCATTCCTTCTAATCTTTGTTTTATCATTTCTTCACAAATTAAGGCCATTTCTTCTTCATAAGGATGACCTTCTTCAATTTCAAGGTAAATTGTGGAAAATGGAGCTTGACCATTTGTTGTTTGTAAAGTTGATAATTGATATCTTATAGTTTGTATACCATCTTTAAGTTCCTTCATTTTAGCATCTAAAGATAATTTATTAGCTAATTCTTCATCACCTAATAAATCTAAATAGTGATCAAAAGCTTTTTCTTCTGTAACTTTAAGGTATTTAGCTAAGTGCTTAACAGTAATACTTTGTCCGCCATATTGATTAGATGAAACTTGAGCTATAATTTGAGTTGCTACAGTACATGCAGTGCCAAAAGATTTTGGTTCTTCTACTAGCTTTTCATTAATAACAGTTCCGTTTAAAAACATATCTTCTAAGTTAACTAAACAACAGTTAAACATAGGGGATAAACTATAGTCCATATCATGCCAGTGAATAGCACCTTCATCATGGGCTTGAACTATATAAGCAGGAATTAATTTTCTTCTTGAAATATCCTTAGATACCTCCCCTGCAATTAAATCTCTTTGAGTTGCTGAAACTACTGGGTTTTTATTAGAGTTTTCATTCATTACATCTTCATTTTGTCTACTTAATAAATTTAATATACTCTCATCAGTAGTATTAGTATTTCTTTTGAATTCTTGAACAGCTCTGTAGCCTTCATAAGCTCTAGCAGTTTCTACTTGTCCATAATGTACAAGTTTATCATATACATAGCTTTCAATATTATAAATAGTGCAGATTTCCTGTTGGTTACTAAAATGTTTCTCCGCATCATTTGCTATAAGTTCTGCTACGTTTGGCACATAAATTCCACTACCATTTTTCATAGCTTTTGATATAGCTTCTTTTATTTTTCCCTTATTAAATTCTACTGTACTTCCGTCCCTTTTAATAACTTCCACAAAACCACTCCTAGACTTTATATTTATTTGAATTTTAGATATCTAAAATAAAATAACATTTAAATTTAAACTAATATTTTTTTAAGACACAGGATATTGTACTATTATTTTTTTAGATATACAACATATTGAAGTTTTAAAATTTTAAGATTCTAGGCAATATTCTTACAATGGCGTTATTTTTCGACCTAAATTCTTATATTTTTAAAGTTTTATATCAATATTATCTTACATAAAAATGGAAAAAATAATAGAAAAAAATATAATGTTGTAGAGGCCTATTTTAAATTAAATTATTCATTAATAAGTGTATATTTATTAGCCTGTAAATATTAATTTATTTAAACAATTTTATATATAAAGTTATTTAGTAATCTTAGATAATGGGATTAAATTTTAATTTAAAGATGAAGTTTTAATGTGAATAAATTAGATATATTCTTTATTTTAAAACTTAAAAGTACAATATTATCTTTAAATATGAATAAAATATTAATTTATAAAAAGATACTTCAATAAAATAAATTTAATGATATAATGTAAATATAGAAAAAAATATTATAAATTCTTTAAAAAGGATATTATTTAATATAATAACTTATTATTGTTAAATTTGAAATGATAGCGCTAATTAGATAATGTATTTATAAATAATAGATTTAAAAATAAACTAAGGATATGGGGGACAATAATGAAAGCAAATTATAAAAGATATGTAGCCTTTTTACTAGGACTGGCTGCACTAGCATTAGGTGTGGCATTAGCTGTACAGTCTAATTTAGGAGCAAGTGCTTATGATTCCATAAACTTTGCAGTAGCAGGTAAATTAAATTTAAGTGTGTCAATGGCAATAAGTGTAAGTTCCATAGTGTTAATAATTATATCTTCAATTGTAAGACGTAAAAGACCTAGAATTTCCACATTTATAACAGGACTTATAATGGGATTATTAATTGATTTTTGGGTAGCTATAGTTGGAAATATTAATGTTGATTCATTAATAATGCAAATAGTAGTTTTTGTAGCTGCATTAATTTTAATGGGAGTAGGAATTGCAGCATATGTAATAAGCAAATTGCCACCAAGTCCTTTAGATGATTTATTAGTGGCAATAGATGGAGCAACTAAAATAAGTATGGGTAAGATTAAGATATTTATAGATGTTACTTGTATGGTAATAGCGTTTGTATTGGGAGGTCCAATAGGAGTTGGAACAATACTTATGGCACTTTTATTAGGCCCTACAATAAACTTTTTCTATAAGTTAATGGATAAATATAATATAGTAGGTAATTCATAGTGTAGTAAAAACAAGTTATCAATAATGATAGCTTGTTTTTTTATTAAGATAAAGAATATATTTATATTTAAATAGATTTTTTATAAAAAATTCATATAAAGGTAACTCTAGAATATATAATACTAATAAACTCATAGTTTTCTTTAGAGAAAGATAGATAACAGATTAGAAACAGGAAAACATACCTTATTTGGTACCAAAGATATAAAAATTCAAAATAATATTTATGGTGGTAAAGAATTTCCCTTAACAAAGCAAGTGTATTCCTTTATATAATAGTGTATGTAAGTGGAAGTATCCACTTTGCTATAGCAAAAATACTTTATTGATGGATTAAATAAAGTGGCTTAAAAGTATAGTTGCTTATGAAAGGCTAGATAGAAGCTAAGGAAAAGATTTATATAATCTAAATGACAATATATCATAGAAAATAAAAAATATAATATAAAGATATTGACATAGAGTTAACTCTAAGGTATATACTCTAAACAAAAGTATATAGATTTCCTTTAAAAAAGAAGCTATATGCTGATGAAAAGAATATCAGACACAGACTTTGTAAAAAATAAGTATATAAATATGAGAGAGGGGAAGGAAAATGCCAGTAATAACATTAGAAGCAGGTAGCTTAAATAAAAATCAAAAAAGAGAGTTAATAAAGGAATTCACTGCTAGTGCATCAAAAATAATGAATATACCTGAGGAGGCTTTCATTGTTTTACTAAAAGAGAATAATACTGATAACATTGGTGTTGGTGGTAAAGCATTGTCAGATAAATAATTAAGTTTTGTATTATAAAATATACTTAACTTGTAGGTAGTTCTAAGTCACATTATAGTTTATTTACTTTGTAGGCTAAATTTCTATTTTTAAGATGATATAAGAAATTTATTAAGATTTAAAGGAGAATGATTATGTTATTAGATTTTACTTATTATAACCCAACAAGAATACATTTTGGAAAGGATTCCTTAGGACAATTAAAAGGAGAACTTCAAAACTATGGAGAGACTGTTCTTTTAATTTATGGAAAAAATTCTATTAAAAAAATTGGATTATATGATGAATTAGTTAAGATTTTAAATGAAAGTGGAAAAAAGGTTGTAGAGCTATCAGGAGTTATGTCAAATCCAACTTATAGTAAAGTATTAGAGGGAGGACAACTTGTTCGTGACAATAAAGTAAATCTTATACTAGCAGTTGGTGGAGGTTCTGTAATAGATTGTGCTAAAGCAATTTCAGTTTCTGCCTACTGTGAGGGTGATGCTTTCACAAGATATTGGTTAAATTTTGAGCCAATTAGTAATGAAATCGTACCAGTAGGGTCAGTTTTAACAATGGTTGGTACTGGTTCAGAAATGAATGGTGGTTCTGTTGTAACAAATGAAGAGCTAAAACTTAAAATGGGAAGAGTTTATTCACCAGAAGTATATCCTAAGTTTTCAATTCTAAACCCAGAATATACGTTCTCAGTTCCAGAATATCAAATGGTTAGTGGTATTTTTGATATAATGTCTCATTTAATGGAACAATATTTCTCAGGAAACGATAATAATACAACAGATTATGTAATTGAAGGACTTCTTCGCTGTGTAATTGATAATGCAAGAGTTGCAATTAAAAATCCAAAAGATTATGAAGCAAGAAGTAATATTATGTGGAGTGCAACTTTAGCACTTAATACAATGGCAGGACTTTCAAAAACTCAAGACTGGGAAGTGCATATGATTGAACATCAAGTAGGAGCATATACAGATTGTGCTCATGGTATGGGACTTGCAGCAGTTTCTATTCCTTACTATCGTTATATTTATTCTTATGGATTAGATAAGTTTGTTAGATTTGCAAAAGAAGTATGGAACGTATCTGAAGAAGGAAAGACTAAAGATGAAATTGCTAAAGAAGGACTTTCATGTTTAGAGTCATTTATTAAAGAATGTGGTATGGTTACTTCTCTTAAGGAACTTGGAGCAACAAAAGAAATGTTACCACTTATTGCAAATTCTACTGTATTAGGTGGAGGATATAAGAAACTTACATCTGAAGAAGTATTAACAATTTTAGAAAACTGTTATTAAATTTAAAGCTATAAAGGGGCAAGTACTTAATATGTGTTTAGCCTAAGAAGATTTTATAAATAGGAAATGGCACTGAAAAATGTAAGTTTTTCAGTGCCTATTTTCAATAAATAATATAAGTTACGCTTTTGATATTGAAAAAGTAAAATCTATATCTTTATCTGATGGTATTAAATATTCATCATGAACTGGCGCTCCCCAGCTATCATCGCCACCTACGCCCATTTGTTTTGCAATTATACGAACCCAAGTATAATTTATATTTGGAAGTTCTTCAACATGAAGTGCATTTTCAAGTTCATAAGCACTATAAGGTAAGACACTAAACTCAAAAGGAACGCTTTTATATTTAAAACATAAGCCATTATCATTAATATCAGTTACCTTTACCCATCTAGCATTAGTTCTATTTCCACATTCTTGTGGCACTAGATATCTAGATAAATTACTTTTTGCTGTATTTTCAAATACTGAAAGTCTAGCACCAAGGTTTCTATCTATATAATTTTCATCAGGACCAAAACCATAATACTTAAATCTATTTAATTCTTTCTTTAACTTAAAGTCCATTCCTAAAAGAGGCATTTCAGGAAGTCCTGAAACTCCTACATAATGAATATTAACATCAATATTTCCATTAGATGTTATGGTGTATTTAACAAAGTTTTTAGTCATTATGCTAGTTGGTAGGATGAATTCATAAGTTAGTATTAATTTATCACTTTCTTCTTTAAAGGTAAAATCAACTAATTTTTGATTCATTCCTGCAATTTGCCAAGTGGCACATCTAAAGTTATGGGAGTTTCCTCTATCATTATCTGTAGATGCCCTAAAGTAAGATGTCTTAGGAGCTCTTGTTATATATTCTTTCTCATCATAGCAAAGGGATACAAGTCCACCTTCAGGAATAGAAAATAGCATTTTAAATCCATCACCAGTAACTCCAAAATGACCATCTCCATGAATTATTTTAAAGTTACTATTAGTAATTTCTTCTTCATGATGAAATTCTGAAACAGTATGAACAAATTGTCCAAAGGTAAGTTCATGACCCTTAGCACCCCATAATGTATCTTTAGATAATCTCATAGAAACTGTATAAACGTACTCACCATTAGTTGTTATTTTAGGATATTGAATTTCAAAATAATCTTCACCACCAGCACTAACATTTGCCTTTATAGAAGTTTCAAATAATTTTTTTCCTTCATGTTCAATAGAGCATACAAAATCATAATTAGATGTATCTATAAATAAGTTATTATTTTTTATAAGAACACCTTCATTATTTGGAATAAGTTTAACATTTGAATATAAATATTTAACTTCTTGAACCTTTGGAGATATACTTCTATCTGAATAAACAATTCCATCAGTGCAAAAACCATAATCAGTAGCTCTATCATCAAAGTCTCCACCATAAGCAAAAGTTTTTTCGCCATTTTCAGTTATTACTTCAAGGGCTTGATCAATATAATCCCAAATAAAACCGCCTTGATACATTGGATATTTATCTTCTAAAGCACTATATAGATTCATGCCACCGCAAGAGTTTCCCATAGCATGCATATATTCACAACTTATATAAGGTTTTTTAGGGTTATTATTTAGATATTCTTCTATATCTAAAGGTTTAGCATACATTCTGCTTTCCATATCGCTTATTTCATCAAATTCTCTGTTCCAAAAAACTCCTTCATAATGAACTAAGCGTGTGTCATCATTTTCATGGAAGTATTTTGTCATCTCTAAAATATTTGTTCCAGTGTAGGATTCATTTCCACAAGACCAAATAAGTATGGATGGATGATTTTTATCCCTTTGAAGCATAGAAGAAGCTCTATCTATGATGCACTCTTTCCACTGAGGTATTGAGCCTGGGACATTCCAACTTGGTTCACACTTGCCTAGCTTTTGCCAAGAACCATGACTTTCTAGGTTAGCTTCATCAATTAAGTAAATACCATATTCATCACAAAGATCATACCACATAGATTGATTTGGATAATGAGAGGTCCTTACAGCATTTATATTGTTTTGCTTAAAGAACTTAATATCCCACAGCATATCTTCTTTAGTTATAGCACGTCCAGTTTTACAGTTAAATTCATGTCTATTTATACCTTTAAATAGAATTCTTTTTCCATTTAGGCACATGATTTTATCTATTAGCTCAAATTTTCTAAATCCAATTTTTTGAGGTACTATTTCTAGTAGATTACCTGTGTCATCTGAAAGTTCAATATATAAAGTGTAAAGATAAGGGTCTTCACTGTTCCATGTTTTAATATTATCTATAGTAGAGTGAAGGTTCACATGGTCTTTAACACTTACAGAATCAAAGGTATATATTAGTTTATTATCTTTATCCTTTAAATACACATTTACTAAACATTCTTTAGGTGTGTTTAACTTTAAATTTATGTTAAGTTCTCCTTTTGTATAACTTTCATCTAAAGTAGCCTTAACAAATAAATCTTCTATATGGTACTTTGGCACTGCATATAAATAGACATCTCTAAAAATTCCTGAGAACCTCCAAAAATCTTGATCTTCTATCCAACTAGCACTACTTCTTTTATAAACTTCAACAGCTAATTTGTTTTCACCATTTTTTAAATGTTTAGTTAGTTCAAATTCAGATGGAGTAAAAGAATCTTCACTATAACCTATAAACTTTCCATTAAGCCAAACATAAAAGGCAGTTTCAACCCCTTGAAAAGATAAAAAAGTTCTTTTGTTTTCTAGTTCCTTATTTAAAGTAAAGTATTTAACATAACTTCCTACAGGATTATAAGTTTTTGAAATATTAGGAGGTCTAAGTTCATCTTGTCCATCCCAAGGGTAAAGAGTATTAATATATTGACATTTATCATAGCCTTGTAGTTGAATATGGCCTGGAACATTTATATAATCAAAATTGTTACAAGTAAAATCTTCTTTGTAAAAATCTTTTATTCTTTTATCAGGATTAGGTGCATAGGCAAACTTCCATTTACCATTTAAACTTTGTCTAAGGGGCATGTTATAGCCTAAAGATAAGTGCTCTTTTTTCTCATAGAATAAATGATCAGAATGTGGATCTATTCTATTAATCTTAAAAATTTCTGGGTTGGATAACCAATCTAAATTAGCTTCATTAAACATTAATATAATCTTCCTTTCATTTACAGAATTTTATTAAGATAAATATTGGGTTTAAAATTAAAATTGTATTATTATTTATAATTTGTAGAAATAAGCCCACTAAATTTATATTATTATTTAATTTAGTAAATAATTTCCTCTTTATAATGATAACATTTACAAAAGGATATAGCAATATTCATTGAAATAATTTTACGATTAAATGTATTTTTGATTAGATTGGGTATTATATACATATTATTAGGAAATATAATAATGAATTTTAACAGAAAGGGAAGTGTTAATACGTTTAGTTTAAAAGGAAAAATAGTTATTATTACGGGAGCTTCTGGAGGATTAGGCAAAGATGCAGCAATTGCATATGGAAAGGTAGGAGCAAATGTTGCACTTTTAGCTAGGAGAGTTGAGAAGATAGAAGCTTTAGCTAAAGAAATTCGAGGTTTTGGAGTAGAGGCATTAGCAATTAAATGTGATGTAAGTAATGAAGAGGAAGTGAAATCAGCAGTTGAAACTGTAGTAAGTAAGTTTGGTAAAATTGATATTTTATTAAACAATGCGGGGATTGCAGTTAAAGGTGGTGTTGATACTCTTAGTGAAGAAGATTGGAATAAAAGCATGGATACTAATGTAAAGGGGATATACCTAATGAGCAAGTATACCATTCCTATTATGAAGAAAAACAGCTATGGAAAGATAGTTAATATTAGTTCAATTAATGCATTGGTTGCGGATAAGTCAGATATCTTTATAAGGCATTCATATAATGCATCTAAAGCAGCAGTTTTAGGTTTAACAAAGGGGATGGCTGCATCTTATATGCAATTTGGAATAACAGTAAATGCAGTTTGTCCTGGATTATTTGAATCAGAGATGACTGAAAATACACTTTTTAAGTCTAAAGAATTTTTAGATAAATATAATATTCAATGCCCAGCGTCAAGACCAGCTAAGAAAGGAGAATTAAATGGAACGATCCTTTATTTTTCATCTGATGCCTCAAGTTATGTTACAGGGCAATATATAGTTGTAGACGGTGGATTATCCATAGTATAAAAATAAAAAGTTATAGTATCTTAATTATTAGTGATTAATAAAAGGATACCTTCTAAATATCCAAAAGGTATCCTTTTATTATAAGTAGTAAATGTATGGGTAAAAATATTTTAAGATGTAAGTGTAGTACAAATAGTGAAATTTGATAGAGAAGTATAAAAAATTATTTGTTATACAAAACTAACATTAGAAATATGAAAGGGAAGTGAAAATTATGAAGCAAAAAAGAATAATAGTTTTAACTCTTTTATTTACTTTAATTTTTGGTGTTAGGGTTTTAGCAAGTGAAAGCAATACTACTCCAGCAATTTTTATGGGGAGGGTGATAACTGTTGAAGAGACTGAAAATAAAGAGGCTTTAAGAATAAAAATTAAAGGATATATAAAGGGATGTGAAGTTTATAAAGATGAAATTATAGGAATTATTACTGAGGATACTATTGTGATGCCAAGTGTTTATTCTTGTAATGAAGATGAGCTTAAACTTGAAAAAGTAAATTTAGATAATTTTGCAATTAAAAGGGGAGATGTAGTTTTTTGTATTTTAGATGAAGCTATGACAAAGTCTATTCCACCACAAGTTAGAATAAAAGCAATACAAACGTCTCCTCAAAAATTAGCTGATTAAGCCATATTAAGTGAAATGATAACGTGTATCGTATAGTATGGAAATATAAATATAGTTCATTCTATAAAATCACGTTATATATTTTCTTTTAAATAAATACTATGACTATTAAACCATAATTTAATTTTATATAAATAATACTAAGATTACTTTTTACAATAATTAATGCAATTTTCTAACCACTTAATTGTTCCTTGTTCTCTTATAATAGAACCTTCTAAAACAAGATAATCACCAAAAGCATTGCTATCTAGAGGGGGAATATCATCATAACGTTCCATTTGACTATATAAGAAACTAATTCGTTCTTTATGTTGTTCTAGCTGATGTTCTAATAAATTAATTCTAGTATTTATATCTAGATTATTAGAGTAATACATTCTAAGGCGAAAAATGTTTTTGGGAGTTGCTTCCATTGGATGATACTTATCTAACCAATCTAAAAATTCCTTTCTGCCTTTTTCAGTGATACTATAAAGTTTTTTTTCTAATACATCTCCACTAATTTCAATATTATAAACTATAAGATCTTCACTAACTAATTTCTTTAATTCAGGGTAGATTTGACTATATTTAGCATTCCAAAATTGAGCTAATTGAAAATTAAATTCTTTTCCTAGATCATAACCAGTCATAGGTTGTCTATTTAACAATCCTAAAATTGCATATTTAAGAGTTCTCATTAAATACACCCCTAAAATAGGTAGAATAAATACTTTAGTAGTAGCGTTTGTTATTTCAATTATTGGATTGTTATGTCTGTCATTCTTAGGTGAGGGAGATATAGTTTTATTTTATATTGGAATTTCAATTATTGGAGTATGCTTTGGTTCATTTATGGGTGTTTTCCCAGGATTTACTGTAGATCAATTCGGTGTGAAGAATAATAGCGTGAATTATGGAATTATGTTCATTGGATTTGCATTTGCGGGCTATGTTGGGCCAGCGGTATTAAAGAATGTGTATGCGGCAGATGGAAGTTATCAAAGGACATTTGTTATAGCAATTATAATTGCAATGATAGGTTTATCATTAACTTTTGTATCCATATTTAAACAAAAAATGATAAATATGGTGGAAGTTTAGAAAATAGAGTACGTTTTGCTAAAGAGGTTTTAGATAGTGTTCGTAAAGCTGTTGGAGTAGGATTCCCAATTGAATTTAGAATGAGCGGTTCAGAATTATTTGATGGTGGTTATACATTAGCAGATGGCATTGAAATAGCAAAAGAGCTTGAATCAAAAATAGATTTACTACACGTATCAGCAGGAACTTATCAAAGAGGATTTGGTGTTACACATCCTTCAATGTTTTTAGACCATGGATGCAATGTTTATCTTGCAGCAGAAATTAAGAAACATGTAAGCGTTCCAGTAGCGACATTAGGTGGATTAAATGATCCAGAAATGATGGAAGGATAATTGCTAGTGGTAAAGCGGATGTTGTTGAAATGGCCCGTGCATTATTAGCAGACCATGAGTTACCAAGAAAAGTTATGAGTAATAAGGATAAAGATATAGTGAAATGTTTAAGATGTTTTACTTGTATGGCAGAGCGTGCTGCTACATCTACAAGACGTTGTACTGTTAATCCTTTAATTGGACATGAATTAGATGGAACACAGGTTATACCAGTATTAAAACCTAAGAAAGTTTTAGTAGCAGGTGGAGGTCCAGGTGGATTACAAGCTGCAATTACTGCTGCAAAACGTGGGCATAAAGTAATACTTTGTGAAATGACTAATGAATTAGGTGGAATATTAAAAGGTGAACAAGCACTTCCATTTAAATATGAAATGTATGAGTTAGGTAATACTTTTGCTAAAATAGCCAAAGATTTAGGTGTTGAAATAAGATTAAATACAAAAGTAACAAAGGATTATGTTGAAAATGAAAATGTAGATGCATTAATTATTGCAGTAGGTTCAGAGCCAATAGTACCACAAATTCCAGGATTAGATAGTGATAATGTAATTGTTGCTAATAATTATTATTTAGAGTCAGAGAAAGTTTTTAATGAGGTTATAGTTATTGGTGGTGGATTAGCAGGATCAGAAGCAGCAATTCATCTTGCACAAGAGGGTAAAAATGTACATTTGGTAGAAATGAGATCAGATCTTGCTCCAGATGCTAACATTAGACATCGTCCAATATTATTACAAGAAATTCAAAAACAAAAAATCAACGTTCATACTAACCATAAGGCTTTACGTGTAACAGCAGAGGGTGTTGTTTGTGAAGATAAAAATGGAAATGAAATTATGATTCAAGGTACTTCAGTAATATGTGCACTTGGACAAAAACCAAGAAGAGATGTTGTAAATGAATTAATTGATTGTGCACCATATGTTGCTCAAATTGGAGATTGTGTACAAGCATCTACGATAACAACAGCAGTATACCAAGGATATCATGCAGCGCTTGATATATAATTTATATAAAATGTAGGATGGAGACAAAATTATGAGAAAAAATGATATAAAAAGAATAATATCAGTATTATCAGCAAGTATAATTATTTCAACTATAGCAGGGTGTGGAACTGAAAATACAGCTGATGCAGGAAATGTAATAGGAGAAGTGATAGATGTGGCGACAGATAAAAAGTTAAATGAAGAGAATTCGCTTGTAAGTTCAGTTCCTAAAGATGATTTTTCAGAAGAGCAAAAAGCGATTATGGAAGAGGAAAGTGAACTAGGAATTCCTGTTGAGTGTACAGGAAGAGACAACCTTACATTAAGAGGGATACTAAGAAGGCCAGAAGTTGAAGGGAAAATGCCAATTGTAATTTTATCTCATGGTTTTTTAGGTAACTTAGAATCAGGTGGGATGTTTACAGTATTATCTAATAAACTTGCTGAGCAAAATATAGCTAGTATTAAGTTTTCTTTTTCAGGATATGGAGATAGTGATGGTAAATTAACTGATGCTTCAATAAAAACAGAGATAGAAGATTTAAAAGCTATAATAGAGTATGTAAAAACTTTAGATTATATAGAGGAGAAGAACTTGATAAGGTTTGTGATTTAACGGTTAATATGATAATG
>JAUNBX010000017.1:8322-15514 GCA_030526875.1 Clostridium perfringens | reverse complement strand
ATATAGAGGAGAAGAACTTGATAAGGTTTGTGATTTAACGGTTAATATGATAATGAATGAAAGTAAGTAATTATATTTAAAAGGTCAATTTATAGGAATATATATCATCTTTTATTTAGATAAATTATTAGACTCTAACATAATAAACATTTAAGTATATGTGAGAGGTTGTTTTAAGATAAAAATTATTTTAAGACAACCTTTATACATGTATAAATTTATTAATATATTTAATTTCAAAAATTACTTGAAAATTATTATTAATTAGGTTATATTTGTATAGTAAAAAATAATAATGATAATTATTATCAATAAATAATTTAAGGGGGAATAAGTTATGATGATAAACAAAAGGTTAATTAACCTTTGTAAAGACTCAAAAAAGTACATAGGGCTTACTGTTTTAGTTAATTGGATTTCTGTTTTATGTAATATAGGTATCATATTTTTAATAGGTAGCTTTATTAATAATGTGTATTTAGGAAATACTTTAAATCTAGCTAATGAAAATATTATAGATAGTTTTAAAAATTTCAATGTAACTAAGAATATTTCGTTGTTTAATGGACTTATTATAATAACTGCTTTAATTGCAATTAGATATATTTGCAATAATTTGTATACAAAGTTTTCAAATTCAGCATCATCTAATGCTAGAGTAATTTTAAGGGATAGCTTATATAAAAAGCTTTTAAGTCTTGGAAATTCTTACACATCTTATGAAAGCACATCAGGAGTAGTTCAGTTAGCTGTTGAAGGAATTGAACAATTAGAGGTTTATTTTGGAAAATATTTACCTCAGTTTTTTTATGCTCTTTTAGTTCCAATAACTTTATTTATATTTATGAGTTTTATATCAATAAAGGCAGCATTAGTTTTTATTCTTTGTGTTCCTATGATTCCAATGTCTATCATAGCAATTATGAAAATAGCAAAGAAAATTTTGAAGGATTACTGGAAATCTTATTCAAATCTTGGGGGAACATTCTTAGAAAATCTTCAAGGGTTAACAACTTTAAAGGTGTTTAATGCTGATGAGGATAGACATAAAAAGATGAATGAAGAAGCTGAAGGCTTTAGAAAAATTACAATGAAAGTGTTAAGTATGCAGCTTAATTCTATAACTATAATGGATCTAGTTGCTTTTGGAGGATCAGCAGTGGGGACGATAGTTGCATTATTTCAGTTTAGTAATGGAGAGATAATGCCAGGAAGCTTGCTTATAATAATTCTTTTATCATCAGAGTTCTTTATACCACTTAGACTTTTAGGATCATATTTTCATATAGCAATGAATGGTATGGCAGCTAGTGATAGAATTTTTAAAGTGTTAGACGCTAAAGAAAGACAAAAAGATATTAATAATAGTTTAGTTATAGATAATAAAAATATAGATATTAAACTTAAAAATGTTTCATTTAGCTATGATGGAGAAAGACAGGTAATAGATAATATAAGCTTAAATATAAATAATAAAGGCTTAACTGCCATTGTTGGTGAAAGTGGTTCAGGAAAAAGTACTATAGCATCATTAATATTAAATGATTATAAGATAAACAGTGGTGAAATATTATTAAATAATGTAGATTTAGAAAAAATATCAATGGATAAGATATATGAGAGTATAGCAATAGTTTCAACTAATAGTTATATATTTAATGGAAGTATTTTAGACAATCTAAGGGTAGCTAATAAAAATGCCTCGGAAGAAGATATAGTAAATGCATTAAAAACAGCTAGATTATATGATTTTGTAACTTCCTTAAAAGATGGTTTATTAACAGATGTGGGGCAAAGTGGAAGTAACTTATCAGGTGGTCAAAAGCAAAGACTTGCTTTAGCTAGAGCTATTTTATCTGATAGAGAAATGATTATATTTGATGAAGCAACTTCAAATATAGATGTAGAAAGTGAAGAAGATATATGGAAGGCTATTTATGACCTTTCAAGGAGGAAAACAATTCTTGTAATATCTCATAGACTAGCTAATGTAAAAAGTGCTAAGAATATATATGTAATTAATAAAGGAAAGCTAGTTGAAGAAGGAAATCATGAAAGTCTTATAGAAAATAAAGGGCATTATTTTGATATGGTAAATAAACAAGAAGAGTTAGAAAGTATAAGGGAGGTATGCTAAAGATGAAGAGAAGATCAGGATTTCAAATTATGAAAAGATTGATATTAGAGCTTAAACCTTTAGTTGCAATTATGCTTATAACTATAACTATGGGGGTCTTAGGATATTTAGCTGCAATATCCATAGCAAGTTTTGGAGCTGTAGCCCTTGGTACAGTTTTAGGAAATGTAACATTTATAACTTTTAAAGGTGCAATATTAATTATGATAATTTGTGCAGTTTTAAGAGGTTTTTTAAGATATGGTGAACAGCTTTCAGGACATTATATAGCATTTAAAATTCTTTATATCCTAAGAGATAAAATATTTTTAAAGCTTAGAAAACTAGCTCCAGCAAAGCTTGAAGGAAAAGAAAAGGGAAAACTTATATCAATTATAACATCTGATATTGAACTTTTAGAAGTGTTTTACGCACATACAATAGCACCAATTGCAATAGCTATAATTACAAATAGTATAATTTCCATAGTTTTATATACTATAAATCCATGGTTTGGTGTTTTAGCTTTAGGATTCTTTTTAATAGTAGGATTTTGCATTCCTTATTTTTCATCTACTTTAGGAAAAGATGCAGGAGTTAAATATAGACAAGTTGTTGGGGATTGTAATAACTACGTCTTAGATTCTCTAAGAGGATTAAAAGAGGTTTTACAATTTAAAAATGGTGAAGAAAGATTAAAGGAGATTAATAATTCTTCTAAAAGAATGAATGAAAGTTTAGATAAAATAAAAAAACATGAAGGTGTAATTAGATCTATTACAGATTTAACTATTATTATAGCTATACTTACATTTGTAGGGGTTTCATTTTATCAATATTCAATAAATAATGTAACATTTACATCTATGATTTTAGCTATAGTAATTATTGCATCATCTTTTGGGCCAGTAGTTGCACTTAGTAATTTATCAAATACACTACTTCAGACATTTGCATCAGCTGAAAGACTTTTTGACCTAATGGATGAAGAGCCACAAGTTATAGAAGTTTTTAGTGGAGAAGAGGTAGCATGTGATTCTATTACTTATAAAGATGTAGAGTTTGCCTATGAAAGTAGAGAAAGAAGAGTATTTAATAAAGCTTCTATAGAAATAAAAAAGGGAGATAAAATAGCCTTAATAGGGGAAAGTGGAATAGGAAAGAGTACCTTTGTTAAACTTCTTATGAGATTTTGGGATGTAAATAATGGTGATATAAAAATCAGCAATAAGAGTATTAAAAATATTAATACAAGCTCTTTAAGAGCATCTCAGACTTTAGTTAGTCAAGAAACTTACCTTTTTAATGAATCTATATTAGAGAATATAAAACTTGGAAATAAAAATGCTACTAAAGGAGAAATTATTGAGGCTGCTAAAAAAGCTTCTATTCATAAGTTTATAGAAACTCTACCTAATGGTTATGATACTAAGGTTTCAGAACTTGGTGGAAATTTATCAGCAGGAGAGAGACAAAGAGTTGGACTTGCTAGAGCATTTTTAAGGGATAGTGATCTATTAATTTTAGATGAGCCAACAAGTAATTTAGATACCTTAAATGAAGGGGAAATATTAAAATCTATAAAAGAAAACTGCAAAGACAAAACAATAGTTTTAATATCTCATAGAAAATCAACAACAACAGTTTGTGATAAAACTTATAAATTAGAAGAGGGAAACCTTGTAAGTGTTTAATCTATAACTTGGTAAATATTAAACTTAATATACATTGTAATAAATTAGTATTATCAAGAAGTGTTGTACCTTAAATAAGTGTTAACTCTAGATATATAAAGATTACCCTTTATAAAATTGCTAAGTTTCTATAATTTATAATGAAGAATATTAGAAATTTTACGCAATTTTATATTGGGGAATAAGAAAAAAGATTAAGAGGTCAAGATGTATTTGGATATATATTTAATATTACTTAAATAATATATATTAATTTTTAAGTATTTAAGTATGCATTTATATTGAGAATGATAATCAAAATCTAGAAAGGAGGAGAAGATGAATAAAATCGAAAAGGAAAAAAATATAGTAGCTCTTATGATTGAGATTTATTGTAAGGGAAAGCACAAAAGTAAAAAGGGAGAATTATGTACAGAATGTAGTGAATTAAAAGAATACGCTCATAAAAGATTAAATTACTGCAAATTTGGAGAAAATAAATCAACATGTTCAAGATGTACTATTCATTGTTATAAAAAGGATATGAGAGAAAGAATCAAAGATGTAATGAAGTTTTCAGGTTGGAGATTAATTGTATATAAACCAATGGAATTACTTAAACATATGTTTAATTTATAAAAGATTTTAATACAAAGCTCTGTTTAAAATAGAGATAATATTAAAAAGATTTAAAAATTAGTTTGATTTTACAAAGAATATTAATTTTAGGTAGGAGGATTTTAAAGATGAATAAAGTTAAAAAATATATCTACATATCTGTAGGATTAATCTCTTTTGCACTAGGGGCAATAGGTGTAATACTTCCTGTTTTGCCAACAACACCATTTTTACTTTTAGCATCCTTTTGTTTTGCTAAAGGATCTGAAAGATTTCACAAATGGTTTACTGAAAGTAAGATTTATAAAAAGCATTTAGAGAGCTTTGTTAGGGAAAAGGCTATGACATTAAAACAGAAAATAATGCTTCTTGCTTTTGCAGATTTTATGATGGCTTTTCCACTTATTATGTTAGATAGTTTACATGTAAAAATATTTTTAGTAGTACTTATACTTTTAAAATTTTATTATTTTATATTCAAGATAAAAACTATAAAACCAGTTAAAGAGGGGGAAATTTAAGATGAAGAAAAATACAATAGCATTAATACTTGCAGCATCTCTTATTGGAGGATATATGCCAGCTGAAGTTTTTGCCACGGGAAATAGTGAAATAGAATGTTTTAGTGAAACAGAAGATAAAAAATATGCAAATGGAACTTATACAGTAGCTAATAGTGCCTTAAGAGTGGATTCTGATGCTCAATCATCAGCTAGAAAATATGTTAATGAAGAGAGTAAAGTTATTATATCAGATGATGGAATTAAAGCTACTTTAGAATTTACTGAAAAGAATATAATGACTAATATTAAAGTAAAGGTAAATGGAGAAGAAGTATCTTATACAGAAAAAGAAACTGGAGATAAGTCTATTGAAGTAGAATTTAGTTTAAATTCATTAGAAGATAATATTGAGATTTCAACGCAAATAAATTTAGGGTTCCATGTTATGGATGTTTCCTTTAGAGTATTATTAGATACAGAAAGTATCAAACCTATGCCTGATAATTCAGGTAGTGTTGAAGAAGGTGAACAGGGTTCTGAAAATGAGCCTGACAATAGTACTGAAGATAATGACAATTCAAATAATACATCAAGTGGTGAAGAAACTACTCCTGGTGATAATGATTCAAATAAGGAACCAGATAGCAATACCCCAAATACGGAAGATTCAAGCAATAATACTCCAAATAGTGGGTCGGAGCCAACTACTCCTGGAACAAGTGGTAGTACTTCAAATGATGTACAAGCACCTACAGCTACTGAGAATACAAATACAACTATTTATAAAATTAAAAATGAAATATTATCAAGTAGCGCTATTGGCTATAGTGCAGCAAGGGCAGCAGTAAGTAGCACATCATATATAGAAGTTATAAATGGAGTGACATATGTTACTTTAGGACTATCACAGCTTGATGTTATGACTAATATAAAAGTTTCAGTTGATGGAAGTAACGTAAGTTATGAAACAGTTAGAAGTAGTAGTGCTAATAATACTAAGGACATAAGATTTAAAGTAGCTAGTGAAAGTTCAAGTATAACACTTTCAGCCTATATAACTATGTCAGATATGAACATATCTTTTGGAGTAGACCTTTTAGAAAGTACTAAAGAGCAGATAAGCAAAACAGAGGCTAATAAGTCTTTGGGGGTTTCTAGTAATTTAGCAGTAACAACCCCTAATTCATCAAGTAGTAGTTCTAGTGGATCAACTAGTGAAGCAAGCTCTAAATCATCTACAACAAGTAGTGAAAGTAATGAAGAGGAAAATGGTGATAATGAATTAGAAGAGATAGAGGCAACGGAGTATTTTAAAAAATATACCATAGAAAATGAAGTTATAAGTGATAGTGCTATAGGCAAAATGATGGTTAAAAAATATTTAGATAGTACAAGTATATTAGAAGACATTGATGGTAAGTATTATTTAACATTAACATTTGTAGGTACTAGTGCTATGGATAATATAAAAATAATGGTTAATGGCAAAGAAGTAGAATATTCTATGAAAAATATTAGTGATGATGATAAGGGGACTAGTACATTTAAGTTTGGTATAGAAAACATAAATGACGAAATAACAATGTCTATGCTTATAGTACCAATAAATACTACTATAGAATTTGGAATCTCTCTTTTAGAGGATACCTTAACTTTAACTGAAGAAGGAACTGTTTCAAAAACAGAGGTAGAAGAAGCATCAATGGAAAATTTAAGTTTAACAACAAGTACTAGGGGAAGTGGTACAAGTATTACTAAAACTATAATTATATCAACACTAACAACAATAATTACAATGAGTGTAATTGGAGGAATAGCATTAGGTTTTATGGGAAAAAGAAAGAAAAATCTTAAATAAACTTTATTTAATATGGTTGTAATTTTATTTTTATCTGAAATTACATTAAATTTAAAAGATAATTTAAGAAAATAAGCAAGTTGCAGCAGGTATTAACTAATGCAACTTGTTTATTTTTATAAATAGATAATAAATGATATTTATATTAATAATATTAACATTGTTTAATAAATAAGTAATTTACTTAATAAAGGTTAAGAGAATAATAGATTTCTATAATATTAGACTAATAAACTTATGACACAATTAGTTGCATAGTTTAAATGAAATTACATAGATGAATTAAATTTCAAAGAAGTTAAAATAAACATATAGTAGGAAATATGGTAAGGTATGAAGTTTATAAAAATGGAATAAAGATATTAGTTGATATGTTTAAATCATCATAGTGCTCTTAAAGAAGGTTGTGTTATAGATATAGAAA
>JAUNBX010000017.1:0-8222 GCA_030526875.1 Clostridium perfringens | reverse complement strand
ATTACCTTATAGATTATAGTAAAGAAGAGTTTCAAAATCTTATAGATATTTTAGGTGGCATAGATAATGTATACACTAAATACTATGAAACAGTTAAAAAGGCTATAGAATGTGATTTAGGCTCTTTTAAACCAAAGAGAATAGGACATTTAAATTTAATAAGAAAGTATTGTAAAGCCTTTCCCTATGATTATTCTAAAAATCAAGAGTTAGAAAGCTTAGTACAAGCTATTAAAGATAATAATTATGAACTTGATTATAATGTTTCAGGAAAAAGAAAAGAAGATTGTGGTGAAGTGTATATTGATGGATATTTATTAGATTTAGTAGAGAAACAAAATATTAATATGGTATTAGGATCAGATTCACACTCTTGTAAAGAGATTTTTTGTTTAAAAGAATTTATTTAAATATATTTTATATAAATAATGTTCTTAAATTTATGTAAAGTTAATGATTATTTAAATATATTCATATACTAAAATAAAATTAAGTTAAGTTTTTTAAATAGATTAAAGCAAGTATTGCTTTAATCTATTTTTTATATTTTTAAGTTAAGTTTAGAGTTTTTTATATTTTATGTATATTTTTATTGGTAAGCTAAGTTTTATCCAAAGTAATAGTTTTAAAACCTATTTTTATATAAATAATTAACAAAAAATATAATAAAAGTATATTTTGACTGTAAATAAATGTTTTTAAATTTTTTTGAATGAAAACATTGACAATAGAAACTATATATTATAAAATAAGGATAAACATTCAAGAAATGCAAACGGTTTATAGTTTAAATGAAGAATTAATTATAATATGGGGGAAGACTAATGAATAAAACAATGAATTTCATTAAAAGAGTAATTTTATTTTTTATAGGAATGAGTGTTATACAATTTGGGGTAGCAGTGTTTTTGAAAACTAATATAGGTTCAGATCCATTTACAGTATTTACTCAAGGATTAGCAAATACTATTGGTAAAACTCCAGGAGTTGCTAATATGATAATATTAGTTGTATTAATTACTGCAATATTTTTTATTGAAAGAAAACGTATAAAAATAGGAACATTAATTTGTGTTGTTGGTGTAGGACCAATAATTGATTTATCTTCAAAAGTTGTATCAGTGATTCCAATAGAATCTTATAACTTTTTCGTTAAAATGTTAATAGTTGTAGTTGGAGTATTTATAATAGCAGCAGGATTTTCGTTAGTATCTGGAAGTGATGTTGGAGTTGCTCCAAATGATATAGTTCCATTTATAATTCAAGATAAAACTAAAGTACAATATAAATATATAAGAATTGCTTTAGATGCAACATTTTTAGTTGTTGGATATCTAATTGGTGGAACAGTAGGAGTTGGAACAATAATTGCAATGCTTGCTATGGGACCATTTATACAATTTTGTTTACCTCATGGTAAAAAAGTTGTTGACTTAATAGTTGGAACAGATAAAGAAAAAAGTAAAGCTATGGTAGCTTAAAATATAGTAAAGAACTAAGAAGTATAAGTGTATATTTCTTAGTTCTTTTATTTTAGGCTTTGTTTTAAATGAGTATTATAATTATTGAGATGTTCAACAATTAGTTTAATTTAGTAAAGAAACACTAATTACTTATTAAAATATTTTATTACTTTTTCTAAAATAAACATTGTGTTAAAACAAAACCTTATTTTATAAAGAAAGATAAGAAATGTTTAATTATATTGTTATTGAAACTTAAAGCTATAAATCATTATAATAAAAGATAAGATTTTAATTATAATGAAAAAGGAAGTTTATAAAAAATGAAAGTAAGAGTGCCAAGTTATTTTGATGAATTTAAATGTATAGCAGAAAAATGTGAGGATACCTGCTGTGCAGGGTGGGGAATAGTTATTGATGATAAAACATTTAATCGTTATAAAAATGTAAACAGTGACTTTGGGATGGTTTTAAGAAATAGGATAGTTAGAGACCATGGAGAAAATGTTTTTCTTTTAAATAATGGAAACTGTTCATTTTTAAATAAAGATAAATTATGCGATATTTATTCTAATCTTGGAGAAGATTATCTATGTCATACCTGTAAAGAGTATCCAAGATATACTGAAGAGTTTTTAGATTTAAAAGAAGTTGGAATTTCTTTATCTTGCCCTGAGGCTGCAAGAATAATATTAAAATCAGGAGAAAATTTTAGTTTTAAAGTAAGAGAAAATTTAGAAAAGCACGATTTAGAAAGTGATATGGATGAGGATGTTCTTTTAGATTTTTTAAATTGTAGGGAAGTTGTTTTTGATATTTTAGAAAAGGAAGGTTTAGATTTAAATATTAAAATTGCTATAATACTTAAATTTGTTAAAGAAGTACAAGATAAAATAGATTTAGGTGATATGGATGAAATAGCTTGTGTTATAGAAGAATATAAAAATAAGAAGTTTTTACATAGGATAATAAAAGGTTTGTCTATCTATAAAGACAAAAATAGGACTAGATATAATAATATATATGAATATTTTAAGGTCTATAAAGATATAAACCATATAAATGAAAATGATCCTTTAGCCTTAGAGAAGTCATTAAAATATTTCAAAGAAAATAAAGAAAAACTTACATATATACATAAAGAGTTTAATGATTATTATAAAGAAAGCTTATATAAATTTAAAAATATTTTAGTTTATTTTATATTTAGATATCTTATGAAGGCTATTTTTGATTATGATATCTCTGCAAAAATAAAACTAGCTATAATAAGCACACTAATGATTAAAGAGTTGTCCATAGTAAGATGGATGGAAAAAGGGAACTTTACAGAAGAAGATTTAGTAGATATAGCACATACTTATTCTAAGGATATAGAGCATTCAGATGAAAATATAGAAACACTGCAAGAAATATTTGAAACTGATGAAATTTTTGAGGGTGATGAGATTTTAGATGTATTATTTAATATTTTTTAGGTATAGGTTGCATATAAAGTCTAAACTTATTAATTATAGATGGAAAAATTTTAGTAACCTTATTATATAGATAGACTTAAAATAGATTTTATTGTGAAATTAAATTATTAATATGCTATTATACTTATAATAATTAGTGTGATTGTAAATATTGTATTAGTTAAGTTATTTAGATAGAAAGGGATATTTTTATGTATATACAAACACAGTTAGACTTAACAATGTTAGATGATATAAAAGAAGAAGTTATAGAATATAGTGAAGATTTTTTAGAACATAAACTTATAACAAATGGTGAGGATGGAAACTTCCTATTAGAATTAAAAGAATCTTTTAAAACCTGCAAGAGTTTTTATTTTAGTGTAGCTTTTATAAACTTTTCAGGATTACAGCTAATTTTAGATGAATTAAAGAGTTTAGAGGAAAAGGGGATTAGGGGAACTATAATAACTTCTACTTATTTAAACTTTACTCAAGTAGGAGCATTAAAAAAGCTAAAGGAATTTCAAAACATAGATTTAAGAATATTTATTACAGATGAAAAATTAAGAGGATTCCATACAAAGGCTTATATATTTGAATATGAGGAAAGTTATAAAATATATATTGGTTCATCTAATTTAACTCAAAGTGCATTAAAGAGTAATGAAGAGTGGAATGTAAAGATAATAAGTAAAAAAGATTATACTTTTTCAAAGGATGTAATGGAAGCTTATTATAAACTTTATAATGAATGCTATGAAGTTAATGATGATTTTTTAAATGATTATGACTCCTTTTTAAAGGAAATAAAAAAGACCAATGTAGAGGAAAGTACAAAAAAACTTTTATTAAAATATGAAAAAATAAGGCCTAATGTTATGCAAGAAAAAGCTTTAGAAAATTTACGTAGATTAAGAGACCATGGTGGAGAAAAGAGTCTTGTTATAGCAGCAACAGGTACTGGAAAAACTTATATGTCAGCCTTTGCTGTAAGAGAATTTAATCCTAAAAAAATGCTCTTTATTGTACATAGGGAAGATATTTTAAGAAAGGCTATTTTAGATTATGAAAGAATAATGCCGGATAAAGAATTTGGACTATTTACAGGAAATATAAAAGAAAGTGAAAAAAATTATCTTTTTGCAACTATTCAAAGTATGTCAACTTATTACAATGATTTTAAGGAAGATGAGTTTGACTACATAGTTATAGATGAAGCTCACCACAGCGCTTCAGAAACTTATAAAAAGGTTATTGATTATTTTAAGCCTAAGTTTTTACTTGGAATGACAGCAACACCAGAGAGAACTGAAGGAAAAGATATATTTTCTATTTTTGATAATAATATTGCTATAGAAGTTAGATTAAATGAAGCTTTAGAGAAAAATTTAGTAGTTCCATTTCACTACTTTGGAATAACAGATATAGACTTAGTAGACTATACAGGCATTGATATTAATGATATAGGAAAGGTTTCAAGGCTTCTTGAAATCAATGAGAGAGTTGATTTTATAATAGAAAAAATGAACTTTTATGGCTTTGATGGATATAAGAGAAAGGCTATTGGATTTTGTGCAAGTATTGAACATGCTAAGTTTATGGAATATGAGTTTAATAAAAGAGGCATAAAAAGCTTAGCCTTAACAGGTAGTGATTCAGTTAATAAAAGACAAACTGAAATTAAGAGATTAGAAGATGATAATGATGAACTAGAAGTTATTTTTACTGTGGATTTATTTAATGAAGGAGTAGATATTCCATCTATAAATTTAGTTTTAATGCTAAGACCTACTCAATCATCTATAATTTTCATACAACAATTAGGAAGAGGCCTTAGAAGATATAAGGAAAAGGAGTTTTTAACGGTATTAGATTTTATAGGAAACTACAATAAAGCCTTTCAAATTGCCATAGCTTTAAATGGCGCAAAGTATTATGACAAGGAGAGTTTAAAGGTTTCTATAAGAACGAATTTTTTTAATATACCAGGATGTACAAATATCCAAATGGATGAAATAGCAAAAGAGAGAATATTATCTCAAATAGATAGTGAAAACTTTAATAATATGAAATATTTAAAAGAAGAATATAATGAGTTTAAAAAGATTAATGGTGGAAGAGTTGTAAATCTTTTAACTGATTATTTTTCCTTTGAAGGGGCACCAAATCCTTTAAAATTTATAGGAGCCGTTCCTAGTAAAAGCTATCTTGGATTTTTAGAAAAGATAGAAAAGGACTTTCAGGATGTAAAGTTATTAAAAAATGAAAAGTTTAAGTTAGTTTTAAAGGATTTAACAGGAAAATTACCTTTAAAAAGACCTTTTGAATTTTTAATTCTTAGATATCTTATAAAAAATGGAATATCTACAAGGGCAGAGCTTAAAAATCATATAGAAAAATATATAGATTTCGTAGATGAAGAAACTTTTAATTATACAATAGAGTGTTTAAGAGGGGATTATTACAGTAAAAAGGAAAGTAATTTTAATTTTATAGAGGATTATGGGGATAAAATAACCTTAGCATCTGAAATTAAAGAAGTAGTAGAAAAAGAAGAATTTAAGTTATATATAAATGATTGCATAAATTATGGTTTACTAGTTTATGAAAGAGAATTTGGGACTGAAAATTACGGTATGCCATTTTTAAAGCTTTACTCTCAGTATACTAGAGATGATGTTGTTAGAATGTCTAATGCCACTAAAAAGTTTGGTGGATATGGTATGGGAGGCTTAAAAACTAACGGAAACGATTGGTATATGTTTGTTGGTATGGAAAAGGAAGAAGATATAAAGGAAAGTGTAAATCATGAAAATGAGTTTATAGGAAGGGATATTTTTGTATGGCAAAGTGCAAGTTCAACAACTTTACAATCAGAAATTGGTCAAAAGCTTATAAACAATGTTGAAAAGAATATAAATATGCATCTGTTTGTAAGAAAGTATAGACAAATTGATGGAGTAATTGAGCCATATATTTATATGGGAATGGCAGATACTGTTTACTATGAAGGAGAAAAACCTATAACTGTCCATTTAAAATTAAGAAATAAAGTAGCTATGAAAATATATAATGAGTTAAAGTAGGGAAATAGTGATAAAATAAGAATTACAGGTTAACCTAAAATTAAAGTATTATGTTTTAAATATAGTATAAATAATGTTATAGTTACTCATATATATAATAAATAAGTATAAAGAGGAGTGATTTACAAATGTCAAAAGGAATTTTTAAAGAATTTTCATTAAAAAATTTAAATTTAAGAAACAGGATAGTTATGGCACCTATGTGTATGTATATGGCAGAAAATAATGGGTTAGTTAATGATTTTCATTATGTACATTATGTAAATAGAGCTATAGGTGGTGTTGGCGCTATAATTGTGGAAGCTACAGCAGTTGAAGCAAGAGGTAGAATTAGTGATAAAGATTTAGGAATCTGGAGTGATAATCATATTGAAGGGCTAGGAGCTCTAGCACAAGGAATTAAAAAGTATGGAGCATATGCTGGTATTCAACTAGGTCATGCAGGAAGAAAATGCTCTGTGGAAAATGAAGATATAATAGCACCATCAGCTATTACTTTTAGTGATGAATATAAAAAACCTTTAGAAATGAGCAAAACTGAAATGGAGGAGGTTAAAATTGCCTTTAGAGATGGTGCAAGGAGGGCTCTAAAAGCAGGGTTTGACTTTATAGAACTTCATGGAGCACATGGATATTTACTTTCAGAGTTTTTATCACCTTTATGTAATAAAAGGGAAGATGAATATGGTGGAAGTATTGAAAATAGAACTAGATTTATAGTTGAAGTAATAAGAGAAGTTAAAAGCGTTTGGCCAAAGGATAAGGCACTGTTATTTAGAGTTTCTGCTAAGGATTATAAAGATGGTGGAAATACTAAAGTAGAAATGGCTAAAATAGTGGATATACTTAAAAAAGAAGGAATTGATTTAGTTAATGTAAGCACAGGTGGAGTGGTAGTAGATGCTACTATAAATGCTTATCCAGGATATCAAGTTCCAGAGGCTCAGTACATAAAAGAAAATTGTGATATTCCAGTTATTGCAGGTGGTTTAATTACAACGGGAGATCAAGGAACTGAAATAATAGAAAATAATAGAGCGGATTTAGTATTTTTAGCAAGAGTTTTACTTAGAGAACCTTACTGGGTTTTAAATGAAGCTAAAAAAAGAAATGTAGAATTAAAATATTTACCATCAGCCTATGAAAGAGGATATAAGTAAAAATATCCCTAAAAATAGAAGTTTAATTTATAGAAAGTAGGAAGGTTTATTATAATCTTTCTACTTTTTTATTATAGTAGATTTGTAGTGGCTCCTGAAAAATAAAAGAACAATTCAATCTATGATAAAATAAATATATATAAATTATTAATACAAAAGAAATATTTATAAAATGATATTTGTTTTAGGGGGAGTAGATTATGAATAATAGAGTTGTTTTATATTTAATGAGACATGGTGAAACTATAATGAATAGAGCGAAAAGGGTACAAGGTTGGTGTGATGGTGTGTTAACTGAAAAGGGAATAGAAGTTGTTAGAAATACTGGGGTGGGGCTTAGTGAGATTGAGTTTAAGGCTGTTTATACAAGTGATCTTAGAAGAACAATAAAAACAGCTAAAATAGTTTTAGACGAGAATAAATATAGTGAAAATTTAGAAATTTGTCAGGTGGAAGATTTAAGAGAAGCCTATTTTGGAAAATATGAAGGAGAGCTAGAGGAAGTTTTACTTAATGATATGCTAACTTATTTAAGTGTTAGTTCTTTTGAAGAGATTATAGAAAAAGTTAATGCTCAAAAAGTATTTGTGAATACTTGTGCTGATTTAGATGAAACAAAAAGGGCTGAAAACTATGATTTATTGCTTAAAAGAGCTATAAGAGGTTTAACTGCTGTAGCAAAGGAACAGGAAAATAAAGGTGGAGGAGATGTTCTTGTAGTAATACATGGTGGCATACTTAGAGTTATAATTGAGTATATAGATCCTAGTTTTGATACTAGAGATATAGATAATGCAAGTATTTCTAAGGTTATATATGAAAAGGGTAGATTTAAGGTGGAATCTGTAAATGATATGAGTTATTGTGAAAAGGGACAACTTGTAGGAGTATAAAGAGATTAAGCTTATATTTTAAATTAAAATATTTCATACTCACTTAAGGTTAGTCATAATATAGAAATTAAGGTGCATTAAATATAATGCACCTTAATTTCTATAAGCTCATATCTAAAACACATCTAAACTTAACTTTAGAATCCATCATTTTTTCATA
>JAUNBX010000016.1 GCA_030526875.1 Clostridium perfringens | reverse complement strand
AATCAAAATAAAAAAATTAGATGAGAATCACCTAATTTTTAAGACATTTTTTCTCTATCTAACTTTCTATATAAAGTTGCTATTCCTATTCCTAATTTATCTGATATCATTTTTTTAGCTTTTAAATCTGAACCATATTTTTGTATCATCATAGCTATATATCTTTTTTCTAATTCATCTAATGTTAATTCTTCTAATAAAATATCTGCTATTTCACAAGACTTATTATAATTATATATAGTGTCTGGTAAAAATTCTTCAATAATTCTTTCCTCATCCTTTGAAATATTAATCATATACTCAACACAATTTTCAAGTTCTCTTATATTTCCAGGCCAATTATAATCTCTAATTTTTTTAACTACTCCTTGATCTATCTCTTTTTTATCTATATTTAGTTCTTTATTATATTTATCAATAAACCTACTCATTAAAAGTTCAATATCAGATTCCCTGTCACGTAAAGGTGGTATTTCTATTGGAATAACGTTTAATCTATAATATAAGTCTTCTCTAAATTTATTTTCTTCAACTAACTTTTTTAAATTCTTATTTGTTGCTGCAATTATCCTTATATCTAAATCTATTACATTATTTGATCCTATCCTTATACACCTTCTATCTTGAATAACTCTTAATAATTTAGCTTGTAAATGAATTGGCATGTCTCCTATTTCATCCAAAAAAATAACCCCTTTATTTGCAAGTTCAAATTTTCCTATTCTTCCATGTGCACTTGCACCACTAAAGGCCCCTTTTGCGTAACCAAAAAGCTCACTCTCTAATAATGCCTCTGGTATAGCTGCACAGTTAATTGCTATAAAAGGTTTATCACTCCTATCACTTGATTCATGAATTGCCCTTGCTAAAACATCTTTTCCAGTTCCACTCTCTCCTGTTATTAAAACTGTTGATGTAGATTGTGCTATTTTTTTCACTTTATTTTTTATACCCAATATAGCTTTTGACTCTCCAACTAATCTATCCACTCCTTCTACCTTTTTAGTTTCTTTTTTATGTATTTTGTCTATGATTTTACTTTTCTCAAATATAAATAGATTCTCATACTTACCAATATTAATTGGTATTAACTTACCTTCATTCTTATATTTACTTAAATCAAAAGATTTTCCTCTTAGTGATTGTATATTCTCATTTATATCCTTATTATGAATAATTAAATACTTAAGGGCACTTTCATTTAAATCAAATATTTTATTTTCATCACTTAAAATAACAACTCCTAAATTAATATTTGTTATAAATTTATCTAATATTAATAGGAAATCATTTTCATTTTTTACTCTAAACTCTTCATATACTTTAGAACTTATAAGTTCTGATATATTATCTAAGAATCTTAAATTTTCCTCTACATTTTTCAAAATTCTATTTTTTTGCTCCACATCTAGACATACAAGACCTATTACTCCTATTATTTCATCGTTATAAAATATAGGAGTAGCTATCTCTAAAACTTCTTTACAACTTTCCCTTAGCTTACATTCCCTACAACACTCATCTTTTACAGGTTCTAAGATTATTCTATGTTCTCCAGTCTTAATAACATTTTTATAAGACATTCCCTCACACTGTCTATCTACTTCTAAGCTATAAATCCCAGTTCCTGCAATCCTAAGTAAATTATTGTCAACTATTTCTATATCAATATTTAAAACATCAGATATAACATTAGCATATTTTACAACATAAGTTTGTGTTTGTTTTAACAAAGAAAATTCTTTTAAATTTTTCATAAACAAACCTACCTTTTCTAAATTTATTGATTAAATACTCTTAATTTTATTTATAATCACATTATAATATCTTTATTAATATAATGTCTAATAACAATAATTAATAATAATTTAATCTATTATTATTGGAAAGTATTATTTTGTATATCTTTTTATAAATTTTTATAAAATACAAAGTAATTTAATACATATTAAAGATTAATAAATTCCTATTAATATCAAAAGGATAGCAAAATAACATTTACTACCCTTTTTAAACTAATTTCTCTCTATTTTGACCTTACTTCCACCCATACCTGACTCTGCTGGTGTTACAATGAGTTTTACAGGTACTCTATTTTTAATAGATTCAACATGGCTTATTATTCCTATTTTTAGTCTTTCATGGTGAATTCTCTCTAAAGAACTTATAACAGTTTCTAACAAATCATCATCTAAAGTTCCAAAACCCTCATCTAGGAAGAAAAGTTCTAGTGGTGCTGTCTTTTTAAGTTGAAGACCATTAGAAAGGGCTAAAGCTAAAGATAATGAGGTTAAAAAGGTTTCCCCCCCAGATAGAGTTGAAACTTCTCTCATAGAGCCTCCATTTTTAAAATCTCTTATTATAAATTTGCCATCTTTATCTACCTCTAAGGAATAATTATCATTTGTTATTTCCCTAAGTCTTTTTGAAGCTTCTAAAGCTACATATCTAAGTCTTTCTGTAGCAACATAATCAACAAACTTTCTTCCACTAAATAATTTTTTCAAATCATTTATCATATTTTCATCATGTTCTATTTTATTTTTCTTATTAATTATCTCTTTAAACTTTTCTATTTTGCCCTTTAAGATTTTAATTTCTTGTTTTAATATTAAATTAATATTTTTTAAAGAGTCTAATTCATGTTGCATTTGTTCTTTATTATCTTTTATATCTTCAAATTCTTCTTTTGAAATATCCCTATTGTTTAATTTTTTTAGCACACCATCTATATTTATCTCTAAAACTTTTATCTTTTCATCATAATTTTTTATATCATTTTTCAAATTCTCTAAGGTATGCTTTTCTTTTAAAATCTTTTGAACTTGCTCTATATCAGTAAAACTCTCTTCTTTTAAACTAATTTCTAGTTCCTTTCCATTTAACTTTTCTTTATCCTCTAAAGTTTTAACATTTAAATTTTCCTTATTTAATCTATCATTAATTTTTTCAAACTCTTCTTCTATACAAGTTTTTTCTTTACTATATTTATTAAAATATTCGTCTATACTTTTTATTTCTATATTAGTATCTTTTAAAGCTTTTTCTACACTTTTTAAATCTTCTAGAGCCTTAAACTCTTGTTGTAAGCTATCTTTTATATTATTTACTTGATTTTCTTTTTCTTTTAAAGATGACTCCTTACTAGATAACTCATTAATTATTTTTTCCTTTTCATTATTCTTTCTATTTTTTTCATTTTCTTTAGTTTCCTTAGAGGCTCTTTCATTTCTTATGGTTATTTCTAACTCTTCTCTTTCCTTTTCTTTTTTTATTAGCTTTTCATACTTATTATTAAAATCTTCTACTTTTAAAGCCTTTCTTTTTTCCTCTATAGCACTTTTTAAAGAATTAAATATTTCTAAATTTCCTTCTCTTTTTCTCATCTTTTTATCTAGGTTACTTTTGCTATTTTGTAAATTTACACCTAATACTTTTATATCTTCACTTAAGCTTCTACCTATATCCTTAATATTATTTATCTTATTTTCTAAATTTAGTTTTTCTTCCTTATATTTCTTTATATTATCTTCTAAAGTCTCAATTTCTTTTTGTACTTCAGAAATCTTATTTCCCTTAAAATCTTCACCTAACGCTTTAATTTCACCTTCAAAGGTTTCAATTTCTCTATCTTTAGCCTTTACCCTCTCTTCTAGCGTTGCTATTTCTCTATCTTTTTTCATTAGTTCATCTTTATACTTTAAAAGATTAATATTTTTATCTTTTAGCATCCTTAAATCTAATATTTTTATATTTTCTTTATTGTGATGAGTAGATCCACAAACTGGACATACATCTCCATCCTTTAATTTTTCTCTAACCTTTAACGCTAATGATTCAGTTTCAAAACTATCTATCTCTATTTCTAATAAATTAATAATATCTTCTAAACTATCTTTTTCTTCATTTAATTTATATAACTCTTTATTTATCTCTAAAATGTTATTATTATCTAAATCTATTTTCTCTCTATAGATATTAAATTTTTCTTCTTTTCCTTTAATATTTTCTAATAAGATTTTCTTATTTAATAAATCTTCATCTTTTCCTGGGCAATTTTTATTTAGGTCATCTAGTAAAATTTCACACTCTTTTAGACTCTTTAAATTATTATCTTTCTCATTTTCTAATTTTATTTCTTTTTCTTTATAAGATTTTAGATCTTCTTGCAGGGATTCTATATCAACGGAACATTCATCAATATCTTTATCTAACTTTAAACAGTCTTTTTCAAAGCTTATTGCCTGTTCAATTTCTTTCTTTAAGTTTCTATCAACTCTTAAATCATCATATTTTTTTTCTAAGCCCTTTATATTTAAATTTATATCCTGTACTTCATTTTGTATTTTAGTTACTTCTTCTATACTTTTTTCCTTATTTATTTTAAGCAACTTAATAATCTTATTTAATCTAGCTATTTCTTCTTCTAAAGATATTAAGGCTTTTCTATTTTTTATTTCTCCATCTAATCTTTCAGATTTTATCCTTAACCTTGGTACTGTATCTTGTCTTTTTTCTAAAAATTCATTATAAACTTTTAAAATATTTTCTTTTTTATTCTTTATATCTTTAAATTTAAGGTTATAACCTTCTAAATTTTTATTAGCTTCAGTTAACTCTTTTAAAACTCTATTATAATTTTCTATGAATTTTAACACTCTTAATGATTTTTCTATATTGTCTATTTTTACTCTTTTATTTTCTATATCATCTTCTTGCATAATTACTATATTTTTTTCATTTACATAGCCTTCTAATTCATTTTTTAGCTGAAAAACTTCTTTTCCTTCTTCATATCTTTTGTTTATCTCTAAAAGTTTTAAACTCTTTTCATTTATACTTTTTTCATTATTTTTAAATTCATCTTCTTTAATCTTTAAATCATCTAAATTAATATTTTCATATCCACTTAACTGCCCCTTTATAACATCTAATTTCTTTTCTATAATTTTACCCTTTGTAAATAATTTTTTCTCTAAATTTTCACCATATTCTTGAAGATTAAAAAGTCTCTCTAGCATTTCCCTTTTATCTTTACCACTTATCTTTAAAAACTCACTAAAGCTTCCTTGAGGAAGAACTACTGTTTTTGTGAAATCATTTAAACTAAGACCAATAATATCCTCACAAGTTTTTGTAACTTCCTTTACAGATTCAGCTAAAATTATAGGTTCTTCTCTTGTTATATCTAAAACTTTACACTTTCCACTTTTAGGTCTTCCAGTTTTTTTATCAGTTTTAAACTCCCTTTCAACTCTATAAACTTTAGTTTCAACCTCTGATATTGAAAACTCAAAACTTACATTTAAACTATTACAATTCACATTTATATAATTAGTACTCTTTCTTGGTAAATCCCCATAAAGAGCTAAAGTTATACCATCTAATATAGTGGATTTTCCACTTCCAGTAGGGCCAAAAATCCCAAAAAAACCTCTCTCTGTAAGCTTATTAAAATCTATTTCCTGTTCATCTATAAAACTATTTAATCCCTTTATTTTAAGCTTAATTGGTCTCATTTTCTTCTTCCCCCTCTTCATAAACTAAGTCTAAAAGAAAATCTATAACCTTTTTATCTGGTTCTCCCATTCTTTCTTTTTTATAAAAATCAATAAATAGTTCTTGAAAACTCTTTTCTTCTAAACTTATAGCAATTTCTTCATTTTCATAAATGTTTTCTAAAATTGGAGTAATCTCTAAAATATCCTTTTTAAATTCTTTTAATTTTTTTATTTCATCTTCTCTCATATATCTATCTACTTTTATCTCTAAATAAACCCAACAATCTCTATCCTTATTTTTTTCACATTTTAAAAGTGCATCATCAAAGCTTTCACATTTCCAAATCTCTATTGGTTTATAAACCTTAAAATAAATCCCCTCTATTTTAGCCTCTTCTTTTGCCTTAACATCTATAACAAAACATTTTTTATTATATGAAATTTCTTTTTTATTGTAATGAAGTGGTGAACCTGAATATCTTGCTTTCTTATTTGTTCCTGGAACTATCTGTGGTTTATGAACATGTCCTAAAGCAATATATTGAGCTTCTTTTGGGAAACAATCTCCATTTACTATATAACTTCCACCAAGCTGAATACTCCTCTCAGAACCTCCTTCTTCACTTCCCATAGCATAAAGATGAGAAACTACTAAGTTTATAGTATCCTCTCTATAGTTTTCTTTAAGAGAATGAAAAAGAGAGTATACTCTATCACTATAGGATTTTAACCTTTCCTCATCGCTATCCATATCTTTATATAAAACCTCATTTAATCTTTTCTCACTTAAATAAGGAACAGTTAAAATAACAGCTCTTTCTCCATTTATACAAACTTCAACAAAGCCTTCACCAGAGTTTATAACCTCATGTTTACCATAATCCCCTGTATCAATTATAGTTTTTAAAGTTCCAATCATTATAATCCCGTGTTCTCTAGCTAAAGGTGATGATGCTACAAGCCTCTCAGGATTATCATGATTTCCTGCTATAATTAAAATCAATCTTTCACCATTTTTAGATATTCTTTTTAATGTATTATAAAATATCTTTTCAGCAAGTGCAGGTGGATTACTACAATCATAAACATCCCCTGCAATAATAACTAAATCTATATTATTTTCTTCAACAATTTCTACGAAATCATTTAAAAATTCTATTTGTTCCTCTATTCTACTTCGCTTTTCTAAACTCTTTCCTAAATGCCAGTCACCTGTGTGTAATATCCTCAAAAATCTTCCCCTCCAAATCTAATCACTTTAATCTTTTATCTAGCCCTCATTTAAGGCTTTATATTATCTTTAAAATTATACTTATATATACCTTTACCTTTTATTTCATATTATAACATTTCACTATATTTTTAAATATGTATTTATATACAATTATATCTTGGTAATAATTTATAAAATATCAATATTATTGTATAATATAAGTATTCTTATAACATATAAAATTGGGGGTATTTTATGTACGAATATAAATTTATAGAAGTTCCTTTAGATAAAGCATTTAGGGCTAAAATAGGTTCATCCTTTGAAAACTGTAAAGAAATTATTATAAATGAATCTAAAAATGGTTTGAGACTAAAGCAAATTATTACTCCAGTTAATGAAAAAACAGGTATATATATGCCCTACTGTTATGAAATCATTTTTGAAAAAGAAGTTCATTAAAGATTATAACTTTAAATAAGTTAATGTAACTGTATTAAGGAGGTATTAAATGTTTAAAAATGATTTTATCCTAGATATGGCAGAATCCCTAGGAAAAAATATAGGGAAAGCTATAACTGATGAAAAAGATGATAGTGACATAGTTACTATTGAAAATTTATCTAACAAAGATGACTTATTATTAATATTAAAGGAAAAGCTTTTAAATAAAGATTATAATGAAGGAGAAAATATTTTATTTGATTTTGTAAAAAATAATAAAGATATTGATATTAGTAATACCTTTCAGTAGTTTTATAAAGAACTTTCATCTAAAAATGATGACGACCTTATAAGTAACAATTTTTTGAGAGAAGAAATTCAACAAGGTATAAATGATTTTCAAAAATTAATGAGCTAATATTTCTAAAATAAACTTTATACTAAAAATAAAAAACTAGAGACTCAAAATCCCTAGTTTTTATCTACTCTATAATCTTTCCCTTCTTCTTGTAGCTTCTTTAAATATTTCTTTAAGGATTTCATCATCATTATTTAATAAACATTCCTTTATTTTTAAAAGCTCTTTTTCAAAGTTCTCAATTCTTGTAAGTAAATTTTCTTTATTTCCTAAAAATAACTCTGACCATAAATCTTCGTTTATATTAGCAATTCTAGTTAACTCCCTATAACTATCACCGATAAAACTTCCTGTATCAAAGGCTAAATCATCACTATTTATTAAAGAAACTGCAAGTACATGGGGAAGCTGACTTGTAAATGATATTATACAATCATGATCCTTAGGTGATACTTTATTAATATTTGAAAACCCCATTTTTCTTGCTAAATCTTCAATAATCCTGATATTTTTCTCTTTGTTTTTTTCTGTTGGAGTTATTATAAAGTTTGCTTTTTCAAAAACATTAGGACTTGCATAATCAATACCTCGCTTTTCTCTTCCTGCCATTGGATGAGCAAAAATAAAATCTACATGATTTGGAAGAATTAATTCTAATTCAGAAATAAGCTTCTCCTTTACTCCTGTAACATCAGTTATTATAAGTTCTTCACTAAAATAACTTTTATAAAAATCTACAAACTCCCTTATTTGCTCAGGGTATATACTAATAATTAAAACATCACTTTTTGACACTACATCCTTTGATTCTAGGCTATTATACATGAATCCATTTTTTATTATCCCCATATCTTTGGCTTTTTTTAAAGTTTTATAATCTATATCAATACCATATACATCTATGTCTTTATCCTTAAGAGCCAAACCATAAGACCCTCCTATAACTCCTAAACCAATTATTGTTACTATCATTTTTATCCCCCTTTCATATCATATCTTTTAATAATTACTACCCTATTTTTCTAAAATATCTTTTATAAGCCTAATAACATTTTTATTATCATTTTCTTTTCCAATACTTATTCTTAAATATTTAGGAATTCCAAGCTTTGAGCCTTCCCTTACTAAATAACCATTTTCAAGTAAGTATGAAGCTATTTTTCCCTCATTATTTCCTACATGGGCTAATATAAAATTGCTATGAGATTCCACTGAATCTATTCCTATTTTTTTCAATTCATTTATCATAAATTGTCTTTGAGAAATGATAAATTCCTTCACTTCTTTTAAGAACTCTCTATCTTTAATAGCTTCAATGGCTGCTACCTGTGCAAAAGCATTTACATCAAAGGGATTTATAACTCTATCTATAAAATCTACTAACCTTTCATCTGCTATTCCATAACCAACTCTTAAGGATGCAAGACCATAAGCCTTAGAAAATGTTTTTAAAATTATAATATTTTTATACTTTTTCATAAGATTTATAGAGTTTGGATAATCCCTATCATTAACAAATTCTCCATAAGCCTCATCTATAACGACATAAACATTTTGTGGAACTTTCTCTAAAAAATCTTCTAATTCTTTTGCCTTAAATATAGTTCCTGTTGGATTATTAGGATTACAAAGCCATATTATTTTTGTCTTATCTGTAATAGCAACTATCAAATCATTTAAATCTACTTTAAAATTTTTAAGTGCTACTCTAATAGGTTTAGCTCCTCTAAGCTTTATACATGTTTCATACCTTGGAAATGTTAAATCATAAACTATACTTTCATGATCCTTTTCTAAAATAGTATCGCAAATTATTTTCACTAAGGAATCTGATCCTGTGCCACAAAAAATCTGGCTGTTTTTAATGCCCCAAAACTTTGCTATTTCATCTTTTAAATAAAAGCTTGCAGAATCTGGATATCTATTTGCATTTTCTAAAGCATTTTTTAATGCTTCTTTAACGTTTTTAGAACATCCTAAAGGATTTTCATTAGATGCCATATTTACTATATTAAATTCATTATCCTTCCCCTTTACCTTATCTATTGGTTTTCCTGGCACATATTTTTTTACAGTTAAAACCTCATCTCTTACTTTAAAATTCATAAATTCTCTCCCTTTACTACTTAATTTAATTATACATATGACTTAACATCATATTTTGTATCCTATGATTTAGGTTATATTAAACTATAATATTATATTTTAATCTTAATATTCCTTTTTATTTATTATACAAAATCAAACTAATTTTAAACTTTTTTACATCATATTTTAATAGAATATTAATTTTAGTTAAGAGTAAAAGAATATTTAAAACATTTACATAAAATTTAATTTTTTTACTTAGAACAAACTTAATACTTTTCCATATAATAATATTAAAAAGTAGTCCAACGCTTATGTTCATACGTTGAGCTACTTTTATTTTTATTCTTTAGCACAGTATCTAGTTATAAACTAATTTACACCTAATTTAAAATATTCATAACAGAAAACCGTTTCCAAAAGGTTTAATTTATTTTCAACAGATTTTATTATTGAACCACTTTTAAAATTGTTTTTTATATGAAATTGTGCTTCTATATATTGTTTTCCATACATTGTTAGAGATGCAGCTTTTCCTACAGATTCTAACCCTGTTTTAAACTTCTTAATCTTTATATTTTTACAAAGAACTTCTGCGCCTTCAACCTTAATGGCTGAATTTTTACACTCACTTCCCTTTATACATACCCTATTAAGTTCTACACCAAAAGAATCAATAACCTTTATTCCACTATTACCATTTGCATCAATGCTTACATTAGTAAGCTTTGTGTTGTTTCCAAGTATAGTTATTACATCTAAATTTCTAGCTTTAAACCAGTTTGAATTAACTTTTATATTTATATTCTTTAATGTTATACCATTTCCCTGTAATATCAATAAGCTAGGGTTTGTATAATCTATATGTTCTTCTAATATTATATAGTTTCCATTTCCGTTTATAGTTAAGCCCTCTATTTTTATTGCTAAATCTTCTGATTTAACCTTAGTTAAATCCATATTCTTACCTAATTTTATATTTTTTATTTCTGTGTTTTTTAATAACCATAACAGTTCATCTTCATCATTTACAATTCTTTCTCTCAGCAAGGATTTATAATTATCTATAGAAATTATTTTATTTTCTCTATCTTTTAGCTCTTTTACTACTTCTTCTTTTAAAAATTCATATTTACTACTATTAGATTCTAATGTTTCAAATTCCGTAGATTTTTTCTTTATTGTCATTGCTGTAGAGATATTATCATTTAATTTTATATCAGAAATTGGATTTAATAATTTACTATTAATCAATTCACTCACCTCTACTCAATATTCTATATCGTTTTCATACATATTAGTGTATATTTATTCATATGTTATTGTATTTAATTATAATCTTAATTTTTATTTTTGTCAATTAATTCATAATATTTATTACCAAAAAGACACAATATACTTTAATATATTACTCATATATTAACAATATATTGTGTCAAAATCATATTAAAATCACTCTGGATTTAACCTATTTCAACAACATCACCATTTACAGCATAAATAACATTTTCGCAAATATTTGTTATATGATCTCCTATACGCTCTAAGTATCTAGCTATAAACAGAGTTCTTACACCCTTATCAATATTGCTATCATCTTGGTGCATATTTTTAACTATCTCTTTATAGGCAACCTTATAAAGGTCATCTAAAATATCATCATCATTAGCTGAGCTATAAGCGGCTTTCGTGTCATTTCCTTTTAAAGCTTTTTCTACTTCGTAAAGCATAGATATACACATATCCCTCATTTTTACAATGCTTCCTAAAGGTTCAATATCATCTTCTTTAGCAAGTTTTAATGATTTCTCAGCTATATTTACTGAATAGTCTCCTATTCTTTCTAAATCTAAAGCCATATGTCCTAAAGAATATATAAGCCTTAAATCTTTGGCTACTGGTTGTTTTAGAGCTATAAGTCTTACGCTTTTATCTATTATATTAACTCTTAAGTTATCTACTTCATCATCTAATGTTATAACTTTTTTTGCAAGTTCTATATCTTTATTTATTATAGAAACTAAAGACATATCTATAAGTTTTGCACATTGTTCCATCATATCTATAATATCATTTTTTAAATTAGCTATACTCACCTCTAAAGCATTATTAACCATTAATCTTCCCCCTAAATTTTAATAGTTTTATTTTAGCCAAAACGTCCTGTTATATAGTCTTCTGTTCTTTTATCTCTTGGATTTGTAAATATAGTATTTGTATCTCCAACTTCTATAAGCTCTCCACTTAAGAAAAATGCTGTCTTATCTGATATACGAGCTGCTTGTTGCATATTGTGAGTAACTATTACTATAGTATACTTTTCCTTAAGCTGTTCCATAAGTTCCTCTACCTTTAAAGTGGATATTGGATCTAAGGCTGATGTAGGCTCGTCCATAAGTATAACTTCTGGATTCATAGCTATTGCCCTTGCTATACAGATACGTTGTTGTTGCCCCCCTGATAGACCTAATGCTGATGATTTTAATCTATCTTTAACTTCATCCCATATAGCTGCACCTTTTAAACTATCTTCAACTATTTTATCTAGTGTTTTTTTATCTCTTATTCCTTGAATTTTAGGTCCATAAACTACATTTTCATAAATACTCATAGGAAATAGATTAGGCTTTTGAAACACCATTCCAACCTTTGTTCTTAATGAAATAACATCATCTGTACTATATATATTTTCGTTATCTACTTCAATATCTCCTTTGATTTTAACTATATCAATTAAATCATTCATTCTATTTAAAGTTCTTAAAAAGGTTGATTTACCACAGCCAGAAGGTCCTATAAGAGCTGTTACTTCATTTTCTTTTATATCAATGTTTATATTTTTAAGTGCCTGATTTTGTGCATAAAATAAATCTAAATTTCTAACTCTTATTTTAGTCTTTTTTTCTCCCATACTAATTCATCCTTTCTAATTTAACCTCTTGCCCTATTTAATCTTTTAGTTATTAATTTTGCTGAAATATTCAAAGCTAGTACTATTACTATTAACACAATTCCAACTGCTGCTGCAGTTTCAATATCTCCACTTTCACTAGCTGTTAAGTATGCATGAACCGTTAATGTCCTTGCACTTGATAATATGGTGCTTGGCATTTTTGCAACTGTTCCTGCTGTTAAAAGTATTGCAGCTGATTCTCCTATAATACGACCTACTGATAATATTACCCCAGATAATATTCCTGAAATACAGCTTGGAAGTATTACTTTATAAAGTGTTTGAAATTTTGTTGCTCCAAGACCTAAAGATGCTTCTCTATAAGATTGTGGAACTGTTTTTAAAGCTTCCTCTGTTGTTCTTATTATTGTTGGAAGTATTATTATAGCAACTGTTAAGGAACCTGCTAAAATTGAATACCCCATTTTTAAGCTTACAACAAAGAATATTCCTCCAAAAAGACCATAAACTATTGATGGAATACCAGCTAAACTTTCTGTTGCAAATCTTATAATTTTTACTACTTTTCCTTGTTTTGCATATTCTTGAAGATAAACTGCTGATAAAACACCAATTGGAGTAGCAACTGCAAGGGATAATACAATAGTATATAAAGTTGTTACTACCATTGGCAGTATTCCACCATCTCCCTTAGCAGAGTAATCACTAATTAAAAAGTTTAAATTTATTTTTCCTATTCCCTTTATAAATATAAAGCCAACTATGGCTATTAATATTCCTACTGTAAATATAGCTGATGCCCAGACTAATACGTTAAATAAAATTTCCTTAGTTTTTCTCATATTATTTACCCGCCTTATTTGCAATTTTATTTATAACTAAATTAAGTATTAATATGAAACTAAATAATATAACTCCTGTTGCAAATAGCATTTCTTGATGAACTCCAGATGCATATCCCATCTCTAGCGCTATATTAGTTGTAAGTGGTCTAACACTACTAAATATAGAATCTGGCATTACAACTGAATTTCCAACAACCATTATTACTGCCATTGTTTCTCCAAGTGCTCTACCAATACCTAAAATTACTCCAGTTAAAATCCCTGATTTTGCAGCTGGAATTACAACTTTAAATATTGTTTCTGTTTTAGATGCACCAAGTGCTAATGAACCTTCCTTGTAAGCATCTGGCACTGCTTTTAATGCTGTTACAGACACTGATATTATAGTTGGAAGCATCATAACTGCTAAAACTAAAATTGCAGCTAATAAACTTTGTCCCTTTGGTTGATTAAAAATAATCTTTATTCCTGGAACTATTATAGCTAACCCAAATAATCCATATAAAACAGATGGTATTCCTGCTAAAAGTTCAACAGCTGTTGATATAACTTTAGATAATCTTTTTGGAGCTATTTCTGAAATAAATACTGCTGATAATATTCCAACTGGAACTCCTATAACAACCGCTCCTAAAGTTATTCCTATTGATGCTACTATCATTGGTGCTATTTGAAATAATTTAGAACTAGGATACCAATCTGCACCTGTAATAAAGCTCATAAATGAATATCCATCAGCAATAAATGGATTTAATCCTTTATAAAAAACAAATCCAATTATAAGAAGTAAGCTTATAACAGCCACCCATGCACTTATCATAAATACTTTTTCAGATATTGCCTCTATTATATATTTATTGACATTGGATTTTTTACTTTTTTCTTTTCCTTTTAAATTTTCTCTCTGATTATGAACAAGTTTATCATTAACTAACATATTCTCCTCCAAAACTTTCATATTAGGTTAAATACTTTTATATGTCTATCTAATCAACAGTAACTAAATTCTCTTCTGACACAATTTTTTGTCCTTCATCACTTAATATAAAATCTATAAACTCTTGTCCTTGTTGTGATAAGCTATCTTCCTTATAGACAAGCAAAAAGGGTCTTTGTATCTTATAATCTCCTGATTTTACATTCTCTGAAGTTGCCCCTACTCCGTCTATACTAACTGCTGATATAGCATTATCAACATATCCAATTGACATATATCCTATAGCATTTTCATTTCCCTCTACTACTGATTTAGTAGAGCCTGTTGAGTTATTTATAAGAGCTGTTTTAACTGTTTCAGTTTCCTTATAACCTAATATCTCCTCAAAAGCTCCTCTCGTTCCAGAACCTGACTCCCTAGATACAACAACTATGGGTGCATCTTCTCCGCCAACTTCCTTCCAGTTAGTTATTTTTCCTGTAAATATATCTTTAACCTGTTCTAATGTTAAATTCTGTACAGGATTATTTTTATTTACAACAACTGCTATACCATCTACAGCTACTGTAACTTCCCCTAAGCCTTCTGCCTCTTCTGTAGTTAGTTCCCTAGATGACATTCCAATTTCTGACGTTCCATTTTTAGTATCTTTTATACCCGAAGATGAACCTGTTTGATTAATCTCAATAGTTACATTAGAATTATTAGCTTCAAATTCTTCTGCTTCATTTTCTAATAAAGGGCCTACAGAAGTTGAACCTGATATAGCAATTTTTGTACTATGCGTTGATGTAGTTCCATTGTTTGTAGTAGCTTCACCTGAACTACACCCTACAATTAACGCACCTGCAACAATTACCCCTGACACTGTAGCTATTAATCTTTTCCTTAACATTTATTTATCCCCCTAGATAATAATCTATTATTTATCCTCTATATTTGTTTTCTTTTCCTATAAAAATATATTAATACTATTATGTTAAAAAAGTGTTATGTAATTGTTAATTATGTGTTAATTCTTCTTTTTGTTTCTTTTTGTTTTAAAATATAGTTTTAATTCATTTAATTTAATATTTTTACTTTTTATTACATATATTATGTTAATGATATTTATTTAATTTTTATATTTTACTATAGTTCCATTTTAAATAAATGCACTACAATAATACTTATATAAAAAAGGGGGGATTTTAGTGAAAGATTTTTCTAAAGAAGCATTTTATGAGAGCCTAACTTCTAAAACCATTAGGGAAGTAACTTCTATTTTAAAACTAAAAAAACTTATAAATATATTTAAATTTATCGAATATCTTTTATATACTTTATCTGCTATTTTACTTGTAACAACTCTTCCATCTTTTTTTAATGAATTCTCTATAGATAATCTTCTTTCTCTTATAATTCTATTTCTTGCTATTTATTTTATACTACCTATGGTAAAAACACCTCAAGAAAATTTTATTACCATGACTGATAATTTAAGAGATTCTCTAAACAAATATACCTGTACTTGTACTAAGGAATGTTCTTGTAAAGAAGATTTAAAACTTTATCTTAAGAAAAAGGGTATACATCTCTTATAGTTTAAGTAATTTTGAAAAAAATAGGTTATATTAAGATGGAATATCCTAATATAACCTATTTTTTATAAAACTTCTTTAAATTTCAATAATATTTCTGTAACTTTTTCATCCTCTAAGGGTTTAAAATCATTTATATATCCATTATCCATAAGCTGTCTATAACATCTTTCAATGGCTTCTGTCCAGTATTCTGGAACATATACAAAGGCTATTTCTGAGGTGGGGCAACTTAATAGAAAATGTTCAAAACCAAAGAAATAATATTCTTCTATATTATGTACTTTATTCAATGTTTTATAATCCTCTACAACTCTATCTTCAAGATTATAACTATAAATATCAACTATAAAGGAATTAAAACTATCACTTTTTCCTTTAAAGCCATCTTCATTTAATATTGTAAGCTTAGGGTTTTTCCCAAAGTTTTTATAATATATATCTATTATATCTTTATTTGTTTCATATACTATAACTTTAGATACCGAATCCTTTTTAAGTATTTCCTGTGTTATGTATCCAAGACCTAAACCTATTATTCCAACTTTTTCTTTAACATCTTTTATTATTTGAAAAGCACCTTGAATCTCTCTTGGTGATATTTCCATAGATAATTTATTGTCTATAAAAAGTTCTATAGTTCCATCTCCATATTTTTCTTCCTTATTATATAAATATCCTTTTAAACTTGTGTTATGGTTATATTTTATTTCTATATTATTTAATTTTATGGGAACTATATGTTCTTTATATTCTTTAATCTTTTCATTATAATCTGTTATTTTGTATGCCATATTTTTCATCCTCTCATAGTTTATCTTTATATTTAAAATTCGAAAATTATTATATCTTAGTAAATAAATCTGTTTTTACAGACTAAATCATTATATCATGAATTTTAATTATATCATTTAAATATTTATTAAACAAATTTCACCTTTTTATTACAATTTTATCTATTTTTTTAATACCTTTATTTTATACTATTATATTTTACCTTATAATATATAATAATCTTATTGATTTATTCCGAGTAAAATAGTATAATTTAATTAATAATTATTATTAATTAAACAATAAATTAAGAAGGTGTTAATTATGAATAAAATGACAATGAGTGACGAAGCATACAATGAATTTATGGATTTTTTAAATAGTAACAATATTAATGAACGTTCTTTAAGAGTTCATTTTGTAGGAAATTCATGTCATGGAGCAGCTTTTAATATAAGCGTTGATGAAGCTAAAGAAGGAGATATTGTAGCAAAGGTTAATGACTTAACTTTTGTAATGGAACCTAGCTTAGTTGAAGAATTTGGCGGATTTATATTCTTATCAAGTGAAGAAAATGAAGATCAAGGTTTATCATTAAAACCACTTATAGCTCCAGCTGATACTGGATGTGACTCTTGTAGTTCTTGTGGCGGTGGATGTCACTAGGATATAAAATAGGCTGTATCAGGGCATATTATCTTTCACAATATATAGTTTAAACTAGAACTATACATTGTAGATATTTTACCCTTGATACAGCCTTTTATTTTACTTATACTCCTAAAAATCACTTATTTTAAAACAAAGTAAATGAAAATATAGTAGTCACTGATTAATATAAGTTAAGCAAAATATATGTATTTGTTTATTCATTAAGGTCTACATATTTACCTTCAACTGAGTATATTGTCCATTCACATATATTGGTTACATGATCACCTATTCTCTCTAAGTTTTTAACTACAAACATAAATCTTCCAGTTTGAGCTGCTGTTGAATTATCTTCAACCATCATATTAAATAGTTCCTCTAATATTTGCTTATATAAATCATCTATCTCATCGTCCATTTTACAAATTTCATATGCCCTTTTAGAATCACCCTTAATATAGGCATCTATTGCTAGCCCTATTACATTTAATACTTTTTCAGCAAGCTCTGGTATTTGTATTAACTTTTTAACATATTCTTCGTCTTGAAGATGTATTGTTATTTTAGCTATATCAACAGCATAATCTGCCATTCTTTCTAAATCCGTTACTACTTTAATGGCAGTAAATATTTCTCTTAAATCTTTAGCCAAAGGCTGTTCTGTTGCTATAAATCTTACACACTTATCCTCTATCTCTTTATTAAGATTGTCTACAATATCATCACCTTTTACAACCTGTTTTGCAAGTTCTACATCTTTATTTACTAAAGACTTAATTGAAAGTCTTATTTGGTTTTTAACCTCTTCACACATTTTTAATAATTCATCATTTAAATTTTGTAATGCTAAATCAAACGCTATTCTTGACATATTTTCACCTCTTATACTTTTTTATTTTCATCTTATTATATATATTATTATTACCTTTTTAAACATTTTTTTATTTTCTATTATAAATAAATATGATTTTAGATAAGAATAAAAAAATATTTATCTTTTAATTAAAAATACTTCTATACTTATCTAAAATCAAAACTATACTAAAACTATCTAATAATTTTAAAACTATTTAACTTTTTAACCGAATCTTCCTGTTATATAATCTTCTGTTCTCTTATCCTTTGGTTTATAGAATATATCTTCCGTCTTTCCATATTCTATTACCTCTCCACTTAAGAAGAATGCAGTTTTATCAGCTATTCTTCCTGCTTGTTGCATATTATGAGTAACTATTACAACAGTATATTTTTCTTTCATTTCTGCTATAAGCTCTTCTACTTTATTTGTAGATATTGGATCTAGAGCCGATGTTGGCTCATCCATAAGTATTACTTCGGGTTCCACAGCAAGTGTTCTTGCAATACAAAGCCTTTGTTGCTGTCCTCCTGACATACCTAAAGCACTTTTATTTAATCTATCTTTAACTTCATCCCAAAGTGCTGCTCCCCTTAGGGATTTTTCTACAATTTCATCTAATTTTTTCTTATTTGTTATACCATGAATTTTAGGCCCAAAAGCTATATTATCATATATTGGCATGGCAAATGGATTTGGTCTTTGGAAAACCATCCCTACTCTTTTCCTTAATTGTATTTCATCATAATCTTTATAAATATCTTTTCCCTCAAAAAGTATTTGTCCATCAATTCTTACTATATCTATTAAGTCATTCATTCTATTTAAAGTTCTTAAAAATGTTGATTTCCCGCAACCAGATGGTCCTATAAGAGCTGTAACCTTATTTTTCTCTATTTGCATATTTATATTTTTGAGAGCATGATTTGCTGCATAATAAAGATTTAGATTTTTAGATTCTATTATTGTCATGGAAAGTTCCTCCTAATTATTTTTCACCAGTATAACGTTTGTGTATATAATTTCCTAAGAATCTCGCACCAAAATTAAATATTAATACAAGTATTATTAGAACTGCTGCAGTACCATTTATTATTTTTGTTGTATCTGACACTATACTTTCTGCATTTAAAGAATAAATATATACCGCTAAAGTTTCAGCAGGCCTAAAGAGGTTAAATGCTGACATCTGGGCCGATGGGCTTTGAGAGAATAAATTAAATAGATAATAATGAACTCTCGGCGCTGTCATACCTGCTGTATATAAAAGTGATGCAGCTTCTCCAAATACTCTACCTGATGCTAAAATTAATCCTGTTAAAAGATCAGGAAAGGCTGCTGGTAATACTATATAAACTATAGTTTGCCATCTTGTTGCACCAAGACCTAAACTAGCTTCTTTTATATTTTTAGATGCTGCCCTTATAGCATTCTCACTTATTCTTGTAATATATGGAAGGTTCAGTATTCCAACAGAAAGGGCACCTGCTAAAATAGAATATCTCCATCCTGCATAAGTTACAAATACTAAGAGTCCAAATAATCCAACTACTATTGATGGCAATGAAGACATTGTTTCAATACATAATCTTATTATTTCAACAACTTTCCCATTACCAGCATATTCTGCTAGGTAAATTCCAGCACCAATACCTATTGGAACTGTTATAACTAAAGATACTATTAATAAGTATATTGTATTAAATAACTGAGGACCTATTCCTCCACCATCTCCACCTATAGTATTATTTCCAAATATAAAACTAAAATTTAATGATTCTCTTCCTTCATATAAAAGATATATTATAAATGCTGCAAGAAGCACTACTATAGCACCTGATATAATATATAAGGCGGCAGTTGCTATTTTATCTGCTGTTTTAGCTTTCATTAGTTATTACCCCTTCTTCCTATTAATCTTATTATTATAATAAATATAAATGAAATTACTAGTAATATAAGAGCTAATGACCAAAGGGCATTATTCCATGTAGAACCAAAGGATGTATTAGCTATATCTGATGTTAATATACTAGTTAAGGTTGTTGTTGGACTTAAAAGAGAAGACGCCATCTTCAAAGTGTTACCGATAACCATTTGAACAGCTAAAGCTTCTCCAAAGGCCCTTCCAAGACCCAAAACAACTCCAGTTAAAATCCCATTTTTAGCTGCTGGCACAATTACCTTATAAATTGTTTGCCATCTTGTAGCTCCAAGTCCATAAGAAGCTTCCATATAATCCTTAGGTAATGCCTTTATAGAATCAGTAGCTATTGTAGCTATTGTTGGAAGTATCATTATACTTAAAACAAGTATTGCTGCTAGAACACTAAAACCTGTTCCACCAAAAATCAATCTAATATGTGGAACTAAAACAGTTATACCAATCCATCCATAAACAACTGATGGTATTCCAACAAATATTTCTAAAGCTGGTTGTAAAACTTTTTTACCGAATTTAGGTGAAATCATATTTATAAATACTGCAAGGGCAATAGATATAGGAGCACTAATTATAACAGCCCCTGCTGCTGCAACTGTTGACCCTACTATAAATATAAGAGCACCATAAGATGGAGTTGACCCTTGTGGATCCCATGTAGTTCCAAAAATAAACTCAAATACGTTGTAATGATTAGTTGTAAATGTTTGAATACCTTTTGAAACTAGAAAGAATATTATGGCAAATGTTACTACCACTAAAAATATTCCGCAACAATATGCAAAGCCTCTCCCTATGTATTCACTTTTAAACTTACGTAAAGTATTTTTATTACTCATATTTCTCCCTCGAATTTGTTTTTTGTTTATAAATAGGATTTTTTAAATCCTATTTATCTTCCATCTGTTACTTTCATTAAAGATATAGGTATATATCCTAAAGATTTTATATTTGAATTATTATCTGGACTTTTTACATAATTTATAAAGGCCTCAGTAACCTTGTTTGGCTCTCCATAAGTATACATATGTCCGTAAGACCAGAATACATATTTTCCTGTTTCTATATTTTCATCTGAAGGTGAATATCCATTTATTGATATAACCTTAAGTGATCCCCTTTCTTCTGCTGACTTAGCATAAGATAAAGCTAAATATCCTATTGCACCTGGTGTAGATTTAACCGTTGTTTCTACGTTACCATTTGAATCTGCAGTTATTCCTATACTATCATCCTCTAAGTTTTTATTGCCTCCCATTATTGTATTTGCAAAAGTTACTCTAGTGCCTGATGATGCAGGTCTATGTACTACAACTATCGCTAAATCAGGGCCTCCTACTTCATCCCAATTAGTTATTTTTCCTGAGAATATTTCTTGTAATTGTTCAGTTGTTAAATTTGTTAGACTTACTCCATCGCTAACAACAACTGCAAAAGGTTCTACAACTACATTATGATTTACTAATTTGCTAGCTTGAGCGTCTGTTAGCATATCTTCTGCATAAACATCGGAATCCCCAACTGTTATTGCACCTTGATAAACCTGTGTTAATCCTGTACCAGAACCTCCACCTTGAACCGTTATACTAACATCTTGATATTCATCCATAAAGGAATTAGAACTTTTTGTTATTAATGGCTGCATGGCCGTTGACCCTGCAATTGTAATAGCACCTACTAAGCCATCTGAATTTGTATTTTCTTGAACAGGCATAAATCCAGCAATGACTAACGCAATGAAAAGCGCTACCACAATTCCACCAATAATTTTAAACTTTTTAGATAGCATCACTCATCCTCCAAAAATTTTTAAGTTATAAATTTACAAAGTAGGTTTAATAACAACAGCTTTTATAATAGAGCTTCGAAGTTAAGACTATATTAAATAAATGTTAACTATTATTACGGAAATGTTAAGAAAATTTAACATTAAAATGTATTTTTTAAATCTTTTCTTAAATTAGTATTTGCACAACAAAATTTATTATACAAGGTATAAAATCTTATCCATATAAATGTCATAAATTTACTTTCCTATTAATATAAATCTTTAATATAAAAGTGAATCTTAAACTTTTAAATATAAATAAATTATTAAAGGAGTAGTAATTATGAATAACTTTGTAATAAATAAAGAAAACGTAAAAGATTTAGCTAGGGAAGCAAAAATAGTAGCAACTAACGATTCTCACAGCAATAGTAATAATTTAATTGATGGAAACTTTTTAACTTTTTGGACATCTAGTGGCTGTGATGCTTCTAATTCCTATATAGAACTTAAATTTAATAATGAAGAAGAATTTAATACAGTAGACCTTCAAGAATATACCCCTCTTGGTGAAAATGTAAACGAATTTAGTATATATGCCTATAGAGACAATAATTGGACTAAATTATACTCTGGTACATCTATTGGATATAAGCACTCAGCAAAATTCCCAACTGTTAAAGCATCTAAAATTAAAATATCTTTCTTAGACTATAATAATCCACCTGCTATAAATAATTTAAGTGTTTATAAAGATATCTAAGAATCTATCTATTCTTTTACATTAGTTTTTTATTTAAATTAGTCATCCTTCTAATTGTAATTTGTTTTATTTTTTAAATTATTATACAATATATTTATATTTTATATTTTTTTATAAATATTGTAAATTAACAATTTAATATGACATAAGGAGGATTGGCTATGAAAAATTCAAAATTTACAAATAGGTTATTAGAGATAATATTCCTTATAATTTGTTTTCAAGTTATATTTTTGTACAACTTAAAAATAATAGGTATAGTACTACTTATAATTTATAGTATATTCAAATATCACAATAAAAAAACAACTCTTATAGCTTATAAAGGTGCCATTGCTTTTAATTCTAAGGATTATGATAAAGCCTTAGAACTTTATGAGAAGGCTTATAATATGAAAAAAGTAAATACTAATATAAAGCTTAGATATGCTTACATTGCTTTATACTGTGGTAAACTAAACCTTTGTAAAAATATTTTAGATTCTGTTGATTATTCTAAACTTAAAGATTCAAAGCTTAAAATGTCTTATAAACAAACTGAAGGGCTTTATCTTTGGAAATCTAATAATTTAGAAAAAGCTATTGAGATATATGGGAAACTTCACGCAGAATGCGAACATACTATAATTTATGAAGCTTTAGGTTACCTTTTAATTTTAAGCAAAGATTATGAAAAAGCCTTAAAATACAATATTAAAGCTTTTGATTATGATAATACCAACGTTATTATAGACAACCTTGCTCAAAGCTATTACTACTTAGGAAACTTAGATAAAGCTAAAGAATTATATTTAACTTTATTTTCTAAGGAGAAAGATAAAAGACCTACTTTTCCTGAACCTTACTATTATTATGGACTAATATTAAAAGAAGAAGGAAACTTAGAAGACTCTTTTTACTATTTAAATAAAGCATTAGATAAAAAAGAATCATTTTTATCCAACTTAAATAAAGATACAATTCTAGAAGCTATAAATGATTTAGAAGGGTTAAAGATTTCTAGCAACTAAAAGCACCTAATTTTATGCAAAAAACTACCTAAAAACAATTAATATTTAGGTAGTTTTTTATTATTGCTGAAAAGAAACCCTTATTATACATTACCTGGTATTCCGCATAATGTTTTGCTCATTATAAATGGTTCATTTACGTTATTTTCTATATAATTTTCATAATAGGATTTAGTAACTTCTAAAGTTTGAGGCATATCAATGGCACTAGTACACCTATTATTCATTATTTTTTATATCCCTTCCAAAATTAAAAATAAAAATTTATTTCTGCTTTATAAAAACTTTTATACCATAGTTTTAAAACTTAAATTTTATTTTAATATCCCGCCCTATTTATTATTCTTTATGTTTTCATACTATCTTTTTATTTAATATAATGAACTTAGTTCTCTTATATCAGCAATAAAGCACAGTTTAACATTTTTATTATGTACAAATATATATATCTTTTTTTGGTAATATTTATGCTTTTTATTGATTTCTACATAAATTATATTCCTAATATGGACTTATATCAACATTTTATTTCATTTAATAGATTTAATTATTTAATAACATACTAATCTCTTTATAAATTTTATTAAATCAATATATTTTTCGTCATATAGTTTGATAAACAAACCTTACTAATTTTATAATAAAACTTTACATATAAACACTAACTAAATAATAGCATCTTTCTTTTGTTAATTGAGCCAAACTTACATTTAATACAAAATTATAGGCACTTCCTCCCCTATATTTCTTAGCATTATCTTTAGCTATTTCTTCTTTATAGCTAATCCAACTTATTTCTTCACTCTGTAATTTTGTAAATTCTTTCTCTGTAAGGTTTTCTTTTAAGTCAGAATATATTTTATTTAACTCATTATCCCAAAGAACATATGCCTTGTAAGCTAATTTACTCATATGACTTTGTGTTTCATCTATATTCCCACTTATTAATTCATTTACCTCTTCATTTAGTTCTTCAAACTCCCTTAAATAATTATCCTTTTTGCTAACTTCCTCTATACTTACAAATTGAGTTAACAATATTTTATTACTTTTTAAATTAATAGTATTATTAAAAAGATTATTTCTACATAATAAATAACCTGTATTTACTATTAACAAACCCATTATTACTACTAAAATTCTATTCCTAAAAAAACATATTAAATTAAAACTTATTTTTTCTTTCTCCATTGTCCTTACCCCTTTAATCTTGTTAACCATAGTATTACCTTATTTTCTTAAAAACATAGTAAAAGAAACCCTAATTATATTAAAATATTAGGATTTCTTTATATTTTATCTTGGCCAATCATGAATACTATCTCTTAATTCTTCAAGACCATAAGTTGCACCATATATTTCTTTCTTCTCTCTTTCTAACTTAACAACCGTTCCATAAGGCTTTTCTAAACTTAAATCTGTATTTCCTGTTAACACCCAAAGAGTTTTATTGTTTATAGGAGATACCTCTAAACTTTTCTCTCCTACACCATCTGTAAAATATATCAAAATATAATCTCTCATATTATTATCTTTAATATACCTAAATACTGGTGAAAACTTAGTTGAACCATTTTTCTTGCTTCTAGGCTTTATATCCTTTATTCCATTTAGTTTATAAAATCTTCTTACCTCATTATCACATTCAATTACACTTATTTCACAGCTCTTATTTTTTGCGATATCTAAAATTTCAATTAATATATTTTCCATATCCTTGTCACTCATAGAAGCTGAAATATCTATAGCTATTAAAATTTTAGGCGACCTTTTTGGAAGTTTTCCTCTTAAATCTAATCTATCTGGAAATCTTCTATCAAGTCTTGTAGTAGTTTTTTTATAACCACTTTTAGCAGATGGTATCATTCTTTTTAATATATCACTCCACTTTAGTTTTGGCTTTTCTACCATAAGTTCAATTATTTTTTTAATATGTTTTGGTGACTCCTTTTTACTAGAATTTATAGCTATTTTTTTTATATTTTCATTTATTAAATCTAAAGAAAGAGTAGCTTCTTCCCATATATCATGAGCCTTTTCTTGGTCTATGACATTATTCTCATTATTTTTATCATCTTTAGAAACACTTCTAAGTTTTCTATAATCTATAGCTTCTTGTATTTTTTTTGCATATTGTTCCATAGTCATATCTTGACTTAAATTTAGATTATACTCATGATTAACCCCTTCTAACTTCTTAGAATAAGGTGGTAAATTTTTTATATACTGATTTATAGATATATCCATAGCCACACTTATAGCTTCTTTAGAATATTTATTCTTTAAAAAGATACTTCTCTCATAATGTTTCATCATTATATGATAAACTTCATGTTTTAAAAGTCCTTGCATATCTTTTTTTTCACACTCTAAAAAAGCAATAGGATTAAAATACATTGTAAACCCATTTCCAGTTACCTTTGTCCCAATTGGCCACCTTATATCTAATTTTATATCTCTTTTTACTTGAATTAAAAACTGACCAAAAAAAGAATTTTCTCTATCATATAAGGATATTATTACTCCCTCTAAAAACTTCCAAAAATCTCTTTTTGTTTTTTCTTCTATTTTTCCAAGCTCTTTTTCTTTTAAAAACTCATTGTACAGTTTTCTTCTATCCTCTTCAAAAGCCATAAAAGTCACCTCTAATCATAAATATTAAAGAAAGCTTCTAAGAATTTATCATTATCTAAAATCTTGCTATATAACTCTTTTGATGCATCTATTTTTATTTCTTTCATTATTCCAAGTCTTAAATCTCTAGGATAAAGACTTAATACCTCTGAAAAAATATTTATTGCCTCTTCATTATTTAAATCCTCTAAAATATTTAACCCATTTTTAGCTAAGATGTATAACCTTGAATGATTTTCATTTTTTATAATCTCTTTAGTATCAAAAGTTAATACCCCATCTTTAATAATCTCTTTAAAGTTAACTAATGGCTTTTTTATACTCTTTACATAGGATATAAAGTCTTGGGCAATTGAAACTCCAACATTACCTTTAACAACATTATATAAAGTATCAAAGGAAACTTCCTCTAAACTTTCATATACTTTATAAGCCTTAGAAACTCTCTCCCAACTTCTAGGAGTTGCCCTTATACTTTCTCCACTTTCTGTAACATTTAAATATTCAGGGAAAGATGATAAAAATTCAATTATATGGCTATGAATCTCCCCTTTTCCCATAGCCCAACTTAGCCACTGCTTTAAATCTGATTCCATATTAATCCATACAAATCTATTTTCTTGAGCTGGGTCCATATCAACTACTTGATAGTTACTATCTTCATAGCTTTCATATTTATTTGATGGATTCATAGCAGCTATTATTGAAACTTCATGGGATAATTTATATCCATTTATTTCTCTATTTAAAACTAAATTCATAAGTTCCTGTTGAACTGCATGTTCACATCTATTAAGTTCATCTATAAAAAGTAAAACTTTCTCATTATTTTTTATAGCATCATCAACCTCTACAAGCTTATTATGAATTGCATAAGTTGTGATTTTTCTTTTTTTAATTTTTTCTCCTTCTTTAACATCTATATCAGAAACTACAGGAAGACCACCAATTTCCCCTTCCTTTAACAGATTTGCATCTATAGTAATCATTTTGTAGTCTAATTTTCTAGAAATTTCTCTAACTAAAGAAGTTTTGCCAATTCCACTTTCTCCAATTAAAAGTGGAACTTCTTTTGTCATAATAACTAATTTTGCTGTATTTAATGCTTCTTTAAAATTCAAAATAAACGCCGTCCTTTCCTTAGTTTAAAACATAATCTACTAAAATCTTTTTAGCCTCTTTGCTTCCCCATTCTCTTATAAAACCTAACTTATCCATATCTAAAATTTCTAAATTATAAAAATCTATAATATACTCTCTATCTATTTCGTCCCTTGAAAACTTATCCCTTAAAACATCTAAAACCATATCCATATCAACACTTTCATAGACATATTTTAAAGAATTTATATTATCATAAATAAAATACTTCATATCATCGTAGTCATATCTTTCAATAAAATTTATAGCCTCAGCTTCTCTTTTTACAGCTTCTCTCATAACTAAAAGAGTTGGTTCCTTTATATACCTTATAGCACCCCAATATCTTTTAACTGCTGTTAACTGAACTTCTTCTGATGGATTTTCTATATATTTTATTGAATCATAATCCTTTGAAACCGCTAAAAGACAAAGTCCCTCAGTTTTTTCCTTAACAAATTGTATTGCCCATCCCTTAGCTTTAACAGCTTCCTTTAAAACATTATAGCTAGGATTTTTTATATATCTTAAAGAATTCCATAAAATTTTCACTGCCATAATGGAAATATCCTCTGATGGATTTTCTATATATTCTATAACTAAAGGATTTAATTTTACTGCTGTTTTATTTATTACTTCCGATCTCAATTCATCCTTTATATACTGTATAACAGAGGGATTTTTACTTATTGCCTTTAAAATTAATTCTTCACTTGGATTTTCTAACTCCCTTATGTATAGTGGATTATTTAATATTTTATTTATTAACTCTTTATCTTCTTGCATGTTTTCACGTCCTTAATCTAAATTTAAATCATATATATAATTCTCTAACACTTAATTTAATATTTTACCTTTAATTAAACTTTTCCATTTTTATATCATATCTATTATATCATATTTTTTATTAAATAATAAATATTATTAAATAATAATTTATTCTTATTTTCTATTATCTTATAATTATTATTTATTCTTATATGTAATTAACTTTAAACAAAATGAAGATAATACTTTAGTAATTAATATTTTTTACCTTTAAAGTAAATTTTAAATACTTAAACTTAGTGATTTATAAAAACATAAAAAAGCCTAGAAAATATCTAGACTTTAATCTTTAAATTTTTCTAAATCTTTATTTAATACCTCAAGAAGATTATTAAACTCCCAAACCTCTCCTTCTTCAATAAGTTTATTTAGAGACATCTGGTATCTTGAAGCTTCAGGAATTTTTCCTATTGCTATAAGATTTAATATTCCATTCATTATTGTAGTTATTATATCTGATTTTACTTCAAATAATTTTTGAGCATCCATTATTTCATCTTTTATTTCAAGCATTTCTTCATCTAAGGTAAAAGCTGCATCTGCTGCACTCTTTAACTTTAACTTTATCTCTTGTGGTAAATTCTTTTTATATTTATAATTTAAAGAATGTTCAATAGTTGCCCAAAAGTTCATTGCTAAAGTTCTTATTTGAAACTCTGCTAAAATTTCTGTTTTTCCTTTTGCCATATAAACAGGGTACCTTAAAACCATATGATAACTTCTATATCCACTAGGTTTAACATTTTTAACATAATCCTTCTCATAGAGAATCTGCATATCCTCCCTTTCCCTGATTAATTCAACAACTTTATCTATATCATCAACAAACTGACACATAATTCTTATGCCAGCTATGTCTTCCATTTCGTATCTCACTCTATCTACAGGTATTGCGTATTTATTAGCTTTTTCTAGTATGCTTGAAACCTCTTTAACCCTTCCAGTTACAAACTCTATCGGAGAATATTCATTTCTTTTCCTATATTCTTTTCTAATGCTTTTAAGCTTGATTTTTAACTCCTCTACAGCCTGATCATAAGGAGTTAAGAACTCTTTCCAACTCTTTATTGTCATAGTGTCACCTATCTTTTCCTGTTAGTTTAACGCCTTAATTATTATAACAAAATTTATACAAAAACTAAATATATATATATTATAAAATCAGATATTTGTTACAAATATATACATTTTCTTTTTTGTTATATTTCATTCTTATCCAAACATATATTTATGTATTTTATACTTTACTTGTAATAAATACAAAGTTATTATTATTTTACAATAAATCTATGTCAATTATATTTCATAATTACTTTTTTAATTAATCCCCTTATATTATAACAATATTAGATTATATTAGTCCATTTTTTAATACTTTATTAAAAATCTTTATACTATGCATTTCAAATTTAGACTATTATATTGACAAAATAAATATTTAATTATAAAATTATTAATGTAAATATTTACATTAACTAGCCCAATTAAAAAATTATATTATACATTAAAATAACTTAGCACAAATTATGCTAAGTTATTTTTTATATAACACTATTTATTTCCAATTTTGTCTGGAAAAATTGTTGCTAATTCAGATAAAATCTCACTCCAATTTCTAATAGGCTGACTCCATCTAGAACTTAATTCATTAACTTCTACATATATAGTGTCAATTATTTCATCATTACTAAATGTATTAAAATTGCTTTTAATAACTTTATTTAGTTTATTATTATATGCCTTTAAAATATTAGTTCCATATAAAATCTTTCTTATATCCTCATGATACTTAAATACTAAGTCTAAATCATCCAATTTATCTTCCCAAAACTCCATAGCTATAGGGTATTTTTCTCCCCATTTATTATCTATTTCTTTAAACTCCTCTAAAGCTATCCCCCTTGTTGATGCTAAATATATCTTCTTTAAATCATTATTAAAAATTTTCGAATCTCTATAATGAATATATTTATTAGAAATCCTCATTTCAGATAATATACTCATTTCCATTTTACTTCCTGTAAATATTTTTGATATTTCTTTATTATACTCTTTAGCTAGTGGTGTTGAAATTATTAATATATCCTCTACCCCTCTACTTTTTATATCCTGAAAAATATCTAACCAATACTTAGATGACTCTTTATTATGAACCCAAACCCCTAAAACTTCTCGTTTGCCTTTTAAATTAATTCCAATTACAGAATAAACATATTTAGATATTTTACGTCCTTGCTTTTTTAACTTTAAGTTAACTGTATCAATAAACACCATAGAGTAAATACTTTCTAATTTACGACTTTCCCACTCTTTTATAGGCATAGGTTTTATATCAATATGTTCATCCTTTTTTAAATTATTTAAGTTTTTTGCGTTTTCTAAAATTTTTTCTTCTAAATTAGTCAAAAAACTTTCTTTCTCTAAAATATTTTCTTCTAACTCCTTTAATACATCTTGTTTTTTTAAAAGAGCTGTCTCTATATCTTTTAAGCTATCTTTCTTTTTTATAATATTAGCTTCTAATTCCCTTAATTCATTCTTCTTTTCTTTTATCTTATATTCTATTTCCTTTAATTTTAGATTATTATATTCATTACCCTTTTTATCTTTACTTAGGCTATACTCTTGTTTACTCTCATTTATATTACTTTCCTTTTCATCATCAGAAGAAGGCTTAGGACTATCCCCTATACTTCCTTTAAAATTTATAAGAGCCATAAAATCACCTTTATTCATTTATACTATAAAATATTATTAAAAAGCTTAAATTGATACTATTTCTTTATGCAGTTGTATCAATTCTCTCATTTAATGAATATATTTATATTAAAGAATTTAAATCATTTAAAGGTGATGTATTTATGGATAACAAAGATAAATTTACTGAAGAAGCACTAAACGATATGGAAGAACTATTAGATGAAGATTTAGCTATGAGACATCATGACCATGATGACGACGACTGTGACATTGATGATGATAATGACCCAGTTGTAACTTATAGTGATAGAGTATCATTTGATAATTCTCCTTTATATTGTATGAGCGCAGAAGATTTAACTGAAAAAATAACAGTAAAACCTGATATAAAAATATTTGCTAAAAAATATTCTCACTTAGAAGCTGATTGTTATAATAAAAATTGTAAACATGGTGAGAAACAACAATATCCAACTGAAGGTGACGATATAGGATTTACACTAGTACTTGGTAATCATGGTACTAGAGACTATTGTGCTCCTGATGATTCAGTAACATTAGAAGATGAATTAAAGGTTGGTAGAGGAGTAACTTTAAGATTAGTAAGTCTTTCTATCCCTGAAGGATATGAATTAGTTCGTATGGATAAAGGTGGACGTCAAGGTAAGATTATAAACCCTTGCCCTAAAAATGAACGTCATGATAATGATAGCGACACATGTATATTTAAAGGCGGTCAAGGAACTATAATTTTAAGACTTAAAAAATGTGCTGGTCGTAAAGACAATGATTGTAGGAGAGGTAGCTTTGCTATAGATATTCCTGCTCGTTCTATAATTTCCATCTCTATGATATTTGAAATAGTTGATTCTAAACGTAAATCATGTAATGATGGACCTAGAGAAGACTAATTTTAGCTTTCAATAAAAATAAATAGCTGTATCAAAAGTAAAATTATCCATAATAATAAATTAAAATATATACTGTGGATAAAAGCTATTTGATACAGCTTTCTCTTATTTCATTACCAAAATGATTCTATTTTTTTATATTACTATTTTTCTACTCTAAAATCTTAACAGGATTAAAATCTATATAATCACAGCTAGTTAAAATATATTCTACACCATTTCTATAGCCTTCTATAATTCTATCCTTTAAAATATTTCCATGTAAATGTCCATATATAACTTTTTCCACTTTAAATTCTTCTAGTATAGATGTAAAAGCTGAATCTTCTAATTTTTCATTAGTTGGAGGATAATGTAACATACAAATTATTTTTTCATATCCTGCCTTTTTAGCTTCTTCTAAAGATAATCTAAGCCTTATCTGCTCCCTATCATAAATCTTCTCATCCTTACTAGAAAACCTTTCAGAACCTTTGCAAATCCATCCTCTTGTTCCACAAATAGCATAATCCTTGTATGTAAAAAAATTATTTTGGATAAACTTAGTGTCTTCATACATAGCATTTAATTTTGATATACTACACCACCAATAATCATGGTTTCCTTTAGATATTATTTTTTTTCCAGGTAAACTATTTACCCAATCTAAGTCCTTTTTGCTATCATCATGCTTCATTGACCATGATATATCACCTGCAATTAAAACAGTATCTGTATCTTTTATTTTCTCTATCCAATTGCTTTTAATCTTTTCATTGTGATTAATCCATTTTTCACCAAATATATCCATTGGTTTATCTGTACTTAAAGCAAGATGTAAATCTGAAATAGCGTATAATGCCATAGTTCTCACCTTTCTTTTTAATCTTTACAAATATTTAAGGTGGAGTTTAAACTCCACCTTAAATTACACTTTATTTTACATTATATCATAAACCTAAATTACTTTTATATAATTAATTACAAGGCTAAATTCAAATCATCTTCTACTAATGAGTTATAAGCTGTTGATTGACTTATAATTATTTCTGGCTTTATTAATACTTTTTCTATTTCCTTTGCTCTATTATTTATTCTGCTTATTAACATCTCTGCTAAACGCTCCCCAACTTTATATACTGGTTGTTTAACTGTTGTTAATGGAATAATCTCATTTGCAAGGCCATCAAACCCAACCACTGATAAATCTTTAGGAACTAATATATTTTTCTCTCTTAAAGCCCTACAAGCTCCTACTGCAGTCAAATCAGTTGAACAAAAAAGTGCTGTAGCCTTTTCTACCTTTTCAGTATATCTCATAGCTAAATATGCCAGTTGTTCTTTATTCTCATCAATATCTATTACTAAAGATTCTTTATATTCTATATTGCTATCTAAAAGTGCATCTCTATATCCTTTAAAACGTTCATTAAATCCTTTATTTTTATCCTTTACCCTTAAAAACATTATGTCCTTATGTCCCTTTGATATTAAATATTTTGTCATATCATAAGAACCCTTATAGTTGTCAATATCCACATAATCAATACTGGAATTTACCCTTCCAAAACTAACATACGGAACTCTTATTTTGCTATCTATATCTTTTTCCTCTCCATTTACACCAATAACTATCATTCCATCACACTTTTGAGGAAGTTCAAAATTTCTTGTAATTTGAAGAGAGTATTGTTTTTCACTTAAAAGAGACATAATACCTGATATTAAATTCATATTTACTAGTTCATCTAAACTTGATTCTTTAGGAATATATAAATATATTACCCTTGTTTTATTTTCTGCTAACGCTTTAGCTGTATAATTTGGAACAAATTTAAGTTCTTTTATTGCCTCCTCTACTCTAGCTTTTGTTTCGTCTTTTACAAGCTCTGGTGCATTTAACACTCTTGAAACCGTTATTAATGATACTCCAGCCATTTCAGCAACATCTTTCATTCTAACCAAAAACTTTTCCCCCTTAGTTTTTAATGAATTTTTCTTTATTTGTAAATTTTATTTAAAAACACTAAATATATTTGTTATTTCAATTATATAGTTAAATGTTAGCTTTTTCATTCTTTTATAGTAAATTTAATAAAAATTTAACATTTTATATATATTGTAGCTATCACTTATCTCTAGCTTTATTTATAAAAATAAAGAGCTATACGAAAAGTTCATGTATCTATAAATATATAGCACTAAATAAATTCAATTAAACCATATATTATAAATAATAAACTATTTTCATACAGCTCCCTAATAGATTTTAAATCTATAAAACATCAAAATCTATTAGAACTACTCTATAACTATTTTATTAAAGTTTTTCTTTCCTCTTTTAACAAGAGCTGTTCCATCTTCAAAATCCTCTTCATTTAAAGTTTTCTTAATGTCTGTAACCTTTTCTCCATTTAGGCTTAATCCACCTTGTTGAATTAATCTTTTTCCTTCTGCCTTTGATGGTATTATTTTAGTTGAAACTAATATATCTAAAATAGGTGCTCCAACTTCTTCTTTAGATATTGAAACTGTAGGAACATTATCCATATTTCCAGCACCACTAAATAAACTTTCTGCAGCACTTTGAGCTTTTGCTGCTTCCTCTTCCCCATGTATAAGCTTTGTAACCTCAAAAGCTAAAATTTTCTTAGCTTCATTTATAGCAGATCCTTCTAAGCTTCCAAGTCTTCTAACTTCATCCATTGGAAGGAATGTTAATAAAGCTAAACATTTTTCTACATCTGCATCATCAACATTTCTCCAGTATTGGTAAAAGTCATATGGTGATGTTTTTTTAGCATCTAGCCATAAAGCTCCTCCTACAGTTTTACCCATTTTTTGACCTTGGCTATTTGTTAATAATGTACATGTCATTGCCATTGCTTGACCTTGAGATTTTCTTCTTATAAGTTCAACACCTGCAATCATATTTGACCATTGATCATCTCCGCCAAGTTCTAACTTACATCCATATGTTTGATTTAAGTGGTAGAAATCATATCCTTGCATTAACATATAATTAAATTCTAAGAATGATAAACCTTTTTCTAATCTTTGTTTAAAACATTCAGCAGTTAGCATTCTATTAACAGAAAAATGAACTCCTATATCTCTTATAAAATCAACATAGTTTAAGTTAAGTAACCAATCTCCATTATTAGCTAAAATAGCTTTACCATCTGAAAAATCTATGAACTTTTCCATTTGTTTTTTTATAGAAGCAACATTACTAGCTATTTGTTCTTTTGTCATCATAGCTCTCATATCTGTTTTTCCACTAGGGTCACCTATCATAGCAGTTCCACCACCAATTAAAGCTATTGGTCTATGACCTGCTTTTTGCATATGAGCCATAAACATCATTGCTATAAAGTGACCTACATGTAAACTATCAGCTGTTGGGTCAAATCCTATATAAAAAGTTACTTTTTCCTTTTCTAAAAGTTCTCTTGTCTCATCTTCATGAGTAAATTGTTTTATATACCCACGTTCTAATAAAGTATCTAATACGTTTGACATTTTAATTTCCTCCAAATCTTAATTTAATATAAAAAAAATAAAACCCGTTCTTTATATAAAAATATATAAAGGACGGGATAATAATCACGTGATACCACCTTAATTTTTTATTATGTCACCATAATAAACTCTTCAAGTACGCCAAAACTATTGGTTATACTCTAGCACTGTAACGTGTGCACCTACGACATCTGCCTACTGGTTGTTATCTTTGGGAGTGTTGCTCAGAGACGTATTCCATTTAATCCGTTTTCCCTTTTACACCAAACAAGGGCTCTCTTTAAAACTTAAACTAAATTTACTCTTTCTCGTCAACGCTTTTTCTAATTTTCTTGTTTAAAATTATATTATTGTTTTCTACAGTTGTCAACGAATTTATAATAAAACATTTGAAAATAATCTAAAAGTTAAAAAGGTATGCCTTAATACTCCATAACAAAAACATCTAAGACATGCTCTTTTTAACTATATTTAAAAATAAAATTAAATAAATATATTTTAAGCACAATACATTTATATGATATTAAGATATTTTTCACTTAAATTACCTAAGCTACATATTTTTTTATAAAGTCTGGCGCCTCCGAATCTGCACAATGCATATTTATATATACGTTTACATTAAATTTTTTACTGAATTCCTCTATCTTATAAAAATGTTCTCTTACTTGATCTAAGTCGCTAATATTTAATAAGTTGCTAAGTCCATCAATAAATATACTTTCTACGTCATAATCTTTAGCTATTATTCCACAAAGAAGTCCATAAAATTGATCTGGTCCTATAACATTTAATTCATCTAGAGTTACTAACCTTATTTGGCTTTGAAGTTGTAACATATGCTTTTTATCATCATCAATATACACAAGGCTTCCCTTGCAGTTTTCAATCTCCTTATTAGCTAAATTAATTAATTTTTTACTCTTTCCAGCACCTCTATGGTCAAAGAAAACTTGAATCATATTTTCCCACTCCTCTACATAAAATTTAAGTGAAAATCTTTTATTTTAGTTTTAAATCGGTTTTAGTTATCTTTATATATACTATTCTTATTTTTACTTAAATATGATAGAGAATTATAAACTTCTTTCAAAATCAAACAAACTTTTAATCTATGTAAAACTAATAATTTTATTAACATATTAATTTAAAAATAGGCTATGTTTTAACCTAAAACATAGCCTAAAAATAAAATTATTAACTAGAATGTATCAGAGGTTTTACTAGCCCCATTTATATTTATTTCAATATCTAAATCTAAATCTGTTATTGTTAATGGACTTACATTTAAGGTTTCATCTGGATACTTTTGTTCAAATAAAGTACCTACATTTGCTATATCAAGACCATCATTTTTAAATTTTGTAAATAACATCTGTATGTATTGATTTAACATACTTTCTTCCTCATATTTTATTATATCTAAAACATCTTCGTCCACCATAAGTCTACTTTGAGACTCCTCTAAATAACAATTTATAATTATTTTTTTATAAAGATTTATTCTTTCTCCATTATAGCTTATTGATGTTTTAGTCTTTGAATTTTGTATACCTAAAGTTACAAAACTATTTGTATTTTGAGGGTTTATAGCCTCTAGTGTTCCACTTTCAACTTTTCCTGTTAAGAAATTATAACTCATTCCTTCACTAGTACTTATTTTCCTAACCATAACCTCATCCTCAAAAAGAGCTCCTCCACTTAAGTCTAAAGTTTTTTCACCATTAATATTTTTAATATTTAAGGCTCCTAAAATTGCTATATTGTTATAATTAGTTCTAGCAGCTAAATACTGATTAGCATTTATTGCTATAACCTTAGGATTATCATTCATTTTTCTAATTAACTGTTCTAAGTAAATACCTAAATACTCTTCATCACCTTTAACCTGATTTAAAAGTTCATTAGGACTTCCAAATAAAACAAACATATACGGTCTTATCATAAACTCTTGATTTCTATTTATGGCATCCATAAACTTTTTTATACCTTCCTTTGAAACCTGTTCAGTAAATATATATGCCTTACACTGTGAAAAATCTATATCTCCACTAGCTGTTAAGTTTACATCTTTCATTGCTTCTCCTACAGTTTTTCCAGTACCTTTATATACTATTTTTTCACCCTTTTGAGATGTTTCATTAGCACTTCTATAAGGTTTTACAGCATCTAAGTAAATCTCTATCTCTCCCACTTCATTTTCATCAAATATTATAGTTGTCACAAATATTCCATCGTTTATATCTGTATAATCATAACATCCCTTAAGGCCTATAACTATTATAAAAAGAAAGACTAAAGAAAGTAATTTAATTAATCTATTTTTAACTTGCTTCATTTTCATTGTCCTCCTTTATAATATGACCAGAAATATTATCTAAATTTCCCCTTGTAAATATATCCTTAATCCCATGCTTCTTTAATGTTCCTAAAGGAAATAAGTATGGGTATCCACAAGTATATAATCCTGATAAATGAGCTAATATAATCAATCCTATACTTAGAATTCCTGGGAAACCATATAATGCTCCAAAAATAGCTACTATAAAACTCCAAAGTGATACTGCTCCATATAAATTGGGTATTAAAAAATAACAAACTGCTGCTATACAAACTATTACTATAGTTATTGTTGAAGCTATTCCAGCTGCTACTGCTGAACTTCCTAAAACAAAGGATGCAACTAAACTCATGGATGTTCCAATTGGCTGAGGCAACCTAAGTCCAGCTTCTTTAATAAGTTGAAATAAAAACATTACTATAAGAACCTCTGCAATAGTTGGAAATGGTACTCCTGCCCTAGATACAGCAAGCCTCAGTATAAAACTAGTAGGAAGCACTGAAAAATGATGAGTTATAAGTGCCACGTAAAGTCCCGGTAAAAACAGTGCTATAAAAAATGCTATCCACCTTAAAGCTCTTGTAAAACTTGTAAAATACTTATTGGAATAATAATCATCTGGGGCTTGAAAGTTTTCTAGAAAAAAAGATGGCACTGTTATTACAAAAGGAGTTCCATCAACTATAACAGCTACTCTTCCTTCTAAAATCTTTGCTGTAGCATCATCTACTTTTTCAGTATAGGATACTGTGTCAAAGAGAGTCTTTTTAGCCCTTAATTTTTCCTCTATATAGTTAGTATCTAATATAAAGTTATAATCTAATCCATTTAATATTTCACGAACACTGTCTACTATTTTTTTTGATGCTACTCCTTCTAAATAAGTTAGCGTTACTACTGTTTGTGTTTCAGTACCTACATAAATAGCTTCAAATTTTAAGTTTGAATTTTTTACTCTTCTTCTTATTAGAGTTACATTATCTACAAAGGCCTCATTAAAACCTTCTCTAGGACCTTTTACACCAGCCTCTGTAACTGGTATACTTACACTTCTTCTTGTGTAACCTTTTACCTCACAATATATTGATTTTTCATGGTTGTGAAAGATAATAACTACATCTCCTGATAAAACATGCAAAAGAGAGTCATCATCATCTTTGACAAAACCTGTTGAGTTTATATTTAAAACCTTTTTGATTATATCATCTTCAGTTTTTATGTCTTCTTTAACCATCATTAAAGGTTTTATAATATATTCGCTTATAAACTGTGTGGAACACATTGTATCTGTGTACATTATAGTTGTTGCTCCTAAAGCTGTTTCTAAGTCTCTAATTTTTACATCAAAACAATTCTTTAGTTTGTCTTTTAAAAAATCTAACTGCTTTTTCATATTCATCACCCAAAATATTGTTTGTATAAATAATGTTTAATATTCATGCAATTGTAAATAATAATTAAAGCATAATACTTAACTTATCTAAGACAGTAGTTTTTATTAGTTTTAAGACAAAAATAAAAATATTTTAATTCATAAATTTAAAGTAAAAACTAAAGATAAGATTAATAAAATTAAACGAGGTGAATAAATTGGAAAAGATAACATCTAAACATTTTATATTCTTTATAATTGCAACACTTAGCACAACTCTTTTTAATTACCCTTCTTTATTTATAAGGTTGGGGGGAAGGAATACATGGGTATTTTCAATAATAGCTAGCGTAATATTTTTCTTTTTCGTTATATTGATTCTTTCCATAGTAAGAAAAAACAATGCCTATAAATTTGATGAGGTTTGCTATACAGCTCTTGGAAAACCTCTTGGAACTTTATTTTTAGTGATTTTTTCAATAGGACTTGTATTAATCTGCATAGAATCAGCTTCTGTAAGCTCTAGTGCAATTCATACAAACATATTTATAGCTACACCAATTTGGTATTCATTAGTATTTTTTATAGGAACTACACTCTTTATATCCAAAAATGGTTTTAAAAGTGTTTTAATAACAGCTGTAGTCAGTGTTTCTATTGCATCAGCATTAGCTGTTCTAATAGGTATTCTTTCTATTAAATACACTGATCTACGCCGTTTACTTCCTATACTTAAAAACACAAATGTAACTATGTGGACATCATCTATTCTAAGCCAAGTGGGAGCATTATCTTCATTTTTTGTATTGCTTCCCTTTCTAAAAAGAGTAGATGATAAAAACAATCTAAGAAAAGTATCATTAATAACAATACCACTAGTTCTATTTTGCTTAATATTTTTCATAGTTAACTTAATTTCATCTATAGGTGCTGAAAGAAGTGGTAATATTTTTTATCCTGAATTTATTCAAGCACAACTTATATATTTTGGTGGCTTTATCGAAAATGGAGATATTATAACAATGACAGTATCTCTTCTTCTTTGGACAATGAAATACGTAATATCAATCTTTTCACTGTATTCAATATGGGAAGATAAATTTAAAAATAAACTTATATTTTTATCTATAGTTTCTATAGTAGTTTATATATCATCCCTATACTTAGCTAAGAACGTATATACTCTATTTAACATATTACCTTATTATCAGTACATAAGCCTTGTAATATTTTTCATTCTCCCTATAATAATATATGGAATTTATCCTTTAAGAAAAAAAGCAAAGGTGCACAAATAAGCAGTAGATAGGTTCTGTGTTTTATGGTAATATAATTTTATGTATTATAGGAAAGTAATAAGCTTATGCTTATTTATAAATGCTAGCACCTCTAATTATTTATTAGGCTATATATTTATTTAAAATTAAAAAAATGCTGAAAATAAATTATTAGAAATGGTAGACATGAGATAAAATTAAAGAAAAGGAATGATAATATGTCAAATACACAAAGTTCATCTAACTTTATAAGAAATATAGTTATAGATGATATAGAAAGTGGTAAACATGAAGAAATAATTACTCGTTTCCCACCAGAACCTAATGGATATCTGCATATAGGCCACGCTAAATCTATAGTTTTAAACTTTGAACTTGCAGATGAATTTAAAGGGAAAACTAATCTAAGATTTGATGATACAAATCCTGTAAAAGAAGATACTGAATATGTTGAATCTATTAAAGAAGATGTTAATTGGTTAGGATTTAATTGGGATAATTTATTCTTTGCTTCTAACTATTTTGACACAATGTATGAAAAAGCCACTCTTTTAATAAAAAAAGGTTTAGCTTATGTTTGCGATTTAACTCCTGATGATATAAGAGCCTATAGAGGAACCTTAACAGAACCTGGAAAAGAAAGCCCTTATAGAAACAGAAGTGCTAAAGAAAACTTAGACCTTTTTGAAAGAATGAAAAATGGAGAGTTTGAAGATGGTTCAAAGGTTTTAAGAGCCAAAATAGATATGTCATCTCCAAACATAAACATGAGAGACCCTATAATATATAGAATATCTCACACAGAGCATCATAATACAGGAAACAAATGGTGTGTATACCCAATGTATGACTTTGCACACCCTTTAGAAGATGCTATAGAAGGAATAACTCACTCTATCTGTACTCTTGAATTTGAGGACCACAGACCACTATACGACTGGGTGGTTAAAAACTGTGAAATGATATCAACGCCAAGACAAATAGAGTTTGCAAGACTTAATATAACAAATACAGTTATGAGCAAAAGAAAACTTAAAATGTTAGTTGATGAGGGAGTAGTTGATGGATGGGATGATCCTAGAATGCCAACTATAGCAGGTCTTAGAAGACGTGGATATACCCCTGCATCAATCAGAAACTTCTGCAGAGAAATTGGCGTTGCAAAGGCTAGTTCAGTAGTTGATTCTCAAATGCTTGAACATTTTATAAGAGAAGATTTAAACACTAGTGCTCCAAGAGCTATGGCTGTTGTAAATCCACTAAAACTTGTAATAACTAACTATCCTGAAGGACAATCTGAAGTATTAGAAGTTGAAAATAATCCTAGTGATGAAAATGCAGGAAAAAGAACTATAACATTCTCTAGAGAACTTTATATTGAAAGAGAAGATTTCATGGAAAACCCTCCAAAGAAGTATTATAGATTCTTCCCTGGAAATGAAGTAAGACTTATGGGCGCTTATTTTGTTAAGTGTACAGATGTTATAAAAGATGAGAATGGAAATGTTGTTGAAATCCATGGAACTTATGATGTTGAAACAAAAAGTGGTTCTGGATTTACAGGAAGAAAAGTTAAATCAACAATTCATTGGGTAGATGCAAACAATTCATTACCTTGCGAATTTAGATTATATGAACCATTAATCTTAGATTCAGAAAGTGAAGAAAATAAACACTTCCTAGAACAAATAAACCCAAATTCTCTAACTATAACTGAAGGGTTTATTGAACCAAACGTAAAAGGTTCTAAGGGAAATGATAAGTTCCAATTAGTTAGAAATGGATACTTTAATGTTGACCCTATATATAGTGATGATAATAAATTAGTATTTAATAGAATTGTATCTCTTAAGAGTTCATTTAAAATTAAATAACTAGCTTCTTTTGACTGTGCTTTATCTAAATTTAAAATTATTTAAAGCATAGTCAAATACAAATACTAAAACTGTGCTAATATTTAATTTAGTGATATTATACATATTACTATTAACTTAAAAATTACTTACTTGTCTTATATTATTAATATACTCCTACCTTGGTAAACGTTTAATATAATGCTATATTAAGCAAATATAAGAAAATATTTGCTTATTGTTGTCTATGAAATTATATTATATCTCCTATAAATTTATATCCAACTCCTCTTATAGTTTGAATGTATATAGGATTTTTATCATCTTCCTCTATTTTCTTTCTTATATGCCTTATATGAACATCAACAGTCCTTGTTTCGCCTACATATTCATATCCCCATATTTTATCTAATAGTATTTCCCTAGTTAATATCTTACCCTTATTTTTAATTAACAGTTTTAATACTTCAAACTCTTTAAGAGTAAAATCTAATTTTTCTCCATTTTTTAAAACTTCTCTTGTCTGCAGATTTAAAGTTATATTTCCAAATCTTAAAACCTCATTATCGTATTTAATATTGCTTCTTCTTAAAAGTGCTTTAATTCTAGCAGATAGTTCTCTTATGGAAAATGGCTTTGTTATATAATCATCAGCTCCTAATTCTAAACCTAAAATCTTGTCTATTTCTTCACTTTTTGCTGTAAGCATTATGATAGGTACATTAGATATTATGTTATCCTTACGTATTTCTTTGCAAACTTCAAATCCATCCATACCAGGTAGCATTAAATCTAGTAAAATTAAATCAACTTGTTTTTCCCTTGCAAGCTTTAATCCTTCTAATCCATCATTAGCTGTATACACGCTATAGCCACTCTTCTCTAGGTTGAATTTTAAAAGCTCCCTTATATGATCTTCATCATCTACAATAAGAATTTTCTTTTCAGCCATTTTTATCCCCCTAATCCTGATTATTAAAAAATATTATTCTATGTAATATCTCATCCTATAATATTATTACATATATTTTGAATAAATTCTATAAAAAGAAGAACTAACATAATTGAACTTTCTATGTTAGCTCCAATATTTTTTATTATCTAGGAATTAAACCTATCTTTTTTTGTATCTTTCTAAGAGTTTTAGTTGCCATATAATTTGCCTTATCAGCACCTTCTTTATATATAGTTTCTAGAGATTTTTTATCTTTTAAAAATTCATTAACCTTATCTTGAAGTGGCTTAAGTTCTTCTATTATAGCTTCTGCCACATCTGATTTAAACTCTGAATATCCTTTATCTTTATACATAGCAACTACTTCTTCTGAAGTATATCCTTTAATAGCAGATAAAATGTTTATTAAATTTTTAATTCCTGGTTGTTCATCGGTATAATTTACAACACCTATACTATCTGTTACAGCCCTTGAAACCTTTCTTCTTATAACATCTGGTGGATCCATAATAAGTATAAAGCTATTTACATTTTCATCTGATTTTGACATCTTTTTAGTTGGTTCTTGAAGACTCATTATTTTTGCCCCAACTGGTGGAATATATGGTTCTGGAATTTTAAATGTTTCGCTATAGGTATTATTAAATCTTCCACCTAAATCCCTTGCAAGCTCTAAATGTTGCTTTTGATCTACTCCAACTGGAACTAAATCAGTTTGATATAAAAGTATATCAGCTGCCATAAGTACAGGATATGTAAATAACCCTGTTGGAACAGATTCCCCATGCTTTTTAGACTTATCTTTAAATTGAGTCATACGACTAAGCTCACCCATATATGAGTTACAAGTTAAAAGCCAAGCTGCCTCTGAATGTGCAGGAACATGGGATTGTATAAATAAAGTATTTTTACTTGGATCTATTCCTGCTGCAATATAAATTGCTAAAACCTCTAAAGTTCTCCTTCTTAAATCTGCTGGCTTTTGCTTAACTGTTATAGCATGTAAATCAACAACACAAAAATAACAATCATATTCATCTTGAAGTTTAACCCAGTTTTTTAATGCTCCTAAATAATTCCCTAAAGTAAGTTCACCAGATGGTTGAATCCCACTAAATATTATTTTCTTGTTTTCTTCCATAATTTTTACCTTCTTTCTCTATTAATTTTTAACCATATTTTAAGTATTTATTAGTTTATATAAACAATATATTTTGTCCTTGTTTATATAAATTTAAGAAATCAACTTAATTTTACAATATATTTTTATTATCAATTTATAATCTCATCATTGTAAATCAAGATTGATTTAACACAAAAAATCCGCCCTATAAAAAATAGGACGGATTATATTATCCGTGATACCACCTAAATTGCAATAAAATAAAAACTATTATTTTATGCCACTCATTAGATATTTAAAATACCTTATACTTTAACGTGTATAAACCGATATCCACTAATCTTTTAAACAATTTAAAATTTCATTTTATTTCTCAAAGGCCCATTCACTAAAACCCTTTCTTGCTGATATTACACCAAATTATCAAGCTCTCTTTATTGAACCTAAGCTTAGCTACTTCCCCTTATCAAAGAATTTTTAGTTATGAATTTTTAATCTTAATATAATAATAAATTTTTAATAACATAATGTCAATAAATTATAAATATATTTTATATGTATAATATTTTAGGAGGCGATTATGAAAGAAACACTAAAAAAATTTAAGTGGATTTTATCTCAAGGAAAATCATATATAATTCCTATAATAATCATAACTCTAATTGAATCTCTAGGTTCTTTAATAAGTGTTTATAGCACATTAGTTGCTAAAAGATTAGTAGATTCTGCAACAAGTGGTGCTGTTAACTTAATAACTAGATTTTTAATGATTATGATTATGATTTTTATTGTTCGAAATATTTTGAATATAGCCCTTTCATTTTTAAGTACGCATTGGTCTACACAAATGAACAATAAACTTCAATTTAGATTATATGAAAACTTAACGCATTCTAAATGGACAGAGTACTCAAAATATCACAGCATGAATCTTTTAACTAGATTAAATAATGATGTCTCAGTTATTACAGGAGTGCTTTTTGATACAATTCCAAGTACAATATCTACTTTAGTTCTATTAACAACTTCTTTAATTACTTTAATAAAATTAAATGCTACTGCTATATTTCCTGCAATGTTTATATTTCCAATTGGTATAGTTATAGCTAAAATATTTGGACAAAAAATGAAGAAATTAAATAAAGAAGTTTATAATCTACAAGTAAAGTTTAAAACCTTCATGCAAGAATCTATACAGAACATAATTATTGTAAAGTCATTTTCTAAAGAACATAAAAATTTTAAAACCCTAAAAAAACTACAGAAAAAAAACTTAAATCTTTCAATAAAATCTAAAGTAATCGGGACATTTTCTAGTATGTCTCTTAAAATTAGTGCTTATATAGGTTATTTTATTGTCTTTACCTGGGGAATTTTTAATCTTGCAAGGGGAACTAGTACCTATGGAACATTTACTGCACTTTTACAATTGTTTAATAACGTTCAAGGTCCCTTCTCTAGCCTAGCTAGCCTTTTTCCACAAATGATATCACTTTTAGTTTCTACTGAGAGGCTTATGGAAATTGATAGTATTCCAAAAGAGAATATGAAAGACCCTAATATTACAAATCCTCCTCAAAATGTATCTATATCCTTTAATAATGTCAATTTTTCTTATAATCAAAAGGCTAATATTTTAAACAATATATCCTTTAATATAAATCCTGGAGAAATCGTAGCCCTAATTGGTCCATCTGGTGAAGGAAAAACTACAATTATAAGACTTTTACTTTCCTTAATAAAACCAAATTCAGGAAATATATGTGTTTTATCCGATAACAATGCTTTTACTGATGTAAATCTTAGAGAGTTTATATCATATGTACCTCAAGGAAATACATTATTTACAGGAACAATTAAGGATAATGTAAACTATGGTGATGAAGATGCTACTTTAGAAAATCTTGAATACTCTTTAGAACTTGCCTGTGCCTCTGATTTTGTAGATCAATTACCAAATGGTATCTCAACAGAAATTAATGAAAAAGGTGGAGGAATTTCTGAAGGCCAAGCACAACGTCTTGCTATTGCTAGAGCATTTTTAAGAGAAAAACCTATTTTAATATTAGATGAGGCTACATCATCGCTAGATCCTAAAACAGAAATTGCAGTTTTAAATTCTGTTAAAAACTTAAAACATAAACCTATTTGTCTTATAATAACCCACAGACCCTCAGCTCTTAATATTTGTGATAGGG
>JAUNBX010000015.1:11594-46512 GCA_030526875.1 Clostridium perfringens | reverse complement strand
TGAATTATATATTTTAATATTGACAAGCTGTTTATTTTAAGATATAATTTATATTAATAACGGGGTGTGGCGCAGATGGGAGCGCGCGTGGTTTGGGACCATGAGGTCGCAGGTTCAATCCCTGTCACCCCGACCAAAATGTAGAAAAACTTGTTTAAAGTATTTCTTTTTAAATATTAAAAGTTACTCTTTTTATAGAGTAACTTTTTTGTTTTAACAAAACATTTATTTTAATGTATAATTATTATAAAGAGGACTTTTAACAAATTATACATTAGTCATCTTTATAATTATTACAATGGATATTATAAGGAGAAAAGCATATGGAAAATAAAATACCAAAAGAGCATATAGAAAGAATTACTAAAGCATCTACTTATTTTATGTTTAGGAATGGTCCTATAAAAGAACTTTTAGATAATAAAAAAGTATCAGAAGAGGATGTTAAAAATATTCAGATATATATGGAGAATCATTTAGCCTATCTTTATACTGTACTTTTAGAAGAAAATAATCTTCAAAAGTTTGATTTAATAGTACAAACAATGAGCAAATTTTATGTAAATGATGATTTAAAAATTACTTTAGATGATGGCGGGTTTGATAATTTTTATAGCAAACTTTTCCCAAGTGAAAAGTAGTTTAAAATAAAAGGGTGTAGTTAAAATGTAGTTTTTTACAATTTTAACTACAACCTTAATGATATATTCTAAATCAAAGTAAATATTAGAAATGTATTGATGAGTAAAGTTCATTAAAGTGTATTTGAATATAGAACTTGTCCTTCTTTAATAGTTTTTAATATCTTAATATTTTTAATATCCATAGGATTAACTTCTAATGGATTTTTATCTAAAATTACAAAGTCAGCAAATTTTCCTTCACTAATTGAGCCCTTTTTATTTTCTTCAAAATATTGAAAGGCAGCATTTATAGTCACTGCTTTTAAAGCATCTAAGACAGGAATTCTTTCTTCTTCCCCAAGTAAAACTCCTTCTTTTGTGATTCTATTTACTGCACACCAAACAGTTTCTAACATGTTAGGTGGAATAACTGGTGTATCTTGATGAAAAGTAAATATTAAATCTTCTTCTAAAGTTGTTTTAGCAGGACTTATTTTAAAGGCTCTTTCTTTTCCAAGGTTTTCAATATGAATATCTCCCCAATAGTAAGTATGAGCTACAAAATAGGAAGGCATAATATTGAATTTTTTCATTTTATTTATTTGATCATATCTAACAGTTTGGGCATGAATCATAACAGGTCTTATATCATTTTTATATTCTTTTAAACAAGATACATGGTTAAAGGCTTCTATAAGTTGGTCTGCTGCTGCATCTCCATTACAATGAGTTAAAAGTTGTAAATCCTCTTTAAAAGATGTTTCAACATGTTTTAAAACATCACAATCTTTATAAATAGGATAGCCTAAGTAATCACCAGAATTTTTATAGGGTTTTGTAAGCCAAGCGGTTTTACCTTGAGGAGAACCATCTAAAAATATTTTATATCCACCAAATTTAAATCTATTTATATAGTTGTTTTTATAACCCTTATTATTATCCATTAAAAATTTACTTTTTTGTAAATCAACATAACCTATAACGTCAAGTTTAAGAGATTTTGTATCTGATGCGTATTTAAGAGTATTAAATTCTTCTTCATTTACCATACCCTCTTGACATGTTGTTATTCCATAGCTTAAATAAATATCCTGTGCTTTTTTTAAAAAGGCAAGATTAGATTCTAAGCTAGGCTTAGGAATATTTTTAGCGCAGGACATAAAGGCATTTTCTTCTAAATACCCATTAGGTTCTAGAGAGTCTTTAATTCGCCCTATACGACCTCCTTCAATATCTTTACTATCACATGTTATGTTAAGCTTTTCTAAAGCTAAAGAGTTTAAAACTCCTACATGGCCTGAAGCATGGGTTATAAGGATAGGATTTTCTGTTGAAGCCTTATCTAAAATATCCTTTGTGGGATGTATTTTATTTGGTAAATCATTATGGTCATAACCAAAGCCAATTATCCATTGATCTTTTCCTAGATTATGTTTTTGTTTAAAGTCCTTTAATCTACTTATAATATCATGAAAGGATTTAATATTATTTAAAAATACTAGATTTAAAGTTGAAGCGAAGGCTGTAATATGGCTATGAGAATCTATAAATGATGGTATTAAAGTGTTGTTTTTTAAGTCTATAACTTTTGTATTAGAATCCTTTAAACTAAAAATAAAACTTTCTGAACCAACATTTTTTATCTTATCATTTTCAACTAAAATAGCTTCTGGAAACATATAATTTTCATCCATAGTTATTATGGGACCATTGTAATAAATTTGTTTTGACATAATATTCTCCCCTTTTCTTTTTAGTAGTTCCGTTAACTTTATAACTAATTAGCAGATATTTTTTAGTATATAAATATTTAAAAAAGAATAATTAAAATACTCTTTTGAAAATATGTAACTTTAGCTAACACAATAATATATGGTATTAAATATAATATAACATAGATTAAAAAATATTTGGAGGTATTTATATGAAAATAAGTGGAGACGCAGGTCATAATTGTTATCCTGACACTGGTTCTACTGGATATAAAAAAGAAGATAATTTAACTAAGGAAGTTTGGACCTTAGTTCAATCTAAGTTAAAATCTATTGGAGTTGAAACTGTGGATTGCACACCTTATAATATGAGGTTTTCATCTGTAAATAACTCTTTAGCTTATAGGGTAAATAAAGCTAATGCAAGTAAATCTGATTTACACCTATGCATTCATTTTAATGCTGGTGGAGGAACTGGAGTAGAGTGCTATGTAGTAGGAACAGGTGGTAAAGCTGAAACTTATGCTAAAAGCATTTGTAGGGAAATAGCTTCCCTAGGCTTTAGAAATAGAGGAGTAAAGGTTGCAAATTTCTATATTCCTAGATATACAAATATGAGTTGTGTTCTTATAGAATGCGCTTTTGTTGATTCTAAGGCAGATATGGATAGATATAATGGAGAAAAAATGGCAAATGCCATAGTGAAAGCTGTAACAGGACAAGATGTAAGTAGCAATAGTAACTCATCAAATAATAATAGTGAAAACACAAATAATAACAGCGGAAATACAAATAATAATGGTAGTGCAGCGTCTTTAGTAACTAATGCAGTAGTTACAAATGATTGGTTATATATAAGAGACTCAAGTGGAAATATATTAAGTGGTAGGATTGAAATAGGTACTAAAATAAAAGTTTTAGATGTCTTTTATGGTAAGCAATTAGTATTAATAGAGTATATCTTAAACAATGTAGTAAATAAGGTTTATGTAACAAATGCAACTAACTGTATAGTATATGATTATGCAAAGGAATGGGCAAATGGTTCAACGCCTGAAATAGTTTATGAAACTTCAAGTTGTACAAATTCTATTGGAAGCATATATCCTTATGAAAAAGCAACTCCTATTTATAGGGAGAATGGTATTTTGCATGTAGTATATGATACTGATAAGGGAGAAAATACAAAAAGTGGCTTTGTAAAATATAATGATAGTTTTGCTAAGTTTTAAGGTATAGCTATTTATTTAGGATGGGGCTATATCAAAGTAGTTTGTGATTTATGATGTGTAGGGTTAATTATTACTGCACATTGTTAATACCGTAACTTTTGAGGAAGCCTCATTTATTTTTAGTAACCTTTATAAAGAAAAGTTTTATTAATTTTTTAATAATAGTGATATAATATTAATATTGTTGTATAATTGTTTTGGCATGGAAAAATATCTAGGATTATGCATAAAGTAAAGGCATTATTTACTTTATGCAAATTAAAATAGTGTTTAAAGGCTGATTTTTTAAAGTCTCTAAAATATAATTAAGATGAAGCAAGGAGGTGGAAGAAATTAAGGCTTTTATTTTAGTATTTATAAACTGTATAATGCTTGTTTTAGGAGAGGTTTGGTGGAAGATAGGGCTAACACAACAACCCTTAAATGGATTTAGTATTAATGAATTTATAAAAGTACTTTTAAATAAATACATAATAGCTGGAATGCTGATATATGTAGTAGCTACGGTGTTTTGGTTTTATATATTAGATGCTTATGATTTAAATAAGGTTTATCCAATGCAAAGTATGTGTTATATAATATCACTCTTTTTAGGATATTGGATATTAAAAGAGCCGCTAACCTTAAGGTCTATTATAGGTTCTGTTGTAATAGTAATTGGAGTATTTATTTTAGCATTTAAATTTTAATAAATTAATACAATACATATTTATTAAAATTTAAAAAGAATATTTCATAAGTTAAACATTAAGATAAAGAGATTAAATTTTTATTTAAAATTAGTCTCTTTTTTTCATTTTATTTAATAAGTAAAGTATATTAGGTCATATAATAATATGTAAATAATATTAGGAGTAGTAGATGAAAACTAAAAAAGCAACAGTTAACTGTATATTTTGGATAGTAGTGGCTATAATCTTCAATATACTTACTTATTATTTAAGGGGGACAGACTTAGCTCTTAAATTCTTAGGTGGTTATTTAATAGAATTAAGTTTAAGTGTAGACAATCTATTTCTTTTTCTTATGATTTTTTCAAGTTTTAATGTAGATGAAAAGTCAGAAATGAAAGTTTTAGACTATGGAATATTTGTTGCCATGATTCTTAGAATGATTTTTATATTTTTAGGAGTTACTATAGTAAATAAATTTCATAGCATTTTATACGTTTTTGGAGTTATATTAATAGTTAGTGCTATAAAAATGCTCTTTAACAAAGAAAAACCAAAAAATTTAAAAGAAAACTTATTTATAAAACTTTTAAGCAAAGTAATTCCATTTACAGATAGTTTTGTAGGGGATAAGTTTTTTATAAAAAGAGGTAAAAAAATAAATGCAACACCTCTTTTAGCAGTTTTAATAATAATAGAGGTATCAGACATATTTTTTGCTATAGATTCTATACCTGCAATATTTTCTATAACAACAGATCCCTTTACAGTTTACGTATCTAATATATGTGCAATAATTTGCTTAAGGAGTATGTATTTTGTATTATCTAAAATGAGTAAAAGATTTAAATATATGAAATTTGGAGTAATTTTAATATTAATATTTACAGGAGTAAAACTTAGTATTTTATATTTTGGAATTGAAATATCTGTAATAACTTCAATACTTGTAATACTAATACTTCTCTTAGCTAGCATATTAGCATCATTTTTATTGCCTTAAGGGAATAAAGATTTTGCACTTATAATAAAAAAGTTTAAATAAATTAAAACTTTTGTTTATAATGTTCACTATACTAGATAATATTGTTATAATTAAAATATTAGTAATTTAATTACGAGTCTTATTATTTTAGTTGTAAGATTATTCAAATGCCTTTAACTTAAGATATAACAAATTAAATAGAGTTAAAGTGTTATAAATTACTTAAAAATAAGAAAAGAGGTATTTTTATGTTAAAAGAAACATTAAAAAAAGATGAAATAGCAGCTATGAAAGCTAGAGATAAGGCTAGAGTATCTGTTTTAAGATTAGTTAATGCAGATGTTAAGGCTTATGAAGTAAATGAAAGAAAAGATATACCTGACGAAGAAGCTATAAAAATAGTTGAAAGAAACATAAAACAATTAAAAGAAGCTCTTTCTTATGCAGAGCAATTAAATGATGAAGAGAAGATATCAGAAGCTAAGTTTGGTATTGAAGTTTTAACTCCATATCTTCCAGCTCAAATAAGTGAAGAGGAAGTTAGTTCTATGATAAAAGATATTATAGAAAAAGGAAATTACACAAAAGCAGACATGGGTAAAATAATGAAAGAGATAATGCCTAAAATTGCAGGAAAATTTGATAGATCAAAGGTTAATCCATTAGTTAAAAATATTTTAGGTTAAAACTTTAGAGGAGTCTAAAATCTTAGATACTCCTCTAAAGTTATGTTTGGAGGTTTTTTATGTATATAGCATTTGGAGATAGAGTTTTAGATAGTAAGGATTTTAAAGAGATAATTGAATCAAATTCTGAATTTAAAGTTATAAAAGATATGAGTAAGGGTTCAAAGAGAGAAGATATAATAGCATTTAATCTAAGTATAAATGTTGATATATTAAAAGAAATATTAAAAGATGATTTTGAGGATGTAAATAGTGATGATGCCGTAGAGGAGCTTTGGAGTCTAGCAGATGAACTTGGTACAGATTTAGAGGAGTTTATGCCAGAGGACTCATATTTTGATATTAGAGGATATAAATTAGATGAATCAACAAATACAATAAATCTTATAATGGCTATTTGTCATGAAACTTTAGGTGAAAGAAAACTTAAAGACGTTATGAGAAGACTTTTAACCCAAGTAGAATAAGTAAAAGTAATGCTAGCTAAATTTTAGCTAGCATTACTTTTTAGACTTAATTAAAAAAATCTCTTATTATTTCTTTATTGAGTGAATCCATTTCTAAATCTTCAAATTGTGATTTAGAAACCCATTCAGTTCTTATAATATCTTTATGGCAAGTTAACTGTTCTTTTATATGACCAGTATATACTTGTAAAAGGCTACCATCTTCTAATTCATACTGATTAAAAGGTTTTAAATTAAAGATATTACATTTTAAATCCTTATCAACAGCTTTAGTTATACATTTTTCTTCAGTTTCCTTACCTTTTATTTCTTTTCCAAATAAAATCCAAGGAATATTATGTTCATTTTTTAATTTTCCTTTTTTACAAATAAGAATGTTGTTAAAATCATCGTATATAACTATAGAACATCTTGAAATATTACTCATTTTTATATAATCCCCCTGATAAATCTTAATCTTTTAGAATATGGCTAATTAGCCTCTTGTACTTTTATAATAAATAGTAATATCTGTGTGTGTTTAATTTAAATATTAAAGAAATTGTAACATAATTTTCTAAGAAATAAAATGAAGTTAAATACATATATTAAATAAAATGGTTAAAATAAATAAAAAAATTAAAAAAAATTGAATTTTAAATTAATTATTATTTTACATTGAATATAATTTTATAAAATTTAATAAATAAACTAAATTATTACTAAGAGAGTAGAATATTAATTTTATAATATTTAAAGTTTAAAAATATAAGAATTTTAAATAGTTAATGGATTTTGTAATTATTATTAGAAAAATATTATATAATTTTATAGATAAATTATTAAAGGAATAAGAAAAGTGTTCAAATTAAAAAATTTTATAATAAATCAAATTATGAGTTTAAAAGTTGTTAGCGATTTACCAGGAGAAATTGTTTTTAAAAATTCAAAACTTTTAAGTATATTAAGTGATAACAAAGAGTACGAGTTTTTAATATTAAAGGCATTAAAAGTTAATAAGGATATAGAGAGAGTGGAGTTTTCCTATAGTGATGAAACTATAAGGATTTTTTACAAAAAAGAAGATACAAATGGTACTACTATGGAAAAGTGGGCTAATATAGTGTTAACTACTATTTTAGATAATCTTGATGTAGTTAAGAATGCTTTAGAGAACAAACAATATGTAGACGAAATGATAGAAGATATTGAATGTCAATTAATAGATAAGCTTAATGAAATTTGATATATTAACCTTATTGAATAGGAATTCATAGTATTGTATAATAATAACGAAATAAATTTTAAAATTGCAAATAATATCTTAGTAAATATATAAAAAAATGTAGATTTTACACAGTATTTGTTGTACAATTAAACAAATGCATAAATATTAAGAGAATGAAAATAATTTAGTCGAAATTTAAGATTTTAAAATAAAGTTTATTATAATAGAGTTAAGTTAATTTTAAAATAAGTGATGAGATACTTAGGAGGAAGTTTTATGGCTATGCTTTTAAAGATGAAAGAACTTTTAGGTTTTGATAATTTTGAGGAAGAATATGAAGAGGATATGGAAATTGTAGGAGAAGATACAAGAGTAGAGCACGTGAATTTAGATCATACAAGACATGAAGATTATTCTTATGATATAAATAAAGAATTAAAGAAATTAGAAGAAGAGAAAAATAACCTTTCTCATGGGGCTAGTTTAATAAATATTCATGATTCTGATAGTAAGATGAAGATAAAAATAGCTAAACCTTTATCATATGAAGATGCAGCTGAGATATGTGATGCCCTTAAGAATAAGCAAATAGTGCTTATAAATACAAAAAGTTTAACTACTAAAGTTGCGCAAAGATTAATAGATTTTGTAAGTGGAACTTGCTATGCATTAGAAGGAGACTTTCAAGAAATAGAAAAAGGTGTTTTTGTTGTTACCCCTTTAAATGTAGAATCAAGAGAAGAGGTTCAAAAACAAGATTTAGGAATTACAGGAATATTAAGTTGGACCAAATAGTATTAAAGGAATCTGTGATAAGGACAAGCTAACTGATAATAGGGATTTATCAGTTAGCTTGTCTTTATTTTTAATGTGTTAAAAAGTTTACTTACGTGTATATTAATTTTTGGAATGAAGTTTATATAAAGATTAAAAATGTCATTAAATAAACCATAAAATATGTTATAATATAGAAAAAATGTTTTTAAAAGGTGGAAAAGTTATGGTAGATAAAAAATGGTGGCATAGTTCTGTAGTATATCAAATATATCCTAGAAGTTTTAAAGATAGTAATAATGATGGGATTGGTGACATAAATGGAATAATATCTAAATTAGATTATTTAAAATATTTAGGGATAGATGTTATATGGCTCTCTCCTGTATATAAATCTCCAAATGATGATAATGGGTATGATATAAGTGATTATTATGATATTATGGATGAATTTGGAACACTAGAAGATATGGACAAGTTATTAAAAGAAGCAAATAATAGAGGAATAAAGATACTTATGGATTTAGTTGTAAATCATACTTCATCGGAGCATAAGTGGTTTGTAGAAGCTATAAATAATAAAAATAGTAAATATAGAGATTATTATATTTTCAGAAAGCCTTTAGATGGAAAAGAACCAAATGATTTAACTTCTTGTTTTGGTGGAAGTGCTTGGGAATTTGATGAAAAGAGTAATGAATATTACTTGCATTTATTTAGCAAAAAGCAACCTGATTTAAACTGGGAAAATAAGAATATGAGAGAAGAAATTTATCAAATGATGAATTTTTGGATAGATAAAGGTATTGGTGGCTTTAGAATGGATGTTATTGAATTGATAGGTAAAGAAATTGATGAGAAGATAACTGGAAATGGACCAAACCTTCATAATCTTATAAGAGAGATGAATAAAGAGACTTTTGGAAAGAAAGATTTATTAACAGTTGGTGAAACATGGGGAGCGACTCCTGATATAGCAAAGCTTTATAGTAATCCTAAGGGAAATGAGCTTAGCATGGTATTTCAATTTGAACATATTTCTTTAGATGAAGTACCAGGAAAAGCTAAATGGGATTTAGCAAAGTTGGATTTTATAAAGTTAAAGAAAGTATTTTCAAAGTGGCAAAATGAACTTAAAGAGGATGGTTGGAACAGTTTATTTTGGAATAATCATGATCTTCCACGTATAGTTTCAAGATGGGGAAATGATAGCAAGGAATATAGAGAAGTATCTTCTAAAATGTTAGCTACAGTTCTTCATATGCAAAAGGGAACTCCTTATATATATCAAGGAGAAGAAATAGGAATGACTAATGTGAAATTTAATTCTATAGAAGATTACAAAGATATAGAAACTTTAAATATGTATAAAGAGCGTTTAAATAAGGGTTATAAAAAAGATGATATAATGAACTCTATTTATGCAAAGGGAAGGGATAATGGAAGAACTCCTATGCAGTGGTCAAAAGAAGAAAATGCAGGTTTTACTAAGGGGTTACCATGGATTAAAATAAATTCAAATTATAAAGAGATAAATGCAGAAAGTGATTTAGAAAATAAAGACTCTATATTTTATCATTACAAGGCTTTAATAGATTTAAGAAAAGAAAATGAAGTTATAGTCTATGGATCATATAAAGTCTTTTATGAGGAACATGAAGCCATATATTGTTATATAAGAGAATTAAACTGTATTAAATTTTTAGTAGTAGCAAACTTTTATGAGGGAAATGAAAACTTTATTCTTCCACAAGATATACTATATAATAAATGTGAATTAGTTTTAAGCAATTATAAGGATTCTAATAAAAGTCCTGATAGTATTTTATTAAGACCTTATGAAGCTTTAATATATAAACTTACTTAAAATATTAAAATAATTATAAATAGATTTTTTCCACAATATATTGTAATATGAGGTTTTAAAAAAAATCAATATGTTGTGGATTTTCTTTGCATTTAATTGACAATTCTTTTACCACAATATAAACTTTTATTATATTATTTAACATTGTATGGTTTAAAAGCTATTATGTAGAAAGGAATTTAAATGAAAAAATATCAATTAAGTAAAACTGCTATTTTAAGATGGATGTTTTTGAGAACTTTATTATTTATAATATTCTATATAGTATTTTTTGATATTTTAGATATTCATAAAACAGTAGCTTTAAAAAGTTTTAATTTATTATGGATTTATAATATTTCATATATTCTTTATGTCTTTATATTCCCAGTAATTAAATATTTAAGTTGGTCTTACTATGCAGATGAAAATTTTATAGAGTTACACTATGGTATTATTTATAGAAAAACTGTTTGTGTTCCAGTAAACAGAATAAAGTATATAGATCTTATACAAGACCCAATTTCAAGGGTTTTAAGAATAAAAACTATAAGAATATATACAGCTAGAGGAAAATTAACTATTCCATCTATAAATTATAAAGCTTGTACAAAAATATGGAATTTAGCAAGAAATAATAGTTTTACGAGGTAAATAAAGATATGTGTTTACAAAAAAATCACTGGTTTATGATTTTTATAACATATTTTTCTATATTAAAGAAGGTTTGGCCATATATTATATTTATAACATTACAATTTGAAGGATATATGCTTATAGCATTAGGCATTATTTTGCTTATACTATTGCTTTTTAGTGTATTAAGATGGATAAATACAAAAATCATAATTACAGATAGCAACCTTATTTATAGAGAAGGTGTTCTTTTAAAAAATGAAGTTATAATTCCAATTCAGAATATATCACTAATAGAACTTGAAAGAAATTGGTTTTATAAAATATTAAAGCTTAGAAAGTTTAAGGTGGACAATCTATCATCTAATAAAAGGAATCAAATATATATGATATTAAATGTTAGAGATTTAAATTATCTGTACAATAATTTAAGCTATAGAATAAAAAGTCTTATAAGTAAAGATAGTTTAAATATTAATAAGTATCTAGGTTATAAGATATCTGCCATGCATTTAATATTATTATCGATGCTAAGAAGTAATATAATACTTGGTATTGGAGTTTTAATATCTTTTGTAAACTATATTAGTAAAATAAATAAGCAGATACAGGGAGAAATAAAGGAGTTTTTAATAGATTTCTTAACTAAAAATATAGATTTAAAGGGAACAGTACTTGCGGTGCTTTTATCTATTTTATTTGTAGTTACAATAATTCTTTTAGTAGTGCTTATATTTTCAATTTTGGCTACTTTAATTAAATATTATAAATTTATAATATTTAGAAGGAAAAATTATTTAAGAGTTGAATATGGCCTTTTTAATAGGAAAAGCTATTCAATACCTACTGAGAATATTCATGCTTTAAAAATAGAACAAAATATACTATGTCAATTTTTTAGGTTATATACTATAAAATGCTCTGTTGTAGGTTATGGGGATGAGGTCAAAGAAGATGAGGTTATATTTCCTATGTGTGGAGAAGACCTTTTAAAAGATATATTGATTCATATAATTCCAGAATTTAAATTCTCAGGGATGATATATAGAACTAATAAAAAATATATAATGAGATTTTTTACTATGCCTTTATTTTATGCTACGGTAATATCTCTTATAGCTTTTCTATATTCAAATGAACTTATAATAATTTCAATTATTATACCACTTGTTATAATAAATAGATTTTTAACCTTTAAAAATAATGAACTTGGAGTAAGTAATTCCTTATATTATATAAGTTATAAAGGATTTAGTAGGGTGAAAATTTATATAAGAAAAAGTAGCACAGAGGAAATATGGTCAGTTTCTAACCCCTTTCAAAGAAGACAAAACCTTTGTAATTTTAAAATCAAATACTATGCTCAAAGAAGAAAAGACAATATAACAGTTAAAAATCTAGATTCATCTATTTATAATCTATTAAAAAATAATATAAATGTTGTTTAAAAATTAATAGTAATTAGGATTATTTCAACTATTACTATTAAATTTTGAATTATTTTTATTTATAGCCAATAAAATTTTATGATATTTATGAATAGATTTAATGTATAATATAAATATACAGATGATAAAAAATTGGGGGTTATAAATAGTATGAAGATAGGATTAGTACTAGCAGGTGGCGGAGGCAAAGGAGCCTATCAACTTGGAGTTTGGAAAGCATTAAAGGAATTTGGTGTGGATAAATACATAAAAGTACTTTCAGGTACATCAGTTGGGGCTATAAATGCAGCGCTTTTTGCCCAAAATGATTTAAGAAGGGCAGAAATGATGTGGAATGAGGTAGATATGGAAACCTTAATACCATTAAATAAAATAGAACTTATAAAAAAAGGTATGCAACTTGCTATAGGAGCTAAAGGTCTAAAATACATAAAAAAGTATAACATGGGTAAGGTCATAGAAAATGGAGATGTTCCAACAGAAGGATTTATAAGGTTTATAGATAAATATTTAGATACAAATAAAATAAAGGATAGAGGAGTAACATGTTATGCTTCATGTACGGAAATGCCTGATTTTAAGGTTAAATATTTTAAAATAAATAATTATGAAGATAGCATTGCAAAAAATATAATATTAGGTTCAGCATCCCTTCCTCTTATATATAAGAGTTCAATTATTGATGGAAAACGATATTTAGATGGTGGTATGGTGGATAATATTCCTATAAAACCAGTTTATGAAGAGGGTTGTGATATAATAATTGTTGTACTTCTATCAAAAAATGCTTACATAGATAAAAAGCAATTTCCTAATGCAAAAATAATAGAAATAAGTCCATCTAATTTAAATGAGGGTGTAATTGGTGGAGTTTTAAATCTTGATCATGAGGCTAAAAGAAGAAGGATTAATGAAGGCTATTTAGATGCAGTAAATACACTAGGGGCTGTTTTATATCTTAAAAACTTTAATAGAGCTAATAATGTTAGAGAAAGGCACCATAAAGTAACTAAAGCTTTTGATAGATTAGTTGATTCAACAAAAAGAAAATATAAAAATACCATAAAAAAATAATTGTGCTTATAAGCAAAATTTAAGAAAGGAATTTGACATGTTTATAATATATTATGTCAAATAAAAAAATAATATGAGTAAAACATTAGTTTTAGCAGAAAAACCATCAGTTGGTAGAGAACTAGCAAAGGTTCTTAAGTGTAATCAAAATAAGGGAGCATATATTGAAGGAAATAAATATATAGTTACTTGGGCTATGGGCCATTTAGTAGGGCTTATGGACCCAGAAGGCTATGGAGATATATATAAAACATGGAGTATGGAAACACTTCCTATGATTCCAAAGTATATGAAACTTTCTATATTAAAAAAGACTGGAAAGCAATTTGCTTTAGTAAAAAAGCAATTATTAAGGGATGATGTTAGTGATATTGTAATTGCAACAGATGCAGGACGTGAGGGAGAGCTAGTAGCTCGTTGGATATTAGAAAAGTCTGGAGTTAAAAAACCTTTAAAGAGACTTTGGATATCTTCTCAAACAAATAAGGCAATAATAGATGGATTTAATAATTTAAAAGATGCAAGAAATTATGAAAATTTATATAAAGCAGCAGTATGCAGAGCAGAAGCTGATTGGTTAGTAGGCCTTAATGTAACAAGAGCTTTAACATGCAAATATAATGCTCAATTATCAGCAGGAAGAGTTCAGTCACCAACCCTTGCAATGATAGTAAATAGGGAAGAGGAAATAAAGAATTTTAAGCCAGATGATTATTTTAATATTAATGCTAAGGCACAAGGATTCACCTTAAACTGGGTAAATAGTAATGGAAATACTTCAATTCATAAAGAAGAGGTTGCAAATTCCATAGTAGCTAAGTGTAATGGAAGAGAAGGAGAAATAATTGATGTTAATAAATCACTTAAGAAAAAGTATTCTCCAAGTCTTTATGATTTAACAGAGTTACAAAGAGATGCAAATAAAATATGGGGATATTCAGCAAAGCAAACACTAAATATAATGCAAAGGCTTTATGAAAATCATAAATTATTAACGTATCCAAGAACAGATTCTAGATTCGTTACAACAGATATAGTGTCTACTATTCCAGAAAGATTAAAAGCAGTAGGAACAGGCGTATATAGAGTGTATACTGAAAAACTTCTTAAAGAAGGTATTAAAGGGGATAATAGATTTGTTGATAATGGAAAGGTAAGTGATCACCATGCCATTATTCCAACTGAAGAAAAGGGAAGTTTAGCTAATCTTAATCAAGAAGAAAGTCATATTTACAATCTTGTAGTTAAGAGATTCTTAAGTGTGTTATTACCTGCCTATGAATATGAACAAACTACAGTTAAAGTTAATATAAATGGAGAAATATTTACTGCTAAAGGAAATGTAACTAAAAATAAAGGATGGAAAAAGCTTTATGAAAAAGATGGAGTAAGTGATGAGGAACAAGGTCAAGAGTTACCAAACCTTACTAAGGGAGATAAAATTCGTATAGCATCTATAAACTTAGTTAAGAAACAAACAACACCTCCAGCAAGATTTAATGAAGCAACATTACTTTCTGCCATGGAAAGCCCTCATAAGTATATTAATGTGGGAAAAGATGCAGCTAAGACGTTAGGTGAGACAGGTGGACTTGGAACTGTTGCTACAAGAGCGGATATAATTGAAAAATTGTTTAATTCCTTTGTTATAGAAAAGAAAGGAAAAGATATAATACCAACTTCAAAGGGTAAGCAACTTATAGAGCTTGTACCAGAAGATTTAAAATCACCACTATTAACTGCTAAATGGGAGAAAGACTTAGATAATATAGCTAAGGGAACAGCAAATAATAATAAGTATATTGATGAATTAAAAGTCTATGCTAAGAAATTAGTTGATGATGTTAAAAATGGAAAATCAAAATTCCATCATGATAATCAAACAGGAAGAAAATGTCCTAATTGCGGAAGGTATTTACTTGAAGTTAAAGGAAAAAATGGAACTATGTATGTTTGTCAGGATAGGGAATGTGGTTATAGAGAGAATGTAGCAAGACTTACTAATGCAAGGTGTCCTGAATGTAAAAAGAGATTGGAACTTAGAGGGCAAGGGCCTTCAAAGATATATGTTTGTCCAGGAGTAAACTGTAACTTTAGAGAGAAGGAATCTGTATTTAAAAAGAGATTTGAAAAGAATGATAAAGTTAATAAAAAAGAAGTAAATAAGATAATGCAAAAGATGAAAAAAGAAGCAAATGAAAATATAAATAATCCTTTCGCAAATCTTATGGATATGTTTAAGGAAGATTAGAATAGATAAAACAAAGGGGCTATATCATGTTTGTGGTATAGCCTATTGTATATTCTAAGAAACTATTTTTTTAAGACTTTTTTTCTTTTATATTTTTTCTTTTTAAAAGAAGCATTTTTTTTAATAGAAGTAGATATTAAATCTGTAATTGTATGAAGACCTGAGCCAAAAAATAAAGCTACAAAAATATTAAAAAATATTTTATCGTTATTTAAAATAAATTTTATATTTTCTCTTATTATCTTTGGAGGAGAAATACTTATAAAAGAAAATGAGTAAAGTACAGAAAATATTATTATAAAAATTAAATAAAGATATAATATTCTAATTAAGGGGCCTAAAATAAAGCCATGACTAAATATACTTCTGTGTTTAAAAAAACGTTGATAAGGAACCCATATAAATCTAAGTTTCCCCCATCTTTTAAATTCATTACTTTTTATGTCTAAATCTCCTGAAAACATATATCCACCAAATATATATGATGCTACGCCTATAATAGTTAAAAATATAGCTCCATTTTTACTAAAAAAGTGTATATTTAAAAGTAAAAATATTAAAGCTACAAGTGGTGAAAATATTAAAGTTATTTTATCGTGAGTTTTTCCTGATGCCAAATTTTACACTCCTTAAGTTTTAACTCTTATCCAATATTTTTTTAATTTTTGTATTGGATAATAAGATTCTTTAGATTGCCTAAGACCTAAATCACCACAATCTTCCTGTCTATTTATAAAGGTAGTTTTTGAAAAATCTTTTAACAAAAATTCTTTATTTAAAAAGGAATAAATTCCATTATAATCATTATTAGCTTTTTCTATATGAATTATTCCAGTATTATTTGAAATTTCACCTAAAGAAAACCCTATAAGACTATTATTATCATAAAGTGCAATTGATTTTAAATCAAGATATTTTAGGTTAGATAAGCATTCTAATATAGCATATTTTTCAAATTTAAATTGAAAGGATAGTGTATTTTTATTATTAGCCCAAGTATCTAAAAAGTTTAAACAATCATTTTTTATTTTATCATTAGAAATTTCTTTAATAGTATAATTATAAAGTCTTTTAAACATATTATAATGGTTTCTTTTTTTATGATATTTGCTTCCTTTTAAATTTATTAAATCTTTTGTTTTATAAATATATTCAAAATCATTTACATCTTCTGTAATTTCTAAATCATCTTTAAATTTTTCTTCCATACAATTTTTAAAATCTTCCTCAACATCACCAAAAAGAAAATAGAAATCATCATCGTTATAAGATAGATTTTTTAGGCTGTTTACTATTAAGGGAAGAGAGGCCTTAGTATATCCTAAAGGAGCCATAAAGTACTTGCCCTTATCTTCTTTTCTTAAAATAATTAAAGCATCATTAATTATGGTATACTGTATATTATAAACGTCTCTCCATATAAAAAGTGATGAAAATAAATATTCATAAGATACTGTATTTATATTTTTAAAATACTTAGATAAGATATTTTTATCTTCTAAGGTAAGAGATTTAAAACCTTTCAAAGATTTCATCTCCTTAAAATAAAATTTTTTATGCAAAATACTTGTTATATTATGATTTTATAGTATTATAATATAGGAATTATAATATATTGATAATATATTATATATGTAAAATTAGAAAAATGATAAAATTTGTGTTAATATTTTTAATGCTATTTATATTACGTAAGAGTTGAAATGGAGTATAGGTTATGGAAAATACTGATGAAATATTTTTAAGTGTAATAATTCCTATGTATAATAGCAAGGAGTATATAGTGCCTTGCTTAGAATCATTGAAAAATCAAGAGGTTAAAGATTTTGAAGTTATAATAGTAGATGATGAGTCAAAGGATAGTTCTTATGAAATTTCTAAAGAGTATGTAGAAAAGGAAGGTTTAAAAGCTAACATAATAAAATCTTCTCATAATGGTCAAAGCTTTTGTAGAAATATAGGTATTAAAGAGGCTAAAGGAAAATATATTTTATTTTTAGATTCTGATGATTATATAGAAAAAAATTTAGTAAAAGAATTAAAAGAAATTTATAAAGAAAATAACTATGATATGATAATTTTTGATCATAAAAGAATTAGACAAGACGGAACACCTATTGCTATGAGAAAACAAGAATTTGATTTTAAAAAAGATGTTAGAGATGGCATAGACGTTTTTCATTGTTATAGAAATAATAATTTAAGACTTTGGACAGGTAGTATCGTTTATAATAGAGACTTTCTAATTAAAAATAATCTAAAGTACTTAGTAAATTGTTATGGAGCTGAAGATTTAAACTTTATATTTAAATCATTATATAAAGCTCAAAGAGTGAAGTGTATAGAAAAGCAGTTATCCGTTTATCATCAGAGAAGAGATTCTTTAACTAATAAAGGTGATATAGAAAAAAATATAACTGTTATAGACGCCATGGAAGATCTTTGTGTCTTTATAGAAAAAAATTCATTAAGTGATTTTTTACAATGTATAATTAAAAATGAATTTATACCAGAACATATTATGTATCAACTTTATGGTTGTGCTAAAAATACAGATAAAGAAAAGATAGTTAATATTTTAAAAAGTAATAAAGTAAAATGCTATCTTAAGGGTTGTAAATCTAAGACACCTCGCTATAGTAAGAAAACTTATTATAAAATAAAATTAGCAGAACATATGCCTGGTATGTTTGTAAAATCATGTTTAAAAAAATAAGTATAACAGTGTGAACTTAAAGTTTTTTAATTTAATTTATAAATTTTGTTGACAAATTTACTTTAGAGGAGTAATATAATAAAGGTAGTCAACAAGGCCTGTTGGTCAAGCGGTTAAGACGCCACCCTCTCACGGTGGAATCAGGAGTTCGATTCTCCTACGGGTCACCATTTTTATGTATCTTTAGCTCAGCTGGATAGAGCAACGCCCTTCTAAGGCGTGGGCCTGGGGTTCGAATCCCTAAAGGTACACCATTTTGTGGGGGTATAGCTCAGTTGGGAGAGCACCTGCCTTGCACGCAGGGGGTCAAGAGTTCGAATCTCTTTACCTCCACCAAAAAAGCAATGAATTTTCATTGCTTTTTTTTATGTTTTAATTAAAAAATAGGATTCATTTTTAAGTTAAAAGTAAGTGATTAAAATAAAAATACCTTTCCTTTTAAAATTCAGATAAGAGAACAATGATATTAAAATATATTAAAAACTAGTATATTCAAAATGAAATTAATGACTTTGAGAAAAGAGGTGTAATTTTGAAGATAAAGGAGTTAGTAGAGTCTATTCTAAATTCAAGTTCCTCACTAAACTTAGGAAAAGGTAAAAAGAGATATGAGGAGAGTATTATTAAAGATATTAAGGGGAAAAAGATTGACACCATGTATCATATATATGGGGCTGTTAAAGATGATAGAAAGTTTTATAACACTCATATAAAATATGATTTGACACATAAAAAAACATTAGAGTGTAGATGTGGCTGTGAGGAATTTAATGAAAACTATAAATATAAGAAAAATTTTTTATGTGAACATTTAGTTGCAACAACCTTTAAATTTAATGAGTTAGTTGATAAAAAAGTAAAAAGTACATCTTCTTTAGAAAATAATAAAAATAAATTAATTTATAAAACTACTAATCTTAATAATTTACTTGAGAGTACTTTTTTAAAAAAAGAAGAGCTATCTTTAGAAGTTTATATAAATGAAATAGAAAGTTTAAAATTAAAGTACTATCAAATAGAATTTAAAATAAGAGGTAAGGGGTTATATTCTATAAATAATATAAAAGAATTTGTGCAATGTCTTTTAAACTTTAAAAATTTTAAGGTGAATTATGACTTTACATATAATATTGATGTTCATGAGTTTTTAGCTAGGGATTATGAAATTGTTTATTTTTTAAAAGAATTTATAGATTTAAATGAAAAAATAAATGACGGATTAAATAAAAATTTTAAGTTGTTTAATGGTAAGTATTTTAATTTACTTCCAGGACAACTTTATAGGTTTTTAAAGATTTTAGAGGAAAAAGATATAACCTTTATAAAAAATCTTGTAACATATAAGGCAAAAATTTTAAGGAAAAGCTTGCCTATTAGCTTTACAATTAAAGAAAAAGATAGTTTATTACTGTTAACAACTAAAAAGATTCTGCCACTTCCATTAAATAAAGACTTTAATGTTTTTTTATATGATAGAAATATATATATTCCTAAAGTTAATGAACAAAGAGTTTATAGAGAGTTTTATAATATATTAAAGGATAAAGGAGTTATACTTTTTGAAAAGAACTTAAAAACTTATGAAAAGCTAATGAAACTACTAAATGTCATCTCAAAGGACATAAATTTAAGTGAAGGTCTTTATAGAATTTTAGGAGATATGTTAAAAACAAAGTTTTCTATAAAGAAGGAAAATGAGAATATAAACTGTTATTTAACTCTGTCTTATGGGGAAGAAACCTTTGATTTTTTTGAAGAAAATAATTTTTTAAGAAATAGGGAAAGGGAGAGAGAAGTTGTTATAGCTCTAGAAAGATTAAAATTTATAAAAAGGGAAAATAAATTTTTGTTTATAGGAGATGACTATGATTTATATTATTTCTTAAAAGAAGGAGTTGGGTTATTAAAGAAATTTGGAAGTATAGAATTTTTAAATGATTTTGATAAGTTAAGACCTTATAACTCTAAAAATATTAAAGGGCAATTATCTTTAATGGAAAAGAGGATTTTATTTAAATATGATTTTCCCTTTTTAGATAATTTGGAGTTTGAAAATTTATTTACTTCCTTTAAAAATAAAGAACCCTTCTATAAAACAAAAGATAATAATTTCATAGACCTAACAGATAAAAAGGTTACAGAATTTTTAAATATGGCTTTAATACTTGATATAGGAGGCTCTAGTAAGGGGTATATAGAGATAGATGAAAATAAAGGCATATATTTATTTAATAAATTAAAGAGGCTTAATATTGATATAAGTGGAGAAGATGTATTAAATAAATTATATAATGAGTTTGAATCTATAAAAAAAGAAGATATAAAAGTTCCTAAGGATTTAAATGCAAGTCTTAGATCTTATCAAGTATTTGGAGTTAAATGGCTTTTAAATATAGCAAAGTTAGGTTTTAGTGGAATACTTGCAGATGATATGGGTCTTGGAAAGACTATACAAATAATAACTTTTTTATTGTTAGAAAAAGAATATGAAAAAAAATCTCTTATAGTTGTACCAACCTCTTTAATATATAACTGGATAGACGAATTAAAAAAATTTGCTCCAAGCTTAAATGTAAAAATAGTTTATGGGGATACAAAAAAGAGAGAACATATATTAAGTAATGAAAAAGATTATGACTTATTATTAACTACCTATGGCACGTTAAAAATGGATTATGATTTGTACAAAGAAAAAGATTTTGATTATTTTATTATAGATGAGGCTCAAACTATAAAAAATCCAAAGGCGCAAATAACAAAGTATGTAAAAAATATAAATTCTAAGGTGAGATTTGCACTAACAGGAACACCCATAGAAAATACATTAGTAGATTTATGGTCCATTTTTGATTTTTTAATGTGTGGATACTTAAAAACAAAGGAAGAGTTTGATGAAAGATTTAAAAATAGTGAAAGTTTAAAGGAACTTAAAGATTTAGTAAGTCCATTTATTTTAAGGCGTGAAAAGCAAAAAGTTTTAGAGGAACTTCCAGAAAAACTTGAGAAAAAAGTTATAGTAAATATGACAAAACAACAAAAACTTGTTTATAACTCTTATGTTAAAATAATTAAAGAAGCTATAAAAAATAATAAGGGAAGTATATTTAGTCATCTAACAAAGCTTAGACTTCTTTGTTTAGATCCAAGTCTTGTTTTAGAAGATTATAATAGCACAAGTTGTAAAGTGAATATTTTAATGGATATTGTACAAAATAATATAAAAATAGATAGAAAGATTTTAATATTTTCACAGTTTACAAAAGCTTTAGATTTAATAAAGATTCATTTAGAAAATTTAAATATAAAGTATAGTTACTTAGATGGGAAAATATCATCAAAAGAAAGATTAAAAAGAGTAAAGGAGTTTAACGAGGAAAAAGAGGCTAAGGTATTTTTAATATCTTTAAAGGCAGGTGGAACAGGTCTAAATTTAACATCTGCAAACTTAGTCATACATTTTGACCCTTGGTGGAATCCTTCAGCTGAAAATCAAGCAACAGATAGAGCATATAGAATAGGACAAGAAAGTAATGTAGAAGTTTTAAAACTTATTTGCAAAGATACCATAGAGGAAAAAATAGTTAATCTTCAAGATGATAAAAATAGTATTATAGACAGTATTTTAGATGAGAATATAATGAATAAGAATTTAAATAACTTAACTAAAGAGGATATATTAGACATCTTAAGTTAATAAAAAGGTAAGTTGAAATTAATACAACTTGCCTTTTTTATATATAAAATATTATTTACTTTCTAAATATTCATCATAGCTACATTCTTTATCGAATTTAACTCCTTCAGGTGTTAATTCGATAACTCTGTTTGCTATAGTTTCAACAAATTGATGGTCGTGACAAGCAAATAATATAATGCTCTTAAAGTCTATAAGACCATTATTTACAGCTGTTATTGATTCTAGGTCTAAATGGTTTGTAGGTTGGTCTAGCATAAGAACGTTAGCTGAACTAAGCATCATTCTAGATAACATACATCTTACCTTTTCTCCTCCTGATAAAACAGATGCTTTCTTTAAAGCTTCATCTCCAGAGAATAACATTCTTCCAAGGAATCCTCTTAAATAACTTTCAGATTGAGTTTCAGGTTTTTTATCAGCAAATTGTCTAAGCCAATCTACTAAAGAGTATTCACAGCCTTCAAAGAATTCAGTGTTATCTTTAGGGAAGTATGCTTGAGATGTAGTTATTCCCCATTTATAGCTTCCAGAATCTGGTTCAAGTTCTCCGTTTAATATTTTAAATAGAGTAGTTATTGATATTTCATCACCAACAAAGGCAATTTTATTTTCTCTATTTACTCTAAATGTTACATTGTCTAATACTTTAACGCCGTCTACTGTTTTAGATAAGCCATTAACTTCCAATATATCATTTCCAACTTCTCTTTCAGGTTTGAATCCAACGAATGGATATCTTCTGCTAGATGGTTGAATATCATCTAAAGTGATTTTATCTAAAAGCTTTTTACGAGAAGTAGCTTGTTTAGATTTAGAAGCATTAGCTGAGAATCTAGCGATAAAGTTTTGAAGTTCTTTAATTTTCTCTTCTTTTTTCTTATTTTGGTCTTTTGACATTTGAAGAGCTAATTGGCTTGATTCATACCAGAAATCATAGTTACCAACATAAAGTTTGATTTTACCAAAATCAACATCACAGATATGAGTACATACCATGTTTAAGAAATGTCTATCATGGGATACAACTATAACTGTTCCTTCAAAAGAAGATAAGAAGTTTTCAAGCCAAGTAATAGCTTTAACATCTAAATGGTTTGTAGGCTCATCTAGGATTAAAACTCCAGGTTTTCCAAATAAAGCTTGAGCTAATAATACTTTAACTTTTTCATCACCTTTAAGTTCTCCAACTGTTTTGTAGTGAAGGTCAGTGCCTATTCCTAAGCCTTGTAAAAGTGAAGAGGCTTCAGATTCAGCTTCCCATCCATTAAGGTCTGCAAATTCACCTTCAAGTTCAGCAGCTTTAACACCATCTTCTTCTGTAAAGTCAGCTTTAGCATATAGAGCATCTTTTTCTTCCATTATTTGAAATAATCTAACATTACCCATTACAACAGTTTTTAAAACTTCAGAGTTATCATATTCAAAGTGATCTTGCTTAAGTACTGACATTCTTGTATTTGGAGCTAAAGAAACCTCTCCTGTATTTGCTTCTATTTCTCCAGATAATATTTTTAAAAATGTAGATTTACCAGCACCATTTGCACCAATAACTCCGTAGCAATTACCAGGAATAAATTTTAAATTAACATCCTCAAATAATTTTCTAGAACCATATCTTAAGCTTACGTTATTTACTGTTATCATTTATTTTATCAATTCCTTTCAGAGATTATATTACGATTTTAATATAAAAATGTATAAAAAATATTAATATTTTTTATACATAGTTTTACTACTGAATTATAACAGATAGATTATATTAAATCAAATAAGAAAACTGCTAAAGTTTAATACATAGTGCGAAGCATTGTTATTTCTATAAAGTTTCCTTAAACAGTGCCTTCTTATAGAATCTTTTATTTATATTTAGATTATATCTATAAAGTTAAGTTAATTTATAAGAATAACCTAAATTTTCAATTATTTAATATTAAATTAAGATATAGTTTATTTATTGTGTTTTACAGAGCTATTTTTCTATTTAATAAATATAAATATAGAGGAATTTAATTCATTAAATAGAAGTAATATTAATTAAAAGTTATTTATTAATATTAAAAAGGGGGACTTTAGTGAAAAGAAAATTAGGAAAGTTTTTAGTATATTTTTTATTTAATGTTTTTTGTATTATTGGTATGTCTTTTGAAACAGTTTTTGCTTTAGATACTGGAATGACTATAAGTAAAATGGATATAAATGTAGATGTTAGTGAGGATAGAGTATTTTCTGTAGTTGAAAAAATTAATGTTAGTTTTTTAGAGGATAGGCATGGAATTTTTAGAAATATACCCTTAAATAAGGCAGTATTATCTGTTAATTCTGTTACAGATGAAAATGGCAAGAAATATGACTACACTGTTGAAAGTGAAGGAGCAGACAAAATAATAAAAATAGGTGATGCAGATAAAGTTGTAAATGGAAACACCATTTATATTATAAGCTACGATATAGCTTATAAGGGGAGTTTAGATTCTTTATCTTATAATATTGTAGGGCCAGAGTGGGACACAACTATAGATAAGGTTAATTTTACAATAAATATGCCAAAGGCTTTTAATGAGAATAATATAAAACTGTTTAGTGGGGAAGCTGGGGAAAGTTCTAATAGTTTAGTTTCTTTTAATACAGATAACAATACAATAAAAGGGGAAACAATTAATAGACTTATGCCTAAAGAAGGGATTACAATTTTACTTCCTTTAGAAAAGGGATATTTTAAGTCACCTAAAGTCTTTAATAAATTTACACTAATATCAGTTATAATAAGTGCTTTAGCTATAGCTTTAGCTATTAAATCATCTGTATTTTATAGAAAGAAAAAGAGATTTGCTAAGGAGAATGGTGTAAAAGTAATAGGATTTTATCCTCCAAGATCATTTAATCCTATTGATTTATCTTATATAGCCTATCCTAGTAAAAACCTAACTACAGAAGAACTTACAAGTATAATATTCTATTATGCAAATAAGGGCCTTATAGAAATTCACAATATTAATGGAGAATTTGAATTAAAAAGGGTAAAGGAAGTTACAAAAGAAGATTTTCAAAATAGATATGAATATGATTTTTTTATAAATTTATTCAATCTTAGTAAAAATAAAGATGGTATTGTGAAGGCTAGTGATTTTGAGCATGGAAATATGGGATTTATAGAATCATTTATCAGTCTTAGTAAAAGTGAGAATATGTTTAAAAGAAACTATATTGAAAACTTATCTAGTAGTTTTAACTTATTTCTATGTATAATATCTATCCCATTAGGAGTTTTATCTTTAAGCTTTTATTGTTACAGTGTATCTTATAGCGTGGAATTTTCAATAATATATTCAATTATAATAGGTGCTTTAAGTCTTTTTATTATATTTCCCTTATCCTTAATTTTTAGAAAGATAAATTATGCGGTGAATATTTTATTGACTTTAGGGATATTAGGATTTTTAATGTACACATCATTTAATCTAGGTGTTGTTAGTGATAGTTTAATTGGTTCAATACCTTTAATAACTGTATATATAGGAATTGCATTTTCATTTATTATATCTCAGGAGATACCTTGTATTTATATTCATACAGTAGAAGGGGCAAAAGTTTATGGAGAAGTAGAAGGGTATAAAGAATTCATAAAAACTGCTAAAATTCAAGAACTTGAAATGTTAATTAAAGAAAATCCAAACTACTATTATGATATATTGCCTTATGCAATATGTTTAAAAATTACCAAGGTTTTTCAAGATAAATTTAAAGATTTAAAATATGAAAATCCAACTTGGTATTATGGAAATTATCCAGGAGATATATTTATATATAATGAATTTTCAAGAGGATATATAAGTAAAATATCAAATGGATATAAAGACTATGTAAGAGAGCAACAAAAGGAAAGGTCAGATAACTTCACAGGCGGTGGAGGAGGTAGCGTAGGAGGAGGAAGCGTTGGAGGAGGTGGCGGTGGTTCTTGGTAGAGCCACAGCAATTTTCTTAAAACATCTAAAACTTATAAATTATATACAAAAAAATTAAGTAGGGGGAAAATTTTATGGCTGCAACAATTATAGTTATAGCAATAGTTGTTATTATAATAGGATATGGAGTTTCAATTTATAATTCCATAGCAAAATCTGAAATTAAAGTAGATGAGGGTTATTCCACAATAGATGTATATTTAAAAAAGAGATATGATTTAATTCCTAATTTAGTTTCTACTATAAAGGGGTATACAAAGCATGAAAGTGAAACACTTACAAAGGTTATTGAAGCTAGAAATTTAGCTATAAATAGCAAAGATATAGGAGAAATAGCTAATGCAAACAGCGTGATTTCAAGGGTACTACCATCAATATTTGCATTAGCTGAAAACTATCCAAATTTAAAAGCAAATGATGGGTTTATAAAACTTCAAGGGGAATTAAAAACTATTGAGGATGAATTATCTAATTCTAGAAGATATTATAATGGTTGTGTTAGAGAATTTAATACAAAGATAATAACATTTCCAAATATTTTAATTGCAAATATTTTTGGAAAGACAAAGAAGGAATTTTTTGAAGCAGATAAAGCAGAAAGAGAAAATGTAAAAGTAGAATTTTAAGAAAAAACACACTTTGAAATCAATCAAAGTGTGTTTTTTATATCTATTAAATAAATTAATTAGTTTTTCAATGAATGAAGAGGAGCAGGTATTCTTCCACCTCTATTTACAAAGTCTATACAATCTCCAGGAGATGTTCTCATAATAGGTGCGCTTCCTAAAAGACCACCAAATTCAACCATATCTCCAACATCTTTTCCAGGAACAGGTATTATTCTAACAGCAGTTGTTTTGTTGTTTATCATACCAATTGCGGCTTCATCAGCTATTATTCCAGAGATAGTTGAAGCTGGAGTTTTGCCAGGAATTGCAATCATATCAAGTCCAACAGAACATACACAAGTCATAGCTTCAAGCTTTTCTAGAGTTAAGAAACCACTTTTTGCTTGCTCTATCATACATTCATCTTCAGATACAGGGATAAATGCACCACTTAACCCACCAACATAAGATGAAGCCATAAGACCACCTTTTTTAACTGCGTCATTTAAAAGAGCAAGAGCAGCTGTTGTTCCATGAGTTCCACAGTGAGAAAGTCCAATTTCCTCTAAAACTCTACCAACAGAATCACCAACAGCAGGAGTTGGAGCAAGAGAAAGGTCAACTATGCCAAAAGGTATATCAAGTCTTTTTGAAGCCTCTTTAGCAACTAATTGCCCCATTCTTGTAACCTTAAATGAAGTTTTCTTTATAGTTTCTGCGACTTCTTCAAAACTTTGACCTTTTACAGCCTCTAATGCTCTTTTAACAACACCAGGACCACTTACACCTACATTTATAACTTTTTCAGCTTCTCCAACACCATGGAAAGCACCAGCCATAAAGGGATTATCTTCAACTGCATTACAAAATACAACAAGCTTTGCACAGCCAAATCCTTCAGGTGTTATAGCGGCAGTGTTTTTTATCGTTTCTCCTAGCATTTTTACAGCATCCATGTTTATACCGTATCTAGTTGAACCAATATTTACAGAAGAGCAAACTATATCAGTATTTGCTAATGCTTCAGGAAGAGAATTAATTAAAGTTAAATCACTCTTTGTAAACCCTTTATGTACAAGAGCTGAAAAACCTCCAATAAAATCAACACCAACTGTTTTTGCAGCTCTATCTAAAGCTCTTGCAATTTCAACATAAGAAGATGCATTAGTTGATGCTGCCACTAAAGATATAGGAGTTACTGATATTCTTTTATTTATTATAGGGATACCATAAGTTTTTTCTATATCTTCCCCAGTTTTAACTAAATTTTCAGCAGTTTTAGTTATTTTATCATATATATTATTACTTAGAGTTTTTATATCAGAACTTGCACAGTCTAAAAGAGACAAACCTAAAGTTATAGTTCTAACATCTAGATTTTGGTCTTTTATCATGCTTATAGTTTCTAATGCTTCATTTTGTGTTATCATATTATTTCTCCTTAAAAAATTATAGTCTATGCATTGCATTAAAGATATCTTCATGTTGTATTCTAATATCTAGGGCTGTTTTCTTAGCTAAAACATCAAGACTTTCTTTTATAGTAGATAGGTCTGAATTTTCATTAGCAAATTCAACAATCATCATCATAGTAAAACATCCATTTAATATAGTTTGAGAAATATCTAATATGTTTATATCTTTTTCAAATAATATTTTAGAAACGTCGTGGATTATTCCAACTCTATCTTTTCCTATTACAGTTATAATTGCTTTCATAAAATATGTCCTCCTTAAAATTCTAGGTTAATATTTTTATTTTTCCTAATAAAATAGAATTATACCATAAAAACTAAAAAAAATTAATATGTGTATATAAAAATTACGAATATTTAATAAAAAATTAATTTTAATATATGTATTTATATGAAATACATGTGTCTATTATAGTATGTTACTATTTAAAAGTAAAGTAAAGACAAAATTAAATAAACTTGATATAATAGACAAGTAAATTTACAAGGTAGGTGATAATAAATGAGTGGCATAGCAGGAGAAGGGTGCGAAATTTTAGTACCATTTAATGAAAGAAAGCCATTATTAGATATAGAAAGAAGCTTAGTTAAAACATATAGAAAAAAGGTTTGGTCTAAGTTTGTAAAAGCTGTTAAAGATTATAACTTAGTTGAAGAAGGGGACAAAATAGGAGTTGCAATTTCAGGTGGAAAAGACTCTTTAATTATGGCAAAGCTTTTTCAAGAACTTAAAAAACATGGTCAAGTAAACTTTGATTTAGAGTTTATAGCCATGGACCCTGGATATCATCCTCATATAAAAGAGCTCTTAATAGATAATTGTAATTATTTAAATATTCCTATACATCTTTATGAATCTGGAATATTTGAAGTTGTAGATAAAATAGCTAAGGACTATCCATGCTATATGTGTGCTAGAATGAGAAGAGGGTCCCTATATGCAAAGGCTAGAGAACTTGGTTGTAATAAGCTAGCCCTAGGTCATCATTTTAATGATGTTATAGAAACTACAATGCTAAATATTTTATATGCAGGAAACTTTAAAACAATGCTTCCAAAGCTTAAATCAAGTAATTTTAAGGATATGGAGCTTATAAGGCCTCTTTATTATGTAGAAGAAAGATACATAAAGAGATGGATTCAAAATTCAGGTATATGGCCACTTAACTGTGCTTGTATGGTAGCTGCTAAAAAGATTGGAAATAAGCGTTTTGAAATAAAAGATCTTATAGAAAATTTTAAGGAAAACTTTAAAGATGTTGATAAATCAATATTTAGAGCAGCAGAAAATGTAGCAATAGATTCAATAACAGGTTTTGATATTGATGGAAAGCATTATTCTTATTTAGATTTTTATAAAGAAGAATCTCTTTTAGACTCTGTAGGAAGTTTAAAGCAAAATGCTTTAAATAGTGAAGCTGTGTTATCTGAGAAAAAGAATATTGCAAGAAATCTTTTTGATGTTTTAGATGATGAAACAATAGCTTTAAAGACTGGTCTTACTTTAAAAGATGTTAAAGATTTAAAAAATGAATAAATTAAATATATAAATATATTTATAAAAATCCTCCTAAATTAATTTTTAGGAGGATTTTTAATTAACTATTAATAGCCTTTTTAAACTCATCTAATCCTATTCTGTCAATAAAAGGTCCAAGTTTTTCACCAGCTTGGGCATTTAATTTATAAAATTCTACAACTTTATCTACAAGATTTAAGGCGTCTTTTTCTGTTAAATCTTTAGCTATTATGTCGGCAACTCTTGGATTATATCCAGAAGAACCACCAACTACAACTAAAAAGCCAGTTTTATCTGAAATAAGCCCAATATCTTTGCTATAGATACTTCCACAAGCATTTCTACAACCTGCAACACCTATTTTAGTTCTGCAAGGCATATCCATTCTTTGATATTTGTTATGTAGCTTCATACCTGTACCAATTGTATTAAACTTAGATCTTTTACAAAATCCAGCAGGACACATTTCAACATTTTTTACTGAATTTTGATTTATAACAGCAGGTTTCATTCCAAGTTCTTCCCAAATTTTTGGGATATCCTCCATATTTAAATTAGTTATTAGTATTCTTTGACCTGAATTTATTTTAAGTGCTCCACTATATTTTTTTGTAACTTCTCCTATTTTAATTAAATCCTCAGGAGTTATAAACCCTCCAGGAATATCAGGAGTTATAGCAAAAGTTCTTTTGCCATTTCTTATTTTTTGTAAATTAGCCATAAATTTTTTCTGCCACCTTTTATTTTACAGTGACAACCTCACTTTCTTGTAAATTATATGTATTTTAATTTTACTATATTTTATGTGAACATTGATTTTAATAAAAATAAAAGAATATTTTAATAAGAATTTAGCAGTCATTACCTTTTAAATAAAATTACTAATAGTTTCAACCTATCTAAAGTCAATATTCTTTAAGTATTATGTATCCTTTTTATTATTTCTGTTTTAATGATATAATATTGCATAGCCTATAAACAAGTACAAATGTTACGGAATTAAAGTTATGGAGGAAAAATTTATGGAAATTTTAATTTATTTAAAGGGAAAAAAAGACCCTGTTATATATAAAGGTGATAGAATAGATATTCTAGATTTTTCTATGAATGGTGTAGAATATAAGCAAATAAGATACTTTAGACGTGGCTTTTCAAAATCTGAACTTATACAAAAAGATTTAATTACTAAAATTAAAGAAACAAATTAAGCTGAATAAAAAATCAGACTCTTTCACAAAATACTATTAAAATAAATCAAATTTATTTTAAACTTTATTTATAAGAGTATAAGGAAAAGAGGATAATGTTATGGCAAAGAAAGATCAACAATCATCATGGAATTCAAAAAGATTTGAAACACCAAAGAAAAACAAAGAAAAAGAAGTTCCTGAAACTAAAAAGTAAGATTTGATTTTAAATTCATAATATTAATAAACTATTCCCTACTAAAAGTAATAAATATATTTTTACTTTTAAAGTAGGGTATTTTTTATTATATAAAAATATATAAAATTATAATATAATTTAATTAAATAATAAAATTTTGTTAATAGTTTGTGCCTTTATTAAATTTTTTGTATAATTGTTTTAGCAAAATATTAAGGAGAATTAAAGAATGGATTTAGAAAATTTTAAAACTATGGATGTTTTTATGCTTCTTAGCATAGTAAATTTAAAATTAAGAGATTATTATGGAAATTTAGATGCTCTTTGTGAAGATTTAAATATAGAAAAGAATTGTCTTGTAGATAGATTAAAATCTGCAAATTATGTTTATAATGAAAGAAATAATCAATTCGTAGGAATTTAAAGGTTTAGGGGGATATATTGTAATGAAAAATGATTATTTATTAGTTCTTGGAGCTTCTATAATGGACATATTTGGCTTTAGTACATCTAATTATAGATCATATAATTCAACACCTGGGAAAATAAAAATGTCTTTTGGGGGAGTATGTAGAAATATTGCTGAGAATAGCGCACGAATTGGAGTAAATACAAAATTTTTATCAGTAATTGGTGATGATGAAGGGGGTAAGAGCATATTAGAACACTCAAGAGAAATAGGGTATAATATGGAAGAATCTATGATAATAAAAGGAGGATCAACTCCAACTTATCTTGCTATCTTAGATGAGAATGGAGAAATGGTGTCTGCAATTGCAGATATGAAGAGCTTAAATGCCATGACTGAAGAATTTATAAATAGTAAAGAGGATTTAATAAAGAATGCTAAGTATGTAGTAGTAGACTCTGATAATCCCAAAATACTTTCTTATATCTTAGAGAAGTTTTCAAAGGAAACAAATTTTATATTAGATCCTGTGTCTGCTGAGAAAGCTAATTGGGTAAAGACTATGATTAAGGATTTTCATACAATAAAACCTAATAGACACGAGGCTGAAATATTAGCAGGTTTTCCAATAAAAGATACTGAAGATTTATTAAAGGCCAGTAATTATTTTTTAAGTTTAGGGATAAAGAAAGTGTATATAAGCTTAGATTCAGAAGGTATATTTTATAACAATGGAAAAGAGTGTGGTAAAGTGAAAGCTTTAGACGTAACTGTAAAAAATGTTACAGGTGCTGGAGACTCTTTTGTAGCAGGAATTGGATATGGATATATGAATAATTTAAGTGAAGTAGATATAGTGAAATTTTCCATGGCTATGTCTATTATAACTATAGCAGATGAGGCTACTATACATCCTGATATGAATTTAAATAAGGTGGAAGAAGAAATAAATAAAATAAAATGGATTGAAGAAACATATAATATATAGTTTTTTTATAAAATAAAAGTTATAATGAATATAAATAAATATGAGAGGCGTGAGGTTTTATGAAAAAGAAACATTTAAAGAGAAAACTACTTTTAGGAGTTGCAGGTGCAGCACTTGTGGCAGCACTTGTATATGATAAAATGAATAAAGATAACAAAACTACAGTTAATACTGAAGATGAAGTTACTTCTGATGAAGTAGTAGAAGTTAAAGAAGAGGAATAAAGAAAAAAGGGATTAAGTCTTAGGACTTAATCCCTTTTTTATAATAACAAATGAAATGAATAATAAAAAATAGTAAAAGTAGAGCTTAGGAGAAAATCTTTAACAAATTGATAAAAAAGTACATATTATAACATAAAGCAAAATTTTGTGTGTTTAATAATTAAATTTTGCATTAACTCTAGGAGGAAAAATTATGTACTTAAAAGAATGCTCTATAATAAGTATGGATATTGGAATATCATCTAAAGATATTATAGAATATACCTTGAATTTAAAAAGGGAATTTTTAAAAAAGATAAGTTTTAACATAACTAAAGAGTTTAATGATTTTGGATTTATAGTAAATGATTGTACTCCATGGAATGAAAAATTTTTATCATTTGGTGATTGTATGATTTTTAAGATTAAAAAGGCTAATGACTCTTTATCTAATCTTCATATATCTTTAGAGTTTAATAATAAAAAAGATAAAGGTATTAAATGTTTTGTGGATGAAGAAGATTTTAAAGAAGAAAAAATAAGTAAGAATGTAGTAACTTCTTTTGAAAATCTAGGATTTTTAAATTTAGGTGTTAGGTATTCAGATGTTTATATAATAAGAAATACTAATATGCCTTCAATTGTGTTAAAAATAGATTGTGATATTTTAGAACTTGAAAGAGACAAGGATGGATTAATCTCATCTCTTTCAAAAAACTTAGTAAAATCTATAATTTCTTCAGGAACTATATAAACTATTTTTTCTTTACCTTATATAGTTCAGGAGTATCATGAGTTATAGTTTTAAACTCATATCCTTGCTCCTTATAATATTTTATGACTAAAGGAAGGGCTGTAGCACTATTTTTATTAGCATAACCTGTATGCATTAAAACCATGGCCATTCCCTTAGTACTTTTTGCTTTAGCAGCTATTTTACAAGGTTCTAACTTAGGATTCATTCCATCTGTTGAGTCTACATTCCAATCATAAATATTAATATTATTTTCATGAAGTTTATTTAACATGGTGTCTGTTAATTTATAATAACTATTATTACATCCAAAAGGAAATCTAAGTATAGTAGATTCATAGCCTGTTAAATTATAAATAAGCTCTTTAGTCTTTAAATTTTCAGCTAAAAAATTTTCTTCGTTATTATAAATACTTTTTTTATGGCTATAAGTGTGAAGACCTATGCTGTGTCCTTCTTCATACATTCTTTTTATTATATCAGGGTTTGCTTCAACAAGTTCTCCAACCACAAAAAATGTTGCTTTAACATCTTCTCTCTTTAGAACATCTAAAACTTCAGAGGTTATTTTACCACCAGGTCCATCGTCAAAGGTTAAATAGACTACCTTTTTACTTTCTTCATTAGCATCTAAGGTAGTATCGATATTTTTACCAAAACAGGTAGCGGATAGAGTTAACATTAAGACTATTATAGACATAAAAAATGATAAAAATCTTTTCATAAAATTTTAGGCAAATATGAAATTTTCATCTTTAGTTTTGCCATATCCTCCTTAAAATTATTTTAGTTAAATTTATCTAACTATATTATTAATGTGCATTTTACATAATAATTATTACTTATACTTTTTCTTTTTTGTATTTATTGATATAATGATAAAAAAGAAACCATACAATTTTATAGGTATCAATTACAAATATAGTATAAAAAGTTTATAAATTATAAAACTAAAATATTTTATACACTAAAGGATGATGATATATGGGAAGAGTTATAAGTTTAATTATTTCTATTTTAATATTGATTTTAATATTTAGATTTGTTTGGCTTATATTGCCTTACGCTATAATAGTAGGAATTTGCTTATTTATATACTTTAAATATATAAAACCAATGTTTAATAAGAATAAAAATCATGAAAATTTACATGAACATGAAAATTATTATAATCAAAAAACAACAAAGGAAGAGGAAGATATGTTTACTAGTCCAATTGTAGATGTTGATTATAAAGATGTAGATGAAAATGATGACAAGAAAGAAATTTTATAGATTAAAATCATTAAAGTTTATAGGTTTTAAAATTAATTTTAGGACATGATACTTATATGGAGGTGTTAAAGATGAAAAATAAAAAAACACATAAAAAGCATATAAATCATGATCCAATAGCAGAAAGTACAAAAGCTGTATTTGGAGAACCTAAGGCAAAGGGTGATGAGTTTACTCCAAGAACTTTTCATTAAAAACTAAAAAGGTCTTATTATATAATAAGACCCCTTAGTATAATTTATAATGCCTTTTCAAAGCCGTGATTTAAATTGAAAATTTCTAAGTCCAATTCTTTTTCTTGCTTTGCAACAATT
>JAUNBX010000015.1:0-11494 GCA_030526875.1 Clostridium perfringens | reverse complement strand
GTGATTTAAATTGAAAATTTCTAAGTCCAATTCTTTTTCTTGCTTTGCAACAATTGTAGTGCAAACCGCGTCACCAGTAACATTTACTGCAGTTCTAGTCATATCTAATATTCTATCAATACCCATAATAAGCCCAATACCTTCCACTGGAAGTCCAACAGAATTAAAGACCATAGAAAGTGTTATAAGACCAACACCAGGGACACCAGCAGTTCCAATAGAAGCTAAAGTTGCAGTTAAAATAACTGTAATATAGTCATTAAAGCTAAGGTTAATACCAAAGGCTTGGGCAACAAACACAACAGCTACACCTTGCATTATAGCAGTTCCATCCATGTTTATTGTGGCTCCAAGGGGGATTGTAAAGGCTGATATTTTTTCAGATACACCAATTTTATCATCTAAGGTTTCAATAGAAAGAGGAATTGTAGCATTAGATGAAGCAGTAGAAAATGCAAAGCTCATTACGTTTGAAAATTTACTTAAAAATTTTCTAGGGCTAAGGCCTGTAAATCCTTTAAGCATTAACATATACGTTCCTAGACATTGAATAATAAGTGCTAAAAGCACAGCGAAAATATATTTAAGCATTGGAGTGAAGGCATTCCAACCTATACTAGAAAATGTAGTTGCTATTAAGCAGAAAACTCCAATAGGAGCAATTTTCATTACAATCATAGTCATTTCCATCATTAGTTCATTAAATTGAGTGAAAAACTTTGCAACTATAGTTCCTTTTTCTTTTAGTTTAGCAAGAATTATTCCTACTAAGAGTGCAAAAACTATGATTTGAAGCATATTTCCACTAGCTAATGAATTGATTGGATTAGTTGGTATTATATCTAAAAGTACGTCAGAAAAGGCTGTAGTTTCACTTACAGTAGTTTCGCTTATTTTTATAGAAGACATATCAAGCCCAATTCCTGGATTTATAATTTTACCAATGCCAATTGCAATAGTAATTGCTATAGCTGTAGTTATAATATAAAAAAATATAGTTTTTAGTCCGACTCTCCCAAGGGTTTTGGTATCTCCAATTGCCATACTTCCACAAATTAAAGAACAAAATACTAAAGGAACTACAAGCATTTGCATAGCTCTTAAGAATCCTTTTCCAATAACCTTAAATACCCCATTAATTAAGAAGTTATCTCGTATTTGTCCAGCAGGTATATTATATAATATTATACCTACAATTGCTCCAAGTATTAGCCCAATAAAAATTTTTGTTGTCAAACCTAATTTTTTATTCATAATAGCCCCCTTTTAAGTTTAAATGCAATTTTAAATTTAAAACTTGTATATTATATTATATTTATACCATAAAAGTAATAAAATTACAATTAAATTATAACAAATTTAGGGATATTACATATTAATTAGATAACTCTATGTAATTAATATACTTTCATATAAAGTATTTTTGAATAATAAAAAAACATTTCTTTCGTTTTAAACTATATATTCTAAATTTTTTAATGCTTTATAAATGTTATAAATATAGAGAGTATAAGAAAACAATTAAAAACATAATATAATTAGCCTTTTCGTTGAAAAATAAGTAAATTTATTAAAAATAAGTAATGTTTAGGGTTTGAATGTAAAAAACAAAAAGAGTATACTTGTATCTTGTTATAATAAATAATTGGGGGATAAATAAATTATGAAAAAATTAACTATATCTTTACTTTTAATGAGCACAGTAACATTAGCAGGGTGTACTACTGCTGCTACAAATATTGGTAAGGAAAGTAATAATTCAGGAACAATAGATGAAATGTCATTAGTAGATATAGATACTGAAAGGGCAGATGATGCTCTAGAAAGATTGAAAAGGGGAAACAGGTTATATATAAATGATAAAAGTCAGGTAATGGATATTTCTAGCGAAAGAAGAGCTGAGCTAACAAAAGGACAAAATCCATTTGCAGTAGTTGTGTCTTGTTCAGATTCAAGAGTAGTTACAAGTCATATATTTAATACAGGTGTTGGTGATATTTTTGATATAAAGTTAGCTGGAAATGTTATAGATGATTTAGCTTTAGGCTCAATAGAGTATGGAGTAGAACATTTAGGTATTAAATTATTAGTTGTAATGGGACATGAAAGTTGCGGAGCAGTAACTGCGGCTTATAATAGTGTTAATGAAGATGAAGAAGTTCATGGAAATATAGCATCTATAACAAATAAAATAGAGCCAGTAATTAGTGGAGCAACATCTATTGAAGAGGCATCTCATAATAATGTGAATAGCGTTATAGAGGAAATTAAAAAGGATGAGGCAATAAAAAAACTAGTAGATTCTGGCGAACTTAAAATTGTTTCAGCTTATTATAATTTAAATGGTGAGGTTGAATTTTTAGAAAATAATTAAAAATATAAAAATAGGAAATCCTCCTATTTTTATATTAAGAGTATTTACTTAATAATTTCAAAATGAAGCTTGTTGCTTCTTGGAAATTCCTTTCTAGCTAGAGCTTTTAAAAGCTTTCTAAGATCCTTGATATTTAAATTAAAAAAAATTTCTTTGGAAAAACCGTCTTCATAAACAGAGAAACTATTATTTTTTTTGATAATTGTAACCTTTCTATCTTTTTTAAAGGTTAATAGAGAGACTCCTTGCTCAACATCTAGGGATTTAAGTCTAAGTAAAGTAATATCTATAAAATTGTTTATATCTATCATATAAAATAATCCTTTCTTTTGTTTATTTTAAAAAATTATACCATATTCATAGATATTTCACATTGTTAAGAGAGCAAAAGAAAAAAAGAGGCTATTATTTAAATAACCTCTAAGACAGTTACAGCATGTGCTAGGTTATAATTGTTCTATTTATAAAATCATCATAATTAAATGTTTGAGATATCAAAAAGCTACCATTGCTACAGCGTGTACCAGTATAAGCAGTAAAAACATCAAATGGGACATTAGAGATTATAAGTTCAAATAAAGTAGGAATTCTGTTTAGATAAAGTGTTTCAGTTGAAATTGTTCACTATATGAACTTAATAATATATAATAGAGATAATTTAAAATTTAGGGGTGATTTTTTGAATAGTATAATAGAAACTATTAAAATGAGAAGTTCATTAAGAAAATATAAGAATGTAGATATTTCAAAAGAACATTTAGATATTATTTTAGAATGTGCTATGAGAGCTCCAACTGCTGGAAATATGATGGCTTATTCTATTTTAGTTATAAAAGATGAAAAAAAGAAGAAAAAACTGTCTGGAAGTTGTGATAATCAAACGTTTATAGAAAAGGCACCTGTTCTTTTAGTATTTTTAGCGGATTTTAAAAAGTGGTATTCTTATTATGAAAGTAATGATGTTAAAAGCTTTATAAAAGAGGTAGGAGGAAGATTTTTAAGACCAAGTGAGGGAAATCTTTTTTTAGCAATGGAAGATGCTATGATAGCTGCACAAAATACAGTAATAGCTGCTGAATCATTAGGTATAGGCTCTTGTTATATTGGAGATATAATGGAAAATATAGAATATAATAGGGATTTATTTAACTTACCTGAGTATGTTTTCCCAGTAACTATGTTGGCTTTAGGATATTATCCTGATGATTATAATCATGACTTAAAGGATAGATTTAATAAGCAATTTGTGATTTTTGAAGAGGAATATGAAAATTTAGACAATAAAAAAATAAAAGAGATGTTTAAAGAGAAGAATAAATTATTTAATGAGAAAAATAAATATGGAGCTAAAAATTATGCTCAAAGCCAATATGCATTTAAAATTAATTCAGAATTTATGAATGAAATGACAAGGTCAGTTAAAGAAGTATTAAATGAATGGAATGGTGAAGAGCTATAAAAAAGTTAATAATAAAGTAAATTTTTAAATACATAAAGGAAAAAATATGATAGAAAAACTAAAGACAATTTTATTAGTAATAGCACTACTATTAATATTTTTGCTATTAATAGTAGTAAATAGTGTTGATAGTAGTTCTACAAATACTTCAGCAAGTAGTACAAGCATATCACAAATAAGTAATGAAGAGGCTTATATTATAAATGAAATTAGCCTTCTTAATAACGAGCTATCCTCTATAAATCAAGAAATACAACATAGTAAAGCAAGTAATGTAGAGCCTTTAATTAGTAAAGTGAAAGAAATATCTAATAAACTAACTATTGAAGAAAATAAATTATTAACTCTTGAAAGCACAAAGCTATCAAGTAATTCAAATAATGATAAAAGTGATTTTGAAAATGGATTAGAATCATTATTTTAGCATACTTAAGAGAAGGGTCCTATAAAATTCTTCTCTTAAGTATTATAAATATAAGTTTTATAACACTTAAATAAAATCATCGTAAATGAGAAGAAAAGAGAGAAAAATGAAAGTAAAACTAGAAAACAAAAATATAAACTTTAATTTAATTTATAAAAAAAGAAAAACACTAAAAATATCAATTGAGCCAAATGGAGAAATTAAGGTTGAAGCGCCTATAATAGTAAAGGATGAAGAAGTTTTACGAATTATTAAATCAAAGGCTAAATGGATAATAAATAAACAAGAAGAAATAAAAAAAATAAATGATGAGAAGATAGAGAGAGAAGCTATTTATGGTAAGTGTTATTTGTATTTAGGAAAATATTATCCCTTAAAACTAACAGTTGATAAGAGTATAAAAATGATATATGTAAATTTGGCAGGAGAAAATTTAATAGTTGTATCTAACACTTATGATGAGGAAAAAGTACAATTAGCTATTAAAAAGTGGTATAAGGAAAAAACTTTAGAAAGAGCAAAGGAAAGAATAAGTTACTATGAAAATTACTTCTATGATAAAGTTAAGGATATTAAAGTGAAGGAACAAAAAGCAAGATGGGCTAGTTGTACTTATGATAATAAAATCTTATTTAATTACCGTATAATTATGGCTCCCTCTCTTATATTCGATTATATTGTAGTTCATGAGATGTGTCATATGAAACATAAAAATCATTCTAAAGAGTACTGGAAAAGTGTTAAAGAAATTCTTTTAGACTATAAGGAAAGAAAATTATGGCTTAGAAAAAATGGCATAAAACTCACCTTGTAACGTACTGTAAGGTATCTTATTTATATAAACATAAAAAATGTATGTTATAATTTAGTAAAAATAATTAGGAGTTTAGATAATTTATGAAAAACATACTCATAGAAAATAATAATTACTTAAATAAATTTTTTCATAAAGAAAAAAAGTACGAGTTATTTATAAAAAATCAGATAAATAATACAGAAATGTTAATAAAAGAAAGGCCTTATAAAATAAAAACTGTAAGAGGGTGTAAATATCGTAATAAAACTATATGGGAGTATAAAATTCCCTTAGAGGAAAACTTATCTTGTAGAGTAGCTTATATTATTGAAAATAATAATATAATAATTTTTTTTATCTCAACTACTATAATAAAAATAAAATTCACCAAATTAGTAATAGATTTTTTAAAAAACAACAATTAAATTTAAATTAAGAACATTTTTTATGAAATACAAAAGATTCATATTATTTTAATTTATAAAAGTGATATAATTTAAATAACAACATTAATAAATAACTTATTTATATATTTATGCATTAATAAAATAATAAATTTAATAAATAATATTTAAAACTTCAGAGGAAAAATGGTCTTGTTTATATTTAGGTACTATTGAAATATATTGAACATTAATGTAATATTATAGTAATTTGTAGATAATTGTTCAAAATAATATTTTATATAAAATACATAGTGAGAAAGAGGTAAAAAGATGAATAATAAAATTATTAATTTCATACTTCTTAGTTTAGCTGGGAAAATTGTTAGCGATTTACTTAGTAAAAATGATTTTACTAAAAGAAATAAAGCTAATATTCCTAGTTTTAAGGGTGTTTTAGAAGTAAAACATAGTATTAATGGAAGAATTAGATTTTATATTCCTATATTAAAGGAAAATGAAGAAGCAAAAAGCATTTTAATGACTCAATTGTCTAGAGTTCCAGCTATAAAAACTATAGAAGCTAATCTAATTACAGGAAGCCTTTTAATTTGTTATGATGAAAAAACTGTTGATACAGCTGTTTTAATAGGAGTTATAGCAAAACTTTTAGGATTAGAAGAAGCTATAACAAAAAAGCCAGAAGCTTTAGTAACTAGAGAAATGAAAAGTATGAAAGAAGCTGTAAATATGGCTGTTTATGAAAAAACAAATGGTCTTATGGATAGTAAATCTTTATTTATACTTTTAACAATACTAGGTGGATTTATAATAGTAAAATCAAATCCAATAGCATTTCCAAATGGATATACATTACTAAGATGGGGCGCTAATGCACTGTAACAAAGGAGAAGATTTATGAATTTAAAAAAATTTATAATAGGACAGCTACTAAAGATTAAGGTTTCTCATAGTATTCCAGGGAGAGTGAGGCTTAAAGTAAGTTCTTTAAAGCTTGTTCCTGAAGAATATAGAGTTTATCAAAAGTTTATAAATGATGCCTTAAATAAATTAAATGGAGTAAAAACAGTTGAAGTAAATAATATAACTGGAAGTATCTTAGTTATATATGATGAGAATGTGCTATATGAAAAGAAGATACTAAGATGGATTGATAAGTTAAAAGAAATTGGACTAAATAATTTTGAACTAATTGAAAAGTACGGAGAGAGCAATTTAGAATATGTCATAAAAACAATAAACCAACAATTAGATGAAGCTGTGAAGAATATTTAATATTTCTTTGTAACTAAAGGGGGCTACAAGCAAGGTGAAGGGTAATTTATTAATCAATACAACTATAAAGCATAGTATTAAAGGAAGATTAAGGTTAGTTTCTGATAAAATAAAATTTTTAGAGTCCTATAAGAGTGAAATTGAAAATACTTTAAAAAATAATGATTATATAAAAGTAGCATATTTAAATCCAATTACAGGATCAATATTAGTAGAGTATGACTATTCTTTTTCTAAAGATTCTACAAAAGAAATAGTAGATAAGGTTTTAAATAAATATTCAGTGGCTATTTCTGAAGAAAAAATACAAGAAAAGAGAATTAATAAAAGATCTGTAGGTTCAGAAAATGAAACATCTAAAGATATTTTAAAAAGAGTAGCTTTAAATCTTGGAACACTCGGATATATAGTTGCTAAAGATAAATTAGGATTAAAAGATTTTTATGGTGTACAAAGGTTTGGAATATTAGGAAAATTCATGACGGTTCCAGCCCTTGTGTCCCTTTATTTAAATAAAGGACTTTTAGATAACGGTATAAGAGGAGCTATAAAAAACAAAAAACCAAATGCAGATACTTTAACATTAACCTCAATAGTATCAAGTCTTCTTCTTGGAAATGATAAATCGGCTTTAACAATAACTCTTTTATCAGATGTAGCAGAGCTTATGACAATTTATACAATGGAAAGAACTAGGGATTCCATAAAGAAAATGTTATCAGTAAATGAAGAAGAAGTATGGAAGCTTTTAGAAGATGGAAGCGTTAAGAAATTTGCAGTAAATACAATAAATAAAGAAGATTTAATTGTAATTTATACAGGAGAAAAGATTTGTGTAGATGGTGAGGTAGTTCAAGGTGAAGCTGTAATTGACCAATCATCAGTTACAGGAGAATATATGCCAGTAACTAAAAGAATAGGTGAAAAAGTTTTTGCAGGGACAGTTATAAAAGCTGGAAGTATCACAGTAAGGACAGAAAAAGCAGGGGATGATACAGTAGTATCTAGAATTATACATCTAGTAGAAGATGCTGCATCTAAAAAGGCCCCTATTCAAGACTATGCAGATAAGTTTTCAACTTACTTAGTACCAGCAAATTTTATCTTTGCAGGTATGACATATCTATTAACTAGAAATGTTAATAGAGCCTTAAATATGCTTATAATAGATTATTCTTGTGGAATTAAACTATCAACTGCAACAGCATTTTCTGCAGCTATAAATAACGCTGTACGCCATGGAGTTTTGGTAAAGGGTGGAAATTATCTAGAAGCTTTATCAAATGCAGATACAATGATATTAGATAAAACAGGTACTTTAACTGAAGGAAAGCCTGCTGTTACTGATATTGTAGTTATAGGAAAAGACTATACTAAAGAGGATATCTTAAAAATAGCAGCAGCTGCTGAGGAAACATCCTCTCATCCAATGTCTGTTGCAATAATGAATAGAGTTAAAGAAGATAATATAGAAATACCTATACATGGACATGTAAAAACACATGTAGCAAGAGGTATGGAAACTACAATAGATGGTGAGAATGTATTAGTAGGTAGTAGGTTATTTTTAGAAGAAAATAATATTTCTTTAAGAAATATTGCTAAGAAAGAAGAAAAAATTCAACAAAATGGTGGGAATATAATTTATGTTGCTTTTAAAGGAAAGTTAATTGCTTTAATCTCTATGAAGGATAAAATGAGAGAAAATATGAAAAAATCAATAAATAACCTTAGATATCAAGGTGTAGATGATATAGTGTTATTAACTGGTGATTTAGAGGAACAAGCTAAAGATGTAGCTTTGAAAATGGGAGTTGATGGGTATAAGGCAGAGCTTTTACCTTCTGATAAAGCAGAACAAGTCCTAAAATATCAATCTAAAGGCGCTAAGGTTATAATGGTTGGTGATGGAATTAATGATGCTCCAGCATTAGCTTATGCAGATGTTGGAATTGCAATGGGTGGAGGAAGCACAGATGTTGCTATGGAAGCTGCAGATATTACTATAAATGGTGATAATCCAATGATGATGCCAACTATAATGGAGCTTTCTAAAAATACTATGCAAGTTGTTAAACAAAATTTTGGTCTTGTAATAGGAATAAATAGTTTAGGTCTTATGTTAAGTGCTATAGGGAGGCTTCCTGTATTTTGGGGAGCAGTTCTTCATAATTCAAGTACGATATTTGTTGTATCAAACTCAATAAGACTTATGTTTTTTAATATGGAGAGAGGAGTTTAGTTATGAATAATCCAACTATAATTATTGTTCACAATATAAAAAATAGATTAAGAATTAGAATCTCTCATCCATTAAGGAATAAAAAATTTGTTATTGATGAGCTTTTAAGAAGAGATGGTATTAATGAAGTATCCTATAATGAAATAACAAAATCTATTCTTTTTAAATACAGTGATTATAAAATATCAAATGAAGAGTTAGTTATGAGATTTATAGCTGTATATTCAAAAGATTTTGACCTTATACCTATAAGGTTTGTTTATGATTCATCAACTAAGAAAATTCCCCCAATGGCATATTATTCATTAGCAACAATTCTCTTAGGTGGTATAAGTAAATATTTAACAATAGGAACTGATATAAGCGATTTTTTAAACTGGGCAGCAGTTGGAACTACAGTTGGTGCTATAGGTGAACATGCATATAATGAGATAAATGAAAAGGGATATTTTGACCCTGAAGTTGTGTCAGTTATGTATTTAATAAATTCTGTTAGTAAAGGGAATTTTCTTATACCATCAGCTATAACATGGTTTACTACCTTTGGAAGACATATACTTGATATATCAAATAGTAGACTTATGGTAAATGTTAGAGAAATAAAAAATCATAATACAAATGAGAGTTATTATGATGTAACAGTAGTTCCAGATGTAGATAAAACAAAGAGAACTAACACTTTAAGAATGTTCTTAGAAAAATTTATTGAGGTTCAAGGAAATACTATGAGAAAATCATTTGTTCTAACTAATAATGGAACTTTAAAAGTATCAGATAAAATTTTATCTGGTTTTGAAGGAGGTCCTTCTTTTATAGTTAGTAATGAAAAAAGTACAAAAGTATTAAGTAATGTAATAAGCTAATATTTTTTAGAGCTCAAACTCTAAATTAAATATAAAAAATAGATAAAACAGGAGGAAAAAATTATGTTATTAAACGGAAAAATAAACAAAGACCATATTACAGGAGCTTTAGTAGGTGTAGGAGTATGTGCAGTAGGTTACTACATTTATAAGAAAAATCAAAGTAAAGTAGATGATTTTTTAAGACAACAAGGAATAAATGTTTCAACTCAGTCAGCAGATTTTAACACTATGTCTTTACCAGAATTAATGGAAACTAAGGAAGTTATAGAAGATTTAATAGCAGAGAAGCAATTAACAAATGAGGGATCTTCTCAAATTCAGGAATAATTTATAACAGGTTGTAGCAAAATAGTTTACAGTATTTAATAGTATTGTAGTTAAAGGTTGTTTTGGTACAACCTTTTTTATTTTTGTGAGAAAAAAGAACTTATTTTACAGTTTATTAATATATTTAAAAAAACTAGTAAAAAAAATATAGCATTTTAAAGAATACTAAAGAAAAAGGGGTGAAATTATTTAAAGATAAGTAAAAAAAAGCTTATAAACGCTAAATTATAAACATATTTGAGAAAATAACCAATATTCACAGTTTGTACATGTAGCAAAATTAAGTTATTATTAATAACATAAATATTTTTAGATAATATTAATTTATTTAATAGATAATACTAAGGAGGATGTTGATGAAAAAAGTAAAAATGACAGCATTAATAGTAGCTGCCACTGTAACAATAGGTGGATATGGATTATTGGGGACAAGCTCTGTAGCTGTAACTAATAACATAGTTTTAGCCAGTTCAGTAAGCACAACTAGCACTACGACTAGTAATGGTAGTTTAACTAGTAGCTTAGGCAGTTCAAGTATTGGTGGAGTCGCAACTGGGGAAGGTGTCATAATAAATGGCGGAAGTTCTTTTGAACTATTAAATTCTCCAAATGGAAATAAGGTTTCAAATGTTTCTGTTGGTGAAATGGTAACGCTTGAAAGCGGAAACACTAATGGATATTATAAAGTTGAGGTTCGTGAAACAGGAGATGTTGGGTATTTAAAGGCATCTAATGTACAAGAGATATATAATTGTCAAAATAGTAGTTTAAAAAGTTTAAGTTCTCAAGGAACAATTATAAATGTTTCTTCAGTAGTTAATCTAAGACATAACGCAGGTCTTAATTCAGATATTTTAAAAACATTGGCGAATGGACAAACTGTTACTATTACAGGTAAACAAGGACAATGGTATAGGGTATCTGTAAATGGAGAAACAGGATTTATATATGAAGAATACATATCATTAAATTCAAATGCAACTACTACACAAAATACTTCAGTGGGGACAACAACAACTAATGTAAAAAGTGTAGCTGTAAGTACAACAGGAAGTAGTTCAACAACAAATGTGGTTAGAAATAACTCAGGAACAAGAAGTGAAGCTAATAATATAAAAAGTACAACTTTAAGTACAACAGAAAGTAACTCAACAACAAATAAGGTTGCAAATAATACACAAACAACAAGTAAAGCAAATAATATAATAAGTATGGCTGTAAATACAAAAGAAAGTACTTCAACAGCAAATAACACAATAAGCAAAGTAGGAAGTACTACAACGATAAGTGGAACAACAAGTAAAGTAGGAAGTACTACAACGATAAG
>JAUNBX010000069.1 GCA_030526875.1 Clostridium perfringens | reverse complement strand
GCAATCAGGGAATTGTTGATGCTAGTATATATAGTCTTTTAAGGAAAGAGTGGAACAAATAATATCCCTCAGAATGTTCTTTTTCTAGAAAGTTTTTATATATGAGTTTTAAGACCACAATATAACTCTTTATGGGCTAAAAATCATTAATCTACTTTTTAGTAAATTAAACATTCCAAGCGGAAAATCTATTTTTCTTCTACAATATTCATCAATTATAAGATTAATTAAGAAAGTAGGGGTTTTACCTCTCTTCCTTTTAAAAATCTTAATGGCTTCCCTAACTATATTTTCATTAGCTAAAGATAAAATTTTCTTAGCAAAGCTACTGTTATCAACATTTGTAACACTTCTAGCAAGTCTAACATTTATGTGTGAATCTATATTTTCACCTATATATTCCTCTTCAATATTCATATCTTTATTATTAATTTTAGTTTTATTAAAAAGTTTATTTTTTATGTCTTTAATAGTGCTATTATGTGATAAATCCTGTCTTTTAGCTTTTTTAGTTATATTGCTCATAATGTGTTTTAATTTTTTATAAACATTAAAGTTTCCTGCAAGTCCTTTTCTTTTTTCAATAACAATGTAATTAAGCTTTGCAAGGTTCTTTATTGATTTTTTAACAGTAGATAAACATATACCTAATCTTTCTGAAATCACATCTAAAGAGGGAAAACAACATTTTTTCTCAGCATTATAAAGGCTTAGAAGATAAGTATATATTCTAAACTCATTTGCAGTTATTGATTTATCTGTTATTAACTCATAAGGCATTTTTAAAAATTGCATGATGTTTTCCTCCTTCTATTATTTATAATGTGAATTTTATATTTATTTTATGCTAAAGTGATATCATTTTTAAATTGTTTGGATATCAAAGTTAATAAAATATATCAAATTTATTAAAAACTAGTAATTTAAAATGTTTAATAGTATAATATATTTAAAATTATTAAGATAGAGGTGTATTTATGGCAATAAATACTAACATAAATGATAGAATAAGCTTAACAATACCTAAAGACTTAAAAGATGAAATTAAAGTATATGCTAAAGATGAAAGTAGAAGCTTAAATGGATTTATTGTTAACGCTATTAAAGAATACGTTAAAAATAATTATCCTGAAAAGAAGTAGTTTTATTGCTACTTCTTTTAAATATTAAAGTAACGTATCTTATGGTTTATCATGTATCTAATTCTACCACAAAGATACGTTACTTTCAATAAATAATTATAAAAAAAGATAGTAACAATTTTTTACTTGTTACTATCATTTACATATTGAATAATCTCTGATAAATTTTTAGTTTTAAACTCAGTTTTTAATAAATCTAATGCAATTTCTATAATAGCTGACTGTTTTTGTTTATTATCTTCACAAGTTTTATTTAAAAATTCAAAATGTTCTTTGGATACAGAAGTAGATAATCTTTTTCTATGAACTACTGCCATCTTTACCTCCAAATAATCTTTAAAATATTTATTAAATTATAGCATAAAATAACATTAAGTTCTATAAATAAGTATTATTGCTTTATTACTAAGGAGTTATTTATTTTATACTTTAATTTTATTAGATATAAGTTTATGATATAATAACAGATAAAATATATTTGCTTAGGAGAGTTATTATGGCAAATAACAATAAGAAACTTACTATATACATAAATGAAGATAAAAGCTATTAGAGATGATATTTCATTGTCTCAACTTACAGAAAATCTTTATAAACAAGAATTAAATATTGATAATAAAGATAAGTTTAACTATATTATATAATCTTTGTTTGGAGGATAATCTATGGCTTTAGTTCACAGAAAGAGAATTAGTAGTACACTTTCAAGTGATAACTTTGAATTTATATCAGATTTATCTGAGAAGACTGGTTTAAATCAATCAAAACTTTTTGATTTATCAGTTCAATTATTAAAAAAAGAATTAGAAACTACTGATTTATTAGAGTTAATATCTAAGCATAGAGTTCGCAAATAATTTTGTCAGCTTTTTTTGTTTTAAGAATTCATATAATTATATATAGATAAAGAGAAAAGACCGCCAAATGGCAGTCTTTTTATTTATATTAAATTGCTAAATCTTCCTCTTCAAAGGATTCATCATCCATAAGAACTTTATTTTTTATTACTTCTAAAACACCGTTTTCCTCGTTAGAAGGAGCTATGAAGTTAGCCTCTGATTTTAATTCATCAACAGCGTTTTCCATTGCATAGGAATATTTTGCAGATTGTATCATTTCTAAATCATTATGCCCATCACCAAATACCATTGTTTCTTCTTTGCTTATGTTAAAGTAATTTTGAAGTGCTTGTACACCAAACCCCTTGCTTACTTCTTTATTTATAATATGTAGCCATTTAACTGTAGATACAGATATTTTTACATCATCACCAAATAAACTGTTATAAGTTTTAAATGTGTTTTCCTTAGCACCTTTTGGGTCAAATATAGTAAATTTAACTACTGGTTTATCTATTTCTTTTAAATCATTAACAAATGTAATATCCTCAAAGTATTTTTTAAGTTCAGTTGTAAATTCTTCATTTGTATTTTCAATATATGCCATATCCTCAGTGCATAAAAGCATGTTATGAGAATCTTTTCTACCAAGGTCTATAAATTTATGTACAAGAGTTTTATTTATTTCGCTTTTATATAAACTTTCTCCCTTAAGTGAACCACAACTTCCATTTTCAAAAAGCATTATTAAATCATCTTGTATTTCGCTAAATGTAAGTTCAAGATTTTTTCTTGACCTTCCAGTAGCCACAGCAAAAAGAATATTCTTTTCTTTTAATTCTTTAAATACTTCAAAAAACTCTTTATTAAGTTTTTCATCTTTATCAAGTAAAGTTCCATCCATATCTGTTACAATAAGTTTTATCATAAGTAGCCTCCAATTTATCTCTTTTATCTTTAGTATTTTTTTATTTGTATTTCTAGAAAATAATTATAGCATAAAAATATTTTTGCAAAGGTTTTTTAAAATAAATTTTAATTTTATTAAATAATCATAAAATTTCATCTTGTATTAGCTAATTATATATAGGCTAATTAATAATCTAGATATATAGATATAGATTGTAGTTACTTTTTACACTTTTAAAAGGGTATTTTTTATATTTTTAAGATTTTACATACATTTATAAAGTAATTCTAATATTTTTTGTTCAAATATTTTTAACATATTATTAAAAGTAAACGTAAATAAAACCAAGTTAATTTATGGTACAATTTAATTATTAAGTTATTCAATAGAAAATAATGAAAAAATAGAAGCTTACAAGGTTGAAGCTAGAGATATTAATTTTAAATAAAGGAATGAGTAAGATTTATATCATTCCACAATGTGATAAAAATATTTTAATTAGGAGAGAAAATTATGGAGATAAATCCTAAGTATTCATTATTAATATATTATGATGAAATTAATGATAGAAATATTGAGTATATAGCCAAGTTGTTAATGAATGGAATTATCATTCATGTATTTACTAAAGCACTAACAGGTAGTGAAGTAAGAGATATTGAGATAATTGATAAGGCAATAAAAAATAATTTGCTATATATATACCAAGTAGATTATAAGATAAATGATAATTCTATAATAGCAGTAGATAATGAAATAATAAACAAAGAAATATATTCTAAGATATGTAATGATAAAGATTGAGAAGTAAGACTTCATCTAAAAAAAGTGATTTTAGATTAATGCTAGAACAACAATTATGTCAAAGTATAAGTGACATAGGCAATTATTATTATAAATTTGATACAAAAAAGGAAAAACAGATTTTTTATACAAATGCTTATGATATAAAAGGATTAGAATTTGATGTAGTATTTATTTTAGATTTTAATAATAAATTTTATCCATACATTGATGAAATCAAAAATATTAGGGAAAAGAATGACAGTAAAGATGATAGATTAATTAATGATGATGTATTGGAATTCATAAACGATGAAAAGAAACTTATGTATGTAGCTATGACTAGAGCTAAAGAAAAGTTGTTCATTATTGCCAATGGATGTAGTACTGCGTCGACTATTTCAGAGTTTATTTTTGATTTCGAATTTAAGGATTATAATAATTCTGGTTTTACACAAAATGATATTGAAAAATCTAGAATAAAGTATAAGATTATAGGTAATGGAAAGCTTTATGTAGAAAAGCAAAAAGCTAAAAAGGATATTTCTATTTAAATATTTTTAACATATTGTTCAAAGTAAACGTAAATAAAACCAAGTTAATTTATGGTACAATTTAATTATTAATTATATTTATGAAATGGGGAGAAAAGTGAGCTTACTAGAAAATTTTACTGAGGATTTATTAGAAGAGGCTGCCATTGAAATTTTTAAGGAATTAGATTATGGATATGCTTTTGGTCCTGATATTAGCTTTGATGGGGCTTATCCTGAGAGAGAAGACTATAAGGATGTTATTTTAAAGGATAGGGTTTTAGATGCTTTATCTTCTATAAATAGGGGTTTTCCTGAGGAAGCATTGCAAGAAGCTTATAGAAAGATAATAAGTTTTAATAGTCCTATTTTAATTGATAATAATAAAGATTTTTATAAGCTTTTAGTTGAAGGGATAGATGTTTCTGTTGATAGAAATGGAAAGACTGAAAAAGCTTTTATTATAGATTTTGAAAATCCAAATAAGAATGATTTTTTAATTGTTAATCAGTTTACTATAGATGCAAATGAACAGAGAAGACCTGATATAATTGTTTTTATAAATGGTATACCTCTTGTTGTTATTGAGCTTAAATCTGCTAGTGATGAAAATGTTGGTATAGAGGAGGCTTATAATCAAATTCAAACTTATAAAGGTGATATGCCGACTCTTTTTAATTATAATGCTTTTTGTATGTTATCTGATGGTATTAATGCTAAAGCAGGGACTATTACATCAAACCTAGAAAGGTTTATGAACTGGAGAAGTATTGATGGTGAAAGCATTGAACCTTTAAGTGTTCCACAATATGAGGTTATGCTAAGGGGAATGTTTGAAAAGACTAGACTTTTAGATATTATTCAAAACTTTATATTATTTCAAAAGGATAAAAAGAACGAGTATGATGAAAATGGAAAAAAGATTAGTGAACATGAAACAACTATAAAAATTTTAGCTGGTTATCATCAATACTTTGCTGTTAAAAAGGCAGTAGAAAAAACAAAACTAGCTTGTAGTGAAAAGGGAGATAGAAAGGCTGGTGTTGTTTGGCATACTCAAGGGTCAGGTAAGAGTTTTTCTATGCTTTTTTATACTTCTAGCATAGTTAAAGAACTTAATAATCCAACTATAATTGTTTTAACAGATAGAAATGATTTAGATGACCAACTCTTTACAACCTTTGCTAATTCTCTAGGAAAACTTAGAGAAACTCCAAAACAAGCAAATGTAAGAAAGCTAACAGATGAACATAAAAAAGCTAATATAAGTTCTAAAGATTCTAAAGAGGTTAATGGTCTTTTTGATTTATTAAATGATAGACAATCAGGTGGAATTATATTTACAACAATTCAAAAGTTTAAACCTGAAAATGGTGAAATGCCTGTTTTAACTGATAGAAAAAATGTTATTATAATTGCAGATGAAGCCCATAGAAGTCAATATGGATTAGAAGCTAAAGTAGACAATAAAACTGGGGATATAAAGTATGGATATGCAAAATATTTAAGAGATGCACTTCCTAATGCTTCTTTTATTGGTTTCACAGGAACACCAATAGAGCTTGAAGATAAATCAACCTTATCAGTATTTGGTGATTATATAGATATTTATGATATGAGTAGAGCTGTTGAAGATAATGCAACAGTTAAAATATACTATGAAAATAGAATTATAAAACTAGATGCAGTAGATTCTGAACTTGAAAATTTAGATGATGAATTTGAAGAAATTACAGAAGGACAAGAAGAAACAACTAAAGAGCAATATAAAAGCAAATGGTCAAGACTTGAAGCTGTTGTAGGTTCACCTAACAGAGTTAAAAAGTTGGCTGAGGATATTGTAAACCACTATGAAGAAAAATCTAAAACCATTGATGGTAAAGCTATGATAGTTTGTATGAGTAGAGAAATATGTGCTAGGTTATATAATGAAATTATAGCATTAAGACCAGATTGGCATAATGATGATGTTGATAAGGGAAAAATTAAAGTTGTTATAACTGGAAGTGCTTCTGACAAAGAATTATTACAACCTCATGTAGGCGGTAAAAAGAGAAGGGATGCTTTAGCTACTAGAATGAAAGATAATAATGATGATGAATTAAAGATTGTTATAGTTAGAGATATGTGGCTTACAGGCTTTGATGTACCCTCTATGCATACAATGTATATAGACAAGCCTATGCGAGGTCATAATCTAATGCAAGCAATAGCTAGAGTTAATAGGGTTTTTAAAGATAAATCAGGTGGAGTTGTTGTTGACTATCTTGGTATATTAGAAAGTCTTAAAAGGGCTTTAAAACAATATACAGATAGTGATAGGAAAAATACAGGAATAGATACATCAGAAGCTATAAGTATTATGATGGAAAAGTTAGAGATACTTAGGGATATGGTTTATGGATTAGATTACTCTGCATATATGGGAGATTCTCAAAGTAAAAGAATACGAGCTATTACAGAAGGAATGGATTTTGTTTTAGGTTTTGAGGAAAGAAAACAAAAAGACTTTAAGCAGTTTGTTGTAGAACTTGCAAAGGCTCATTCTCTATGTGCTGCAACTAAAGAGGGTAGAGAAGTTGCCCTTGAAGTTAGTTATTTTAAAGCTGTAAAGGCAAGTTTGGTTAAACTTGAAACAAAAGAACCTAGCCTTAGAAATGCTTAAAAAACTTCTTGAAGGGAATTTAAAAGCCATTGAAAGAACCAACTTGGTTAAGTCAGAAAAATTCTCTGAAAAATTAAAAAAAGCTTTAAATAAATATAGAAATCAAGCTATAACAAATGCAGAGGTTATAGAAGAACTTATAAAGATGGCTCATGAACTTAAAAATATAAAAACTAGAGAGCAAGAATTAGGACTAAGTGAAGATGAAATTGCCTTTTATGATGCCTTAACTGCTGATGATGCTGTTAAAGAATTTATAAATGATGAAACATTAAAAAAGATATCTTATGAATTAACAGTTGCTATAAGAAGAAATTTAACAATTGATTGGAGTATAAGGAAAAGTGCCCAAGCTGGAATGAGAAAGATTATAAAAAGACTTTTAAAGAAATATGACTATCCACCAGAACAAGCAAAACAAGCATTAGAAACTGTTATGAGACAAGCAGAGCTTATGTGTGGAAACACAGCTTTAGAAGATATAGCTGTTGATAAGGTAGCAGAAGATAAGGCTGAGTATTTTGTATAATATAACTTAAATAAGATGCTCCATTACAACAAAATTCGTTTTAGTGGCGCATCTTATTTATAATTATGTAGTTTATTAATGTAGACATAGATGGTAAAATATAGATATATTTAATTAGTAAAAAGCTTTTTGCTATTATACAATATAGTAGCTTAGATTATTTTAAGATAGGAGCAATAGATGAATAAGAATGATTTTAGATATAAGAATTACGTAAAAATATTAAAAGAAGAATTAGTTCCAGCAATGGGGTGTACTGAACCTCTAGCAATTGCCTACGCCTCTGCAAAAGCTAGAGAGTTACTAGGGAATATACCAGAAAAAGTTATTATAGAAGTTAGTGGAAATATCATTAAAAATGTTAAAAGTGTTATAGTTCCAAATACAAATGGATTAAAAGGAATAGAAGTAGCAGTATCTGCTGGTATTATAGCTGGAAAACCAGAAAAGGAATTAGAAGTTATATCAGAAGTTACTGAAGATGAAAAACAAAAGATTAAAAATTACATAGACAAGACTGATATTGAAGTTAAGGCTCTTGACACACCGTTTGTATTAGATATACAAATTACTTTATTTAATAGAGAGTCTTATGTAAAGGTTAGAGTAGTTGATTATCATACTAATATAGTTTTTATTGAGAAAAACGGTGAGGTAATCTATAAGAAAGAATCTAATGTGTATAAAGAAGAGGAACTTTCGGATAAAAAATTATTAAATGTAAAAGATATTTTTGATTTTGCAAATACAGTAGAAATTAAAGATATAGAAGAAGTTATAGGTAAGCAAATAGAGTATAACTCAAAAATTGCAGAAGAGGGATTAAAAAATAATTATGGTGCTAATATAGGAAGTGTTCTGCTTTTAACCTATGGAGGTGATGATATTAAGATAAGGGCAAAGGCAAAAGCTGCTGCAGGTTCTGATGCTAGAATGAATGGATGCGAAATGCCTGTTGTTATTATTTCAGGAAGTGGAAATCAAGGTATGGCAGCTTCACTTCCTGTTATTGAATATGCTAAAGAATTAAAGGTATCAATGGATAAATTATATAGGGCATTAGTACTTTCAAATTTAATAACAATACATCAAAAAACAGGTATAGGAAGACTTTCTGCTTATTGTGGGGCTATAAGTGCAGGAATTGGAAGTGGTGCGGGAATTGCCTATCTTTATGGTGGTGGATATAAAGAAATTTCTCACACAATTGTTAATGCATTATCTATAGTTTCAGGAATTGTATGTGATGGTGCTAAAGCCTCTTGTGCAGCTAAAATTGCAGCAGGTGTAGATGCTGGTATTTTAGGATACCATATGTATAAAAATGGTCAACAGTTTAGAGATGGAGATGGTATAGTAAAAAAAGGTGTTGAAGCTACTATATGTAATATAGGTAAGTTAGCGAAGGATGGAATGAAAGAAACTGATAAAGAAATTATAAGGCTTATGACAGAGTAAAATTAATTAATTTTGTGAATTTTCTTATTGATATTTATAAAGTAAGTACCCTAACTAGAATAAAAATTTATCTTAGTTAGGGTACTTATTTTAAGCTTTAATTTATTTAAATATTTTCTTTGTCTAAGTTTTACAAGGACACTAATTATAAGTATATTACTTTGTAACTATTTTATATTAGATAGTGGATTTGATTTTACTGCATCTCTTAATCCTTCCTCATCTACATGTACATAGATTTGAGTTG
>JAUNBX010000014.1 GCA_030526875.1 Clostridium perfringens | reverse complement strand
TGGAGAGAAGATGCCATAAAAATTTATAGCAATTGGGTTAGTCTTGTAAGTTAAACAATAAATTTCTAGTTTTAAATAATAATAAAAAGCCCCTAAGTTAAAAAACTTAGGGGCTTGTGCTTTTAAAATAATATATGAGCAATAAGTGCTATTATAGGAAGTGTTATTAGTGTTCTCATTAAAAATATTATAAATAAATCTTTAAGTTTTAAAGGTATTTTTGAACCTAAAATTACACTTCCAACTTCTGAAAGATATATAAGCTGAGTTACTGAAACACAGGCTATTATAAATCTTGTCATATCTGATGTTATTTTAGTTGCCATAACTGATGGTAAAAACATATCAGCAAAACCAACTATAATGGTTTGAGAAGCAGCTTGTGCCTCTGGAATTTGTAGAAGGCTAAGTAATGGAATAAAGGGTGCTCCAAGCCATTGGAATATTGGTGTATATTCTGCAAGACACAAAGCAACAGTTCCCATAGCCATAACTATTGGTAAAACTCCAACCCACATATCTAAAACATTTAAAAATCCTTCTTTAAAAAAAGCTTTAGTTCCTTCTTGAGTAGAAGCTTTTTTTACAGCTAAATCAAGGCCAAAAGAAAAAGGTGTGTGACCATGAGGAATTTCCTCGTTATTTTTAGGTGTTACTCCATTATGATATTTATCAGCTATATTTTTAAGTGGCCATATTCTAGGTAAGATTATAGCAGCAATTATTCCTGCAATCATAACTGTTAAATAAAATGGTATAAACATGTGGCTAAGACCAACTTGAGATATTATAACAAAACTAAAAGTAATTGAAACAACAGAGAAAGTTGTGCTAATTACAGAGGCTTCTCTTTGAGAGTAAAATCCTTCTTCATATTGCTTTGAAGTTAATAGAACTCCAATTGTTCCATCACCAAGCCAAGAAGTTATACAGTCAACTGAAGATCTTCCTGGAAGTTTAAATAATGGTCTCATTATTTTAGTAAGCATAGAGCCACAAAACTCTAAAAGACCGAAGTTTAATAGTAATGGTAAAAATAATCCTGCAAAGAAGAACACTACAAATAGTGTAGGTAAAAGTCCTGTAAGGATAAATGCTCCTGTATCTTCAGATGCTATAAAACTTGGTCCAATATTAAAATAAGATATTAGAATAAATAATGCACCTAGAATTCTACCAAAGAACCATACTGTCTTTATATCAAAAAGTGTTTTACACACCTTATTATTAATCATAAATTTTGGTTTTATTATTTTATAAATTGCAGTAAGTATAGCAACTAAAGTAATTAAAAATGTAAGGATAAGTGGTAAAACCTCTTGAAACAATCCTTGTACAATATTTGAAAAAACTGCAATTGGTATTGAAAGTTCCCCATTGTAATATATAGGAACCATAAATAACGTAACTCCTATAAGGGAAGGAATTATAAATTTTAATAAATCTTTATTATTATAACCTTGTTTTTTTGTCATCTCCTTAATCAACATGATTTTTCCCCCTTTGTGGTGTATAAATATAAGTATAATTAAGTAATACTTGTAAATTATACAAGTATTATCATATAAAAGCAATACTTTTATAAATAAAATTTCCTTTTTAATAAAATTTATGTATAAATATACAAAATATAACTTTAATTATAATTTATTTAGAGTAAAAGCTTTTAAAATATTTATTTCTGATAAAAAGGTAACTTATGTTACAGAAATTAAATATGAATATGTTTATAATAAGAATTGTTAAAAGTAATAAACAAAAGATAAAACTTAAGAGAGATAATTTATTTGTAAGCCATATAAAAATTAAAAAGAGTTAAGTATTATTTTAAAACTGTAACCTTAGTTACGGAAATATAGTTTTAAAAGGCTTATAATAAAAGTTGTCAACAGAAAGAAACAAAAGATAAAGATTAATTATAATTTATAGATACATAAAAGAACAAAGATGAGACTAAAAGAGTTTAGATAATAGAGACTAGATTTTAAATCTAGATTATAAAAAGGAGTGTAAAAATTATGAGTATGTTTTGTTATCAATGTCAAGAAACAGCAGGATGTAAGGGCTGTACAGTAAGAGGAGTTTGCGGAAAATCAGCAGACTTAGCAAAATTACAAGATTTATTAGTGTATATAGTAAGAGGAATATCAGCAGTTAGTGTAAAAGCTAGAGAAGTTGGGGTTATAGATAAAGATGTTGACAACTTTGTAGTTGAATCATTATTTGCAACTATAACTAATGCAAACTTTGATGAAAGTGTATTTGTTTCAAGAGCAAAAGAAGGACTAGCTTTAAGAGAAGCTTTAAAAGTTAAAGCTAAAAATGCAGGAGCAGATTTAACTAACCTACCTGAAGCTGCAATGTGGACAGGGGAAACAGAAGAAGCTTTAAATGCTAAAGCAGGTACTGTTGGAGTTTTAGCTACAGAAAATGAAGATATAAGAAGTTTAAGAGAACTTATAACTTACGGAGCAAAAGGACTTTGTGCTTATTTAAAACATGCAAAAGCATTAAACTATGATGATGATGAAATTCATGGATTCATGCATAAAGCATTAGCAGGAACTTTAGAAGATTTATCAGTAGATGAATTAGTTGCATTAACTTTATCAATGGGTGAATACGGAGTTAAGGGTATGGCTCTTCTTGATAAGGCTAACACTGAAAGCTACGGAAATCCTGAAATAACTAAGGTTAATATAGGTGTTAGAAATAACCCTGCTATATTAATAAGTGGACATGACTTAAGAGACATGGAACAATTATTAGAACAAACTGAAGGAACTGGAGTAGATGTTTATACTCATAGTGAAATGCTTCCAGCTAACTACTACCCAGCATTTAAGAAATACAGTCACTTTGTAGGTAACTACGGAAATGCATGGTGGAAACAAACTACTGAGTTTGAAAGCTTTAATGGACCAATCCTTATGACTACTAACTGTTTAGTACCACCTAAAGATAGCTACAAAGATAGAGTTTATACAACTGGTGTTGTAGGATTTGAAGGATTAAAACATATAGATAAGAACGAAAAGGGAGAAAAAGATTTCTCTATAATAATAGAACATGCTAAAAAATGTGCTGCTCCTACTGAAATAGAAAGAGGAGAAATAGTTGGAGGATTTGCTCATAATCAAGTTATAGCTTTAGCTGATAAAGTTGTTGAAGCTGTTAAAACTGGAGCAATCAAAAACTTCTTTGTTATGGCAGGATGTGACGGTAGAGCTAAATCTAGAAACTACTACACTGAATTTGCTGAAAAATTACCAAAAGATGCAGTTATATTAACAGCAGGATGTGCTAAATACAAATATAACAAATTAAACTTAGGTGATATAAACGGAATTCCTAGAGTTTTAGATGCAGGACAATGTAATGATTCATATTCATTAGTTGTAATAGCTTTAAAACTAGCAGAAGCATTTGGATTAGATAACATAAATGATCTACCACTTCACTATAACATAGCATGGTATGAACAAAAAGCTGTAATAGTATTATTAGCTCTATTACACTTAGGAGTTAAAAACATTCACTTAGGACCAACACTTCCAGCATTCCTATCACCAAATGTTACTAAGGTATTAGTAGATAATTTTGGAATAGGTGGAATCACTACTGTAGAAGATGATTTAAAAATGTTTTTAGGTGAATAATTTAAAATTAAATATAAGTTAAGTTTTAAGCAAATATTTATATATAAATATGTTTAAATAGATAAACAATTATAAAAATATTAATATTAAATAAATTAAAATGTATTATAATAACTTTAAGGGTGTAGCTTAGATTTCTAGGCTACACCTTTTAAATGCATAAATAAAGTATTTATATGTTAATTTTTTATTCTAGTTTCATATATTATGCTCTAGGATTACTTGTTGCATTTCCACTTGTTGCACCAGCATTTGTTGTGGCTGTGGAATTGAATCTTACATCTTTTGCTAAAATAAGGCTTAAGTTACTATTTAATGTAGAAACAAAAGCTATTAGAGTAAGAAGTTCACCTCTTGTAAGGTTACTTGATACTGAATAAGCCATTATAGTAGCTAAAATACTAAGTTGTACATCATTTAAATCATAAATAGTCATATAGATACCTACCAAAATAATATTTTTATTAAAATTAATTTTTGTATAAGTTATTATAATTTTATGGAAAGTATTTAGCATTTATGATGCTTTTATATTATGATTTATAAAAGATACTTTAATTAATAATATCTAGGAGAGTTTTATGAAAGAAACAGTTTTAATTACAGGTGCAACTAGTGGTATTGGATATGAGTTTTCTAAAATATTTTACGAAAAAGGATATAGTTTAATTTTACTTGGTAGAAACAAAGAGATTTTAGAAAAGATGGAATCATCTATGGGAAAGGAAAGAGTTAAGACCTATTCCTGTGATTTATCTAAAATAGAAAATGTGAAAAAGTTTTTTGACTTTGTGGATAAAAATAATATACAAATAGATATTTTAATTAATAATGCTGGTGTTGGATTTAATGGTTATTTTAATGATATTTCTTGGGACAGCCATGAAACAATTATTAATACTAATATAATGGCCTTAACTTTTTTAACTAAGGTAGTTACAGACAGTATGAGAAAAAGGAAAAGAGGTAAGGTTTTAAATGTCGCATCAACAGGATCTTATGAACCTGGTCCTTTAATAAATGTTTACTATGCAAGTAAAGCGTATGTCTTATCTTTTTCACAAGGATTAAGGCAAGAACTTAAAGGTTTTGGGGTAACAGTTACAGCTCTTTGCCCAGGGGCAACTAAAACAAATTTTTCAAAAAGAGCTGGAAAAGGTGACTTAGATATTGCTATGAGTCCTAAAAAGGTTGCAGAAGAAGGCTTTAAAGCTCTTATGAGAAATAAGGCAGTTTGTATACCTGGAAATATGAATAAGCTCTTAGTTTTAGGATGCAAAATAATGCCTTCATCAATAAGTGCTAAGATAGTAAAAAATATTCAAGGAAAAGCTATGACAAATAAAGCATAATAAAAACATTAAATCCTCAAAATATGTTTATATTCTAATATATTTTGGAGGTGCTTTATGAGCATAGATAAGAATTTCCCCAAAAGTTTTCCAAAGCAACATCAAGATAAACAACCAGGTATTGAGGAGCAAATGAATCCATTACCTATTTATGATGCACCTGAATATCATAATGATGGGAAAAGATTAAAGGAAAAAGTTGCAGTGATAACTGGTGGAGATAGTGGAATTGGAAGGGCAGTTTCTTTAGCTTTTGCTAGAGAAGGAGCAAAGGTTTGTATTATATATAGAGATGAACATGAAGATGCTAAAAAAACTAAAGAGTTAATTGATAAAGAGGGTGGAGATTGCCTTTTAATAAATGGAGATGTTGGCTGTGAAGATTTTTGTAATAATAGCATAAAGAAAGTTATAGAAAAGTATGAAAAAATAGATATACTTATTAATAATGCAGCAGAACAACATCCTGTTAATACTTTAGAGGAACTAACTAAAGAGCAATGGGAAAGAACTTTTAAAACAAATCTTTTTGGGCCTTTTTATTTAACAAAGATAGCTTTACCGCATTTAAAGGAAGGGGCATCAATTATAAATACTGTATCAATAGTAGCTTATAAAGGTCATGAACAACTTATAGATTATGCAACTACAAAGGGTGGTCTTGTAGCTTTTACTAGATCTTTAGCTAAAAGTTTAGCTTGTAAGGGAATAAGAGTAAATGGTGTTGCACCAGGACCTATATGGACACCGCTTATACCAGCATCTTTTGATGAACAAAAGGTTTCAGAGTTTGGTTCTACAAATCCTATGGGAAGAGCAGGGCAACCAGTTGAACTTGCAGAGGCTTATGTATTTTTAGCATCTCAAGGAGCTTCTTATATAACAGGAGAAGTTATTCATGTAAATGGTGGAGATATGGTAGAAACATAAAATAGATATACTGTTTTAAAGAATTATTGGTAATGCATAATTCATTTAAAAAGACTCGGAATTTAGCTTGATTTTACAAAGAATTTTTATTATATTTTTATAAAATTACTAAATTTCTAAAACTAAGAATCAATAAGTCATTGTTTAGAGTGAACTTTAAACAATGGCTTAATTTTTATATTTTTTAATAAATAATATTATTTTTTTATGATATTATTTATATATTATAAACCATGGAGTATACTTAAAGTTACAAAATAATATATAATCACCTCAAAGCTAAATCAGTTATTTAGAGAGGTAAGAAAAGTTTATAAAAATAAATCTATAGTACTTAGGAAAGATGAAAGTTATATAAAATTTTAGCAGGATTTATAGGGATATTTTTATTATGTAGATTAAAATATTGTAAATTGTTCTAGAATTATAGATACATAGAAAGGTTTGATTTAAAGTGAGACAAAAAATTAAAGAAGGAAAAAGAATAGTTATAAAGGTTGGAACATCAACTCTAACATATGATAATGGGGCTATAAACTTTAGTAGAATAGAAAAATTATCCATGGTAATTTCTGACCTATGCAATATGGGAAAGGAAATAGTACTTGTTTCATCAGGTGCTGTTGGTATTGGTTGTAGTAAACTTAGACTTACTAAAAAACCTGAGACAACGAAAGAAAAACAAGCAGCAGCAGCAATTGGACAATGTGAACTTATGCACATATATAGTAAATTCTTTGCAGAGTATGGTCATGTAGTTGCTCAAATTCTATTAACAGGAATTGTTTTAGACAATAATGAAATGAAAGAAAATGTTTGTGCAACTTTTGAAACATTAATAAAGCAAGGGGTTGTACCTATTGTTAATGAAAATGATGCTATATCAAGCTACGAGATGGAAAACTTAAAAAACTTTGGTGATAATGATACATTATCAGCTATAGTTGCAAAACTTGTTAGTGCAGACACTTTAATAATATTATCTGATATTGATGGATTTTATGATAAAGACCCAAGAAATAATCCAGATAGTAAGATGATAAAAGAAATTCATGAAATAACAAAAGACATAGAGGATTTTGCAGGTGGGGCTGGAACTAATAGAGGAACAGGTGGAATGAAAACTAAGATTTCAGCAGCTAAAATTGCAACAAATAGTGGAACAAATATGGTTTTAGCAAATGGAGAAAAACCTGAAATATTATTAGATATAATAGCAGGAGAAGAGATAGGAACTGTTTTTGTAGGAAAAAAGGAGGTTTAATTTTATGAATGAATTAAGATTAAAAGGAGAAAATGCTAAAAAAGCATCATACTTTTTAGCTAATCTTTCAAGTGAAGAAAAAGATAATGCACTTAAGAATATAAGCAAAAGATTAGTTGAAAGAAGTGAGGAAATTATAAAGGCAAATAGTTTAGACCTTTATAATGCTATGGAAAAAGGTACATCTAAGACTATGTTAGATAGGTTAAGTTTAGATGAAGATAGAATAAAAGCTATTGCCCAAGGTGTTTTAGATATAGTTTCTTTAAAAGACCCAATAGGTGAAGTAACATCAATGTTCAAAAGACCAAATGGTTTAAAAATAGGTATTCAAAAAGTTCCACTAGGAGTTATAGGAATTATATATGAAGCAAGACCAAATGTAACAGTAGATGCAGCAGCACTTTGTTTAAAATCAGGAAATGCAGTTATTTTAAGAGGTGGAAAAGAAGCAATAAATTCAAATCTTAAAATAGTTGAAATAATGAATGAAGCTTTAAAAGAGTGTAATTTTGAGGAAGGTGCAGTAAGCATTTTAGAAGATACATCAAGGGAAACAGCTAAAGAATTTATGAGACTTAATAAGTATTTAGATGTTTTAATTCCAAGAGGTGGAGCAGGTTTAATTAGAAGTGTTGTTGAAAATGCAACAGTTCCAGTTATAGAAACAGGAACAGGAAATTGTCACATTTATATAGATGAAGAATGTGACATGGAAATGGGAAAAGATATAATTGTAAATGCAAAAACATCAAGACCATCAGTCTGTAATGCAGCAGAAAGTCTTTTAGTTCATGAAAAAATAGCAAAAAAGTTTTTACCACTTGCAATAAAGGCATTAAAAGAAAAAGGCGTTGAAATAAGAGGATGCGCTAAAACAAGAGAAATTCTTAAAGGCTTTGATATTAAAGAAGCAACAGAAGAGGATTATGGAACAGAGTTTTTAGACTATATTTTATCAGTTAAAGTTGTTAAAGATATAGATGAAGCTATAGAACATATAAATAAATATGGAACTAAACATTCTGAAGCTATAGTTACAACTAATTATTTTAATTCAGAAAAATTCTTACAAAGAGTAGATGCAGCAGCGGTTTATGTTAATGCTTCAACTAGATTTACAGATGGTGGAGAGTTTGGATTTGGAGCTGAAATTGGGATAAGTACACAAAAGCTTCATGCAAGAGGACCTATGGGACTTAAGGAACTTACAACTAACAAATATATAATCTATGGAAATGGCCAAATAAGATAAAAACTAGGTTATTTATAATACTAGATAAAATAATTTTAAATAAAAAAATAAAACACCCTGATACTAGTTTTATCAGAGTGTTTTTTATATGAAAAGATTAATTACATTTCAGATTACATTGCAGAAGCAAATATTCCTATAACGTCTTCCTTACTTCCTTGTACTGGATTTGTAATAGAACAAACATCTTTTAAAGCGTTAGTAGCTAAAGTATCGAAATCTTCTTCTTTAACTCCTATTTCCTTTAATCCTGATGGTATTCCAACAGCTTTAGATAATTTCATTATAAGTTCAACGCAAAGGTTAGCAGCGTCTTGAGTTGTTAATCCTTCAACATTTCCACCCATTAATACAGCAGCTTTAGCAAGTTTTTCAGCAGCCATTGGGTTTTTAGCGTTATATGCTTGAACATGTGGAAGTAATATTGCATTACATACTCCGTGAGGTAAGTTATAGAATCCACCTAATTGATGAGCCATTGAGTGAACATATCCAAGAGATGCATTGTTAAATGCTATTCCTCCTAGGTATTCAGCATAAGCCATCATATCTCTAGCTTCTAAATCTTTTCCATTTTCAACTGCTCTTAATAAGTAGTCGCTAACAAGTTTAATTGATTTTTCAGCACAAGCGTCTGTTATTGGATTAGCTATTGTAGAAACATAAGCTTCTATTGAATGAGTTAAAGCATCCATACCAGTTGAAGCTGTTAATCCTTTTGGCATTCCTACCATTAATTTAGGGTCATTAACTGCTATAATTGGAGTTAAGTTTTTATCAACTATAGACATTTTAACGTGTCTGTCAGTATCTGTTATTATAGCAAATAAAGTCATTTCACTACCAGTACCAGCAGTTGTATTTATACTTATTAAAGGTAATTGAGGTTTTTTAGCTTTATCAGCACCTTCATAATCTTGGATCTTTCCACCGTTAGTTGCAACTAATGCAATACCTTTAGCACAGTCATGAGAAGAACCTCCACCTAAAGATATAACAAAGTCACAATCATTAGCTTTTAATACTTCTAAACCATCATTAACATTTTTTACAGTTGGGTTTGCTTGAACTCCATCGTAAAATGCATAAGAAACATTTACAGAATCTAATATGTTAGTAACTTGTGTAGCTGTACCTATTTCTCTTAATACTTTATCAGTAACAATTAATGCTTTTTTAAAACCTAATTTATGTATTTCTTTACCAGCATCTTCTAAACAATTTTCTCCGATTAAACTCATTAAAGGCATGTAAAATTTATAAGCCATAGTATTCCTGTTGACTAAATTTATAAAAGCAAGTTTTATAAATTAACAACAGTTCACCTCCCTTTATTTTTTTATTAATATTTAGTGGTCTATTATATAGTGTGTTTATTAGTATAATTTAATTATGATATATTGTGGTTATATTTACATTAAAAACAAATATATCGTTTAATTTAGTTTAAGTTAGTTAAAAATTTAATTAATGTTTGCAAAACTAATCTATATGAACTATTATCAATTATAAGAGTAATAATTTCTATCTCATTTTTCAGAAAAAATAGTCGATTTTTTTTTGAGATGAAAAATAATGTTTGGATGTGGTATAATTGAGTTTTTTTGGTTGTAATTTGGAAAAAATAGGAGAATTAGAAACTAATTTTTTAAAAATTTTCTACTATGATTTTAAAAAATATTATAAAAATACATATAAAACTTGTGAAAATATTAGATTATGCACTATATTATCAGGAGAAAAGGACATAAAAATACATGGTAAAAGCTATAAGTATGATAAAAATCAGATAATGTTGCTTCTGCCTTATTCTCAAGTAGAAATAGAAGTATCAAAACCTACAAAGGCATTAGTGATAGAAATAAGTAATAAACTTATAGACTTTGTTAGAGAAAAAATAAATGTAAATCTTGAAATTAATTTTGATGTTAAATTTAGCGAGTTATTATTAAATAAAGATGAAGTTAAATTTGAAGATAGTTTAAGAAAGATTTTGGATACTTCTCTTAGAAACGATAGGGACAAGTTATTTTTGATAGATTTATATTCTCAAGAACTTGTTTATGATATGTTATATATGAAAGAAATAAATTTTATACTAAATAGTAATTTTAATAATTCTATAAATAAATCAATAAGAATTATGGAGGAGAATATATTAGAGAAAGTAACGATAACGGATATTGCAAAGGAGCTTAATATGTCTGTATCAAATTTTTCATCAAAATTTAAGGATGTAATTGGAGTAAGTCCTAACACTTATTTAAGAAAGTTAAAATTAAAGAAAGCAAAAGATATGTTAAAGTATAAAAGTGTAACAGAGGTTTCCTGTGAGTTAGGATATTATAATATATCCTATTTTATAAGTTTATTTAAAAGGGTTTATGGTGTAACCCCAAAGCAATATATTTTAAATGATACTAAGTTGAGAAATATTGTTTAAATGGCATAAAAAATTTTGTGAGAGTAAAATAAGTTTTAAATTTTTCAGATAAGTAGTAAATTAGAATAGAGTTTAATATTAAAAATTGACAAAAAATAAAAAGGGTAGTTACCCTTTTTATTTTTTATTATATACTTAATTTTTTCTTTGGTCTTAAAAGATACATCATAAATAAAGAAATTAAAGTTAAAACTATGAATATAACAAATCCAGTTGCATATCCACTAAGGTTTCCACCTGAAATAAATAATGTAAGTGCAAGAGGTACAAAGAAACCACCAAGTCCACCAAGTCCTCCAACCCATCCAGATGCGCCACCCATTGCTTCTGGAACTGCGTTTGGAACCATTTTAAATACTGCAGCATTTGCAATACCCATTCCTATAGCTAAAATAATTATTCCAACTAGTGCTAAAGGAAGAGAAAAAGCAAATGTCATTATTACAGAACCAACAAGAGTGATTATTAGTGAGAATAAACATACTTTTTCACCAGATAATTTATCTGATAGTTTACCACCATAAACTCTTATTAAAGAAGCTAATAATGAAAAGATAGCTGTAAATATAGCAGCAGTTGTTAAATTAACATGGAAAAATGTTTCAAAGTATTCTGGGAACCAAGCAGTTAATGCTAAGAATCCACCAAATGTTGTGAAGTATATCATAGTAAGAGCCCATGTTTTCCATGACTTACCTGACATAGCTAGACTTTGAGTAACTTTAACTCTAGGAAATATTTCTTGTCCGTAATGTTTTTCAGCATAGTCAATAGCATCTTGTTTTTTGAAACCTTTCTTTAAAAGTTGGAAATACCAAGCATTTTCAGCAATTAAGAAATAAAGAACTGTTCCAACAATTACAAATATTAACCAAACTAAATATGTACCAGATAAGCTTAATGCAACTAATAAAAATGGAACTACTACAGTAAGTATTCCAGGTCCTAAGTTACCGATACCACCATATATTCCAAGGGCAACACCTTGTTTACTTTTTGGGAACCAATATGATGTTTGGGATATTCCTACAGAAAATGTAGCAAGTCCACAACCAGCAACTAGTGAGAAAATTAACACAAGTAAATAGTTGTTTGATAAATCTTGTCTAAAGAATGTTATAAGTATGTACAATCCAAACATTCCCAATATGTATAATACTAAAAGAACAAGCAATGGTTTTTTACCACCTGTTGTATCAACCCAAGCTGAGAATGGGATTCTAAGCAAAGACCCAGACAAAGAAGGCGCTGCAACAAGTAGAGAGATTAACATAGGGTTTAAATGAACAAAAATCTCTTTAAATATAGTAGCTGTAGGTCCAAAAAGAGATACTACTGTACACCCTATGAAAAAACCTAAAGTTGGTCCAACTAACCCTCTAGTTGGATTACCTTTTAATTTTAGATTTTCCATATATTTTCCTCCAATCAGAAATTAAATTAATATTTCAAACAAAAGTTGTTTAAAGTTTAACAAACTTTTGTATAAATAGACATTGGAATAATAAATATAAAAAAATTATGTAAGCATGAATTTTATGTAATATTTTTTATTCAATAGTTTAAAATATCAGTAAAACTATTAAAAAAAAATCGTGCAATAATAAAATATCACATTTTGTAGCAAAAGAAAATATGTATAAGGAAAAAAATTATAATCAAATTATAATTTCTTGATAAATCGTTTTTAATTAATAAAATGTGATAATCGTCATGGTATTTTAAAACAAAATGTGATAAAATAATTGTAAAATGATAAAAATTTAACAATGATTTTAGGAATGGAGTGATTTTTATGGAGATAAAGCAAACAACCTGTAACTTCTGTGGTCTTGCTTGTAATATGACTTTCTATGTTGAAAATGATAAAATAGTGAAAGTTATGCCTACTACAGATTATCCTGTAAATAAAGGATTTTCATGTATTAAAGGCTTAAACTTAGATAAACAAAACACAAAGTATGAAAGACCTAGTTTACCATTATTAAAAGATAAAAATGGTGAAATGAAGGAAATAGAGTGGAATGAAGCTTTTAAGTGTTTTGCAGATAAAATAAAAGAAACACAAGAAAGATACGGAAAAGAAAGTGTTGCTTTTATAAGTACAGGTCAACTAGTAACAGAAGAAATGGCCCTTTTAGCCCATATAGTAAGAGACTATTTAGGTGCTAATGGAGATGGAAATACTAGACTTTGCATGTCAACAGCAGTAGTGGCTCATAAGCAAGCCTTTGGTTTTGATGCACCTCCATATACTTTAAACGATGCAGAACTTTCAGATACTATAATTCTAATTGGAGCTAATCCAGTTGTGGCACATCCTATTTTTTGGGGAAGAATAAAAGAAAATAAAGAAGCGAAAAAGATAGTTATAGATCCAAGAAGAACGGAAACAGCTTTAAATGCTGATGAATGGATAGATATAAAACCAAAAGCTGATTTAACTCTTTTATATACTTTAGCTAATGTTATTATCGAAAATGACTGGATAAATAAAGAATATATAGAAAAATATACTGAGAACTTTAATGGATTTAAAGAACATGTGAAAAAATTTACTTTAGATAATGTTGAGGAAAAGACAGGAATATCTAAACAAAGAGTTTTAAATCTTGCAAAGATTATTCATGAAGGAAAAAGAGTTTCTTTTTGGTGGACAATGGGAGTTAACCAATCTTATGAAGGTGTTAGAACAGCACAAGCTATCATAAATTTAGCTCTTATGACAGGAAATATTGGAAGACCAGGAACAGGTGCAAATTCTTTAACAGGACAATGTAATGCAATGGGTTCTAGAGCCTTTAGTAATCAAACAGGTCTTTATGGTGGGGCTGATTATGCAGATATGCCTCAAAGAGAAAGAATTGCTGAGATTATGGGAATGGATGAATCAATGCTTCCTAAAAAGCCAACAATTCCATACAATGAAATAATTGAAAAATGTATATCAGGAGAAATAAAAGTTCTTTGGGTACTTTGCACAAATCCAAGACACTCATGGGCAAATAATGAACAATTTAAACAAGCAGTTGAAAATGTAGACTTTTTAGTAGTTCAGGATATATATAAAGATACAGATAGTACAAAGATGTGTGATTTAATGTTACCAGCAGTACCTGCTATTAAAAAAGAAGGATTTATAGTAAATACTGAAAGAAGATTATCAGCAGTTAAACAAATAATATCAAGAAAAGAAAATGAATTAAGCGATTTTGAAATTCTTTTAGGTATTGGTGAAGCACTAGGCATGGGAAGTCAACTTGATAACTGGAGAACTCCAAGACAAGTTTTTGAAATGCTTAAAAAATGTTCAGAAGGAATGCCTTGTGATATAAGTGGAGTAGATTTTGAAATGATAGAATCTTCAAAGGGAATACAATGGCCACTTAAAAAAGGTGAAAAACTAGTAGAAAATGAAAGAAGACTTTTTGAAGATGGTAAATACTTTACTAAAAGTGGAAAAGCTAAATTTGTTTTTGAAGATGTAGCTAAAAATGAAAATGAACCAACTAAAGAATTCCCTTATATTTTTAATAGTGGTAGAGGAACAGTTGGACAATGGCACACTCAAACAAGAACTAGAGAATTTGATGTATCAACTGCTATATATCCAAAGGAATCTTATGTTGAAATAAATCCAAAACTTGCACAAGAACTTAACATAAAAGATAATGAAAGAATTTTAATCACAAATCAATATGGAAAATCTAGTAAGTTTAATGCTGTAATAACTGATAATGTAAAAGTAAATGAATTATATGCACCAATACATTATATAGAAACAAATGCATTAACACCATCAATATATGATCCATATTCAAAAGAGCCTTCATATAAAACTGTAACTGTTAAGATAGAGAAATTAAATTAGGCGGTGCTATTTAATGAAAAGAATAAAAATAGATAGAAAAAAATGCGTTGGATGTTTAACATGTACTACAGCTTGTATAGTAAGTCATAAAGGTGAAGAGACTAGAAGTAGAATAGCTGTAACAAGCGAAGGAAAATATACTCCTATATTTTGTAGACATTGCACTAAGCCTGAGTGTGTTTATACATGCATGTCAGGAGCTATGCATAAAGATAAAAATACAGGATATGTATTTTATGATAAGGAAAGATGCGCAAGTTGTTACATGTGTGTAATGGCTTGTCCTTATGGAGTATTAAAAGAGGATTCTAAAATGCATAAAGAGATATTAAAATGTGATATGTGCGCATCTACTAAAGAAGGAACACCTCAATGCGTTGCTAAATGCCCAATGGGCGCAATAACATTAGAGGAGGTGGAAGAGTAATGAGATACGTAATAATAGGAGCATCAGCAGCTGGTATAAGTGGTGCTAAAACTTTAAGAGAATTAGACAAAGATGCTGAGATAATTTTAGTTTCAAAGGATACAAATGTTTACTCAAGATGTATTTTGCATCATTATATAAGTGGACATAGAACTGTAGAAAAACTTGATTTTACAGAAGAAAATTTCTTTGAAAATAATAATATTAAGTGGCTTAAAGGCTTAGAGGTTATTGCAGTTGATTCTAAAGAGCATACTATAAAGCTATCAAATGATGAAACTTTAAATTATGATAAACTTTTAATATGTAGTGGTGCCTCTTCATTTATACCACCAGTAGAAAATTTAAGAGAAGCTAATAATATAGTAGGTCTTAGAAATTTAGATGATGCAGAAAAAATAAAAGAACTTACTAAGAGTATAAAAAGTGCAGTAGTTTTAGGTGCAGGATTAGTTGGAATAGATGCTGTATCTGGACTTTTAGATCAAGGAATAGATATTAGTTTAGTTGAAATGGGAAATAAGGTGTTACCTCTTCAATTAGATGATTATACATCAGATGTTTATAAAGAAAAATTTAGACAACATGGTGTTAACTTAAAACTTGGAGTAATGGCTCAAAAGCTTATAGTTGATGAAAATAATAATCCAAAAGCCTTAGTTTTAAATACAGGGGAAGAAGTTCCATGTGAACTTGTAGTTGTAGCAACAGGAGTAAGATCAAATGTTTCATTCCTAAAAGATAGTGGAGTTGAAACTGATAAGTTTGGTCTTATTATAAATGAAAAAGGTGAGACAAACACTAGAGATATTTATGGCGCAGGAGATGTAACAGGAAGAAATCCTATATGGCCAACAGCAGTTAAAGAGGGAATTATAGCTGCAAACAATATGGTAGGAAACGAACTTTTCATGGAAGATTTCTTTGCAAGTAAGAACACTATGAACTTTGTAGGTGTTCCAACTATGTCATTAGGAGCTGTTAATCCAGCAGGTGAAGGATATATTATAGAAGTTGAAAAAGATGGAGATAACTATAAGAAAATAATTCATAAAGATGGAAAAATATATGGTGCAATAATACAAGGTGACTTATCTTATGCTGGAGTGTTAACTCAACTTATTAAAGAAAAGATAGATGTATCAAAGGTTAAAAAACCATTATTTAAAATAGATTATGCTGACTTTTTTAATATAAAAGAAAATTTTGAGTTTACTTATTAAACTTAAGTAAAAGAACATAGCTAGAAATTAAGTTCTAGCTATGTTCTTTTTTTATGTAGTTTTTAATTTTATGTATTTATTTAAATTGTTTTATTTATAGGTTTTAAAGTATTTACAATGGATAAAATAACTATTGCAAATATAGCTATAGAAGCTATTAAAAGTTCTACATATCCTAATGATCTTAATATAAGAGCAATTTGAGTGTAATCTAGTTTTTCAAAATAAGCAGCAGCTTTAAATTGACAAAGACATGATATGGCAAGACCAAAGGTATATCCAGCAAAGGATGGTCTAAATCCATGAGCCACTACTTTAGGTAGTTTAATATATGAAAATAATGTCATAGTAATTGATATTATAATCATGCATGATAAAAGTTGTATATCTGGTTTGCAAACTGCTAAGTATCCTACTGTAAGTAAACTAGCTGGCGCTGATGTTATACCATAGTAAGGGTAAATAGCCTTAGGAAGAGAAAACTTTAAACATCTATATATAACTATAGGCACAATTATTATGTATGCTACAAAACAACATAACCATACTACTCTTGTATAAGGTGTTAATGTAGGGATAAAGTTAGATGCAGGTATTACTACACTTCCAACTAATAAGAGAAACCAACTAGGTGATATATTTTCAAGTTTTGGTTTTTTTACTGCATACATATATAAGAATGTTAAAACTATAAAAATATCTAAGCCGGCACCTATATACCATAAAGTTCTACCTATTAAAATATTATATTCTGAATAAAATTTGCCAACTGTCATAACAGTCATAGGAAAAGCTATATACGTACTATATAATTCTGGTCTTTTAACCTCTGCCCAAATCTTTTTAGGAAAAGCTATAAGTTTTAAAAATCCTAAAATAAGTAGAAATGCCCCAAGATTCATTAGAACAAATTGGACAGGTTTTAAATCTATACTAGCGTAAGCGTTAGCTAGTATTACTAGTCCAAGAGCGCCTCCCATAAGTCCTATTGGCAAGTTAGCAAAAAAATTTGCTTCATTGGAAATATTCTCATTCATAAATTAATCCTCCTCTATATAAGTTTACTACAAAAATGCCTATAGATTATAACTATTAAATTAAGATTTTTAATATAGATTCAAATAGTCATTTAAAATATTAATTTATTAAAAATTATCAAGAATAACACAGCATTAGTGACTTCCTATTTAATATTATAAAATAAATATCATTTTAAATATATATGTTAAACTACTTAATTATAAAAATTTTTAATAACAAGAATTTAGAGGTAATAAGTACTGTATTTATGAAATTTTTGGTGTATAATAGCATTTAAATATAATTTAAATTAAAAATAAAAATTATATAATAATTATTATTACATAATTTTCAAAAGTAGTTAAAAAATAAAAAAGTTAAACGTTATTTTATTATGGAGGTACTAATTAATGAAGACTATTTTTATAAATGACCATGAATACATAGCTAATGATGGCGATAGCATACTTCAAGTTACAAAAAGAAATAATATAAATGTACAAACTTTATGTTATCTTGAGGAATGTCAAAATATGGACCACTGTGGAGTTTGTTTAGTAGAATTACAAGAAACAGGAGAACTTATAAGAGCATGTTCAACTCCTGTTAAAGATGGTATGAGAATTAAGGTAAACACTAACAAGGTTCAAAATGCAGTGAGAGAGAGAATTTCAGAGATATTAAATCACCATAATTTTAATTGTGGTACTTGCGTAAGAAAAGGAACATGTGAATTATTTGAACTTATAATTAGTAATCGCGCAAAAAAGACAGAATACTTAGAATATAAAGATATAGAGCCAGATACAAGAAGCAGATCTATTATTTACGATAAATCAAAATGCATAGAATGTGGTAGATGTGTAACAACATGTAGAGATAAAAGTGGAACAGAAGCAATAAGATTCACTAATTTAGATCGTTCTTTTGATGATACTAAATGTATTTTATGCGGACAATGTGTAGTTACATGCCCAGTTGGAGCATTATATGAAAAAACTCATTTAGATAGAGTTAAAGATGCATTAAAAGACGAGAAGAAGCATGTTATAGTTGCTATAGCACCATCTGTTAGAACTGCACTAGGTGAAGAATTTAAAATGGGTTATGGTGCTGATGTTACTAAAAAAGTATATACAGCTTTAAGAAAACTTGGATTCAAAAAGATATTTGATATAAATTTTGGAGCCGATATGACAATTATTGAAGAGGGAACAGAATTTATTGAAAGAATAAAAAACAATGGACCATTCCCTATGTATACTTCATGTTGTCCTGGATGGATAAGATTAACAGAAAATTATTTTCCAGAATTATTAAATAATTTATCTAGTGCAAAATCTCCTCAACAAATGTTTGGTGCAGCTACTAAAACATATTACCCAGCTATTGAAGATTTAAATCCAGAAGATGTATTTACAGTTACAGTAATGCCATGTACTGCTAAAAAGTTTGAGATAGATAGAGAAGAAATGGTAAACAGAGGAATAAGAAATATAGATGCTTCATTAACAACTAGAGAACTTGCTAAGCTAATAAAAGAGTGTGGCATGGATATTTATAAAATGGAAGAAAGTGAAGTTGATAGAGCTATGGGAGAATACACAGGAGCTGGTGTACTTTTTGGTGCAACAGGTGGTGTTATGGAAGCTGCCCTTAGATCTATTAAGGATTTAGTAGAAGGTAAGTCTTTTGAGGAAGTTGATTACGAAGAAGTTAGAGGTCTTGAAAATATAAAAGAAGCCGCTATATCAATAGATGGAAAAGAATATAATATAGCAGTAATAAACGGTACTAAAAACTTTGTTAAATTTTATAACAGTGGTTTATTAGACAAGAAGCAATATCATTTTATAGAAGTAATGGCTTGTCCTGGTGGATGTGTAAATGGAGGTGGACAACCTATATTACCACCAGAAAAGAGAGAAAAGGTAAATCATAAAAAAGTTAGAGCAGATGTTTTATATAATCAAGATAAGAAATTAACATATAGAAAATCTCATAAAAATGAAGCTTTAATGAGAATGTATAGAGTTTACATGGGACAACCAGGTGGAGAAACAGCTCATGAACTGTTACACGTAACTTATAAGCCAAAGTGTGATTAATATAATAGTGTACAAATTGTGATTAATATATAATATAGATGTTGATTTTAGATAGATTTTTAGGATTTATCTAAAATCACTTTATTTTAAGCCATTTTTAAATTAACATAAATAAAATAAATTAAATGAACATAGATAAAATGAAGGTGTCAAGGAATATGAAAAGAATAAAGATATATAGAGAAAAATGCGTTGGATGTTTAACATGTACTTGTGCATGTATGGTTTCACACAGTAATGTTGATTCAAGAAGCAGAATAATATTAGATAGAAAAGGAAAATATAATCCAATATTTTGTAAGCAGTGTGAGAAACCAGAATGTGTATATGTGTGCCAAACAGGGGCTATGCATATTGATAAGGAACTTAAAATAGCAGTTTATGATAAGGAGAAATGCGTTAGCTGCTATATGTGTATAATGGCATGTCCACATGGTACGTTAAAGACTAATGTAGTTAATAACCTTGAGATTATGAAGTGTGATAGGTGTAAAGATACTAAAGAGGAAACACCAAATTGTGTTTTAAAGTGTCCAATGGATGCTATAAGATTAGAAGAGTTTTAAGATAAATAAATTTAATAAATTACATAGATAATAAGTCATTTTTTCTTGTTTTTAGCATAAAAGGGGAGTAAAATGGCTTATTATTATTTTTGTAATATTAAAATAATTTATTTATTAACTTAATGATTTATTATAAATATATCTGATGTCTACCAATTTTAATATTCTAAATTAGGTATTAGAAATAGTAGGTATCAGAAAAATTAAGAGAAAGAAAGGTTGAAATTTATGGTATCTTTAGAAGAAGCACAGAAGTGTTTGTTAGACAATACAAAAGAAATGGACACAGAATTTATAAATATTTGTGAAAGTCATAAAAGGGTATTAGCAGAGGATATATATGCGCCTTTTAATAATCCTCCTTTTAGTAAATCACCTTTAGATGGATATGCTGTTATGGGAGAGGATTTAGATAATGCATCTAAAGAAAATCCTGTTACATTTAAAGTTATAGATAAAATATATGCAGGATATGTTTCTGAAAAGGAAGTTACAAGTAAAACTGCTATAAGAATAATGACAGGAGCACCTATTCCAAGGGGAGCAAATTGTATAGTAAGACAAGAGGATACAGAAAGAGATGGGGACTTTGTTAAAATTTTTGTAAGTCATAAACCTTATGATAACTTTTGTTATGAGGGAGAAGATTTTAAAAAAGGGACAAAAATTTTAGAAGCTGGTCAAGGATTAAATTCAGCAAGAGTAATGGCTTTAGCATCTCTTGGTTTTAATAAAGTTAAGGTTTATAAAAAAGTTAAGGTTGGAATAATAACAACTGGAGATGAAATTCAAAGTCCAGGAACTGTATTAAAACCAGGGAAAATATTTAATAGTAATGGGTATTTTCTATATTCAAGGCTTATAGAACTTGGAGCAGAGCCTATGATATTTAACTTAGCTAAGGATGATGCACAAGGCATAACAAAGGCTATGGAAGAGGCATACGATAAATGTGATATGTTAATTACAACAGGGGGAGTTTCTGTTGGAGAAAAAGACTTAGTTAAGGAAAGTGCAAAAAATGCAGGATATGAAATATTATTTTGGAAAATAAATATAAAACCAGGTTCACCTATGTTTGGTGCTATAAAAAACGGTAAATTACTTATAGGACTTTCAGGAACTCCAGTTGCAGCAGCAACTACTTTTGAATTAACAGTAAGACCGATTCTTAGTAAGATGTTAAATTGTGAAAGAGTAAATTTAAAACATATAAAAGCTGTAGTACAAGATGAGTTTACTAAAGTTTCAAAGAAAAGAAGATTTTTAAGAGTAAAACTTGAGCAAAAGCAAGAGAATAAAGTTTATATAGAACATGCTTATCAAAGCCCAGGTCAAGTTCATACTATGTTAAATAGTAATGGAATATTAGAGGTTAAACCAAATACATCTCTTAAAAATGGAGATATAGTTGAGGTTATTTTAATATAGGAGAGTTTTTATGGAAATAGAAAAAAGTGCAGTTATATTATCTGGTGGAAAAAATTCTAGAATGGGATATGAAACTAAAGCTTTTTTAAAACTAAAGGATAAAAAATTTATAGATATAATAATAGAAGCTTTAAAAGATTATAGTGACATAATAGTTTCTTGTAATAATTTAGAGGATTACGAGTATTTAAAACCAAGAGCAACTTTAATAGAAGATGAAATAAAGGATATAGGACCTATGGGTGGAATATATTCTTGCCTTAAAAAGTGCAAATATAATAAATGTTTATTTGTTGCTTCAGATATGCCTTTTATAAATAAAAGTCTTATAGACGTTTTAACAAATGAAAGCTTTGAAGAAGATGCATTAGTTCCTATTGTTAATGGGAAAATTGAACCTTTAGTTGCAGTTTATGATAAAAAAGTAATACATATTATAGAGGAATTAATAGATAATGATAACTTTAAAATAAGAAATCTTTTAAAGCTTATAAATGTAAAATATATAAACATAACTGATGATAAACCTTTTATAAATGTAAACACTAAAGAAGAGTATGAAAATATTAAAAAAGAAGAGGAATAAAGGTTATGGCAAAGGTTATAAATATAATTGCTTGTAAATCTAATGTTGGTAAAACTACTTTAATTGAGGGTCTTATTAAGGAGTTAAAGCTAAGAGGTCATAAGGTAGCTACAATAAAACATGATGCTCATGATTTTGAAATAGATAAAGAAGGTAAGGATACTTGGCGTCATAGAAAAGCAGGTGCTGAAGCTGTACTTATATCATCTAAAAGCAAAATGGCAATGATAAAAGAACTTAAAGAAGAGATTTCCTTAGAAGATTTAATAGATATGGTTTGTGATTATGACTTTGTAATTGTAGAAGGTTATAAAAAAAGTGATTATAAAAAGATTGAAGTTTTTAGAAGTGAAGTAAGTGAAAAAATTATAACACCAAAGGAAAAATTAATTGCAGTAGCTAGTGATATAAAGCTTAATTTAGATGGAGTTTTAGAAGTAAATATTAATGATTATAAAACTCTAGCAGATGTTGTAGAAGATGTAGAACTATAGATTTTTTATAGAAGACTTTGATTTAGCAAAGAATTTTTTAAACAATTAGCAAATTTACTTCAAAATAGACAAAGATTAAGAATTTATTAAAATGTTCAGGAGGTAAAATTTATGTATACAGTAGGAATTATAACAAGTAGTGATTCAGGATACCAAGGAAAAAGAGAAGATAAAAGTGGGGAAGTTATAAAAAAATATGTTGAAGATAGAGGATTTAAGGTTCAAGAATATATTTTAGTTCCAGATGATAAGGAAATGCTAAAGGAAGCTTTTATAAAAATGAGTGATGATTTAAAAGTAAATTTAGTTTTAAGTACAGGTGGAACAGGATTTTCTCCAAGGGATGTAACTCCAGAGGCTACAAAGGAAATTATACAAAGAGAAGCACAAGGAATAGCAGATGCTATAAGAATGTATAGTTTACAAATAACAAAAAGAGCTATGCTATCTAGAGCGACATCAGGAATAAGAAATAAAACATTAATAGTAAATCTTCCAGGAAGCCCAAAGGCTTGTGAAGAGGCTTTAGAGTTTGTTTTAGAGGATTTAAAACATGGAATTGATATACTAAATGAGACAGCAAAAGATTGCGCAAGAAAATAAAAGAGGTGATATAATGATATTAGATAATTCACTGCTAAAACAAAAAAGTTTTTAGAATTATCTAATGTTGTTAATGATTCTTTAAATACATAAAATAGGGAAGTGGATTAAGATGAAGAAAGTAAATGTACGTGATGCAGTAGGAATGGTTTTATGTCACGATATAACTCAAATAATACCAGGAAAGTTTAAAGGTAGAGCCTTTCAAAAGGGACATATAATTCAAGAAGAAGATATTGAAAAGTTATTAAGCTGTGGAAAAGAACATATTTATGTTTGGGAATATAAAGAAGGAATTCTTCATGAAAATGAAGCAGCAGAAAGACTTAGAGATATAGTTTGTGGTGATGGAATAGAATTTGGTGCAGAAATAAAAGAAGGTAAAATAGATTTCTTTGCAAAAGAAGATGGTCTTTTAAAGGTTAATGAAGAGGAACTTTTAAAGATTAACTCTTTAGGTGAAATGATGGTTGCTACAATACATAATAACACTCCTGTTAGAAAAGGTGAAAAATTAGGTGGAACAAGAATAATTCCATTAGTTATAGAAGAGGAAAAAATAAAAAGGGCAGAAGAACTTATAAAAGATAAAATAATGGAAGTTAAAAAAATATATCCTAAAAAAGCTTATATGATAACAACAGGAAGTGAAGTTTACTCAGGTAAAATTCAAGATGCCTTTGGACCTGCTGTAAAAAGAAAGCTTAAAGAATATAATTGTGAACTTGTAAGACAAGTAATTCTACCAGATGATAAAGAAAAAATAACAGAAGCTATAAAAGATGCTTTAAATGATGGTGCAGAACTTGTAATGTGTACAGGTGGTATGTCAGTTGACCCAGATGATATGACACCAACTGCTATTAAAGAAACAGGTGCAGACCTTGTAACTTATGGTTCACCAGTTTTACCAGGTGCTATGCTTTTAGTTGCATATAATGGTGATGTTCCTATATTAGGTCTTCCAGGTTGTGTAATGTACAATAAGAGAACTGTTTTTGATTTAGTTTTACCAAGAGTATTAGCAAATGAGAAAGTTACTTTTGAAGATATAGCAAAACTTGGACATGGTGGATTTTGTTTAGATTGTAAGGTTTGTACTTTCCCACATTGTTCATTTGGTAAATAGAAATAAATTCAATGGATATGTAAGATATTATTTTAATAAATGCAATTTTTCAAAGATTCGAGAATTACTTTATAAAAAATAAATAAGGAGGTGTAAAGATTATGGCAAATGAATTTACTCACTTTGATAGCAAGGGAAATGCTATTATGGTAGATGTTACTGAAAAGCAAAAGACAGAAAGAGTTGCAACTGCTATTGGAAAAATAAAAGTTAGTAAAGAAACTTTAGATTTAATCCAAGCAGGAAAAATAGGAAAAGGCGATGTTTTAGGGGTTGCAAGGGTTGCAGGTATAATGGCATCAAAGCAAACATCAAATTTAATTCCTATGTGCCATCCACTTATGCTTACAGGAAGTGGTGTAACTTTTGATATAGATGAAGAAAACTTAGAGATAAACATAACAGCAACGGTAAAAGTTTTTGAAAAAACAGGTGTTGAAATGGAGGCTTTAACTGCTGTAAGTGTTGCAGCTCTTACAATTTATGATATGTGTAAGGCAGTAGATAAAAGAATGGTTATAGGAGATATCCATCTTTTAAAGAAGACTGGTGGAAAAAGTGGAGAGTTCAATTTTTAGATAATAAAATCTCATAATAGCTTTTAATATGTATAGTATCCTCAAAAGTTCAATCATATATTTATTTAATTTAGAATAATAGTTATTTATATAGCTTAAAGATTATTAGATTTAAATATATATTAGGTTGGATTTTTGGGGGTATTTTATTTATGGGAAAAGATGCTAATAAAAAACACATAAAATTTGATACATTAGTTCAAATGTTAAAATATGAAGTTTTAAAAAGAGTTTCTGAAAATGCATTTGATAATACTTTAAATGATAATATTTTAAATATAGCAAGGGAAGTTGTTGATGATTTAAAGCCAAATGTTAGATGTTGTATTTATAAAGAGAGAGCAATTGTAGATGAAAGAATAAAACTAGCATTAGGTGGAGATAAAACTAATGATAACGTTATTGAAGTTATAGATATAGCCTGTGATGAGTGTTCTATAAATAGATTTATAGTTACAGATGCATGTAGAGGTTGCTTAGCTAAAAAATGTCATGAAAGTTGTAGATTTGGAGCAATAAGTTTTGATAGTAAGAAGTCAAAAATAGATTATTCAAAGTGTAAAGAGTGTGGAAAATGTAAGGAGGCATGTCCTTATGATGCTATAGCAGAGGTTAAAAGACCTTGCATGAAAGCATGTTATCCTAAGGCATTATCATATAATACTGAGAGTAAAAAGGCTGTAATAGATAATGATAAATGTATTCAATGTGGAGCATGTGTTGTTAATTGTCCTTTTGGAGCTATAATGGATAAATCATCTATAGTGGATGTAATAAACCTTATAAAAGATGATTCGAAAAAGGTTTATGCAATTATTGCACCAGCTATTGCATCGCAATTTAAAGGAAACAATATAAATAAAGTCATAACAGCAATTAAAGCATTAGGTTTTGATGATGTATTAGAGGTAGCTTTAGGAGCTGACTTAGTAGCTCTTCATGAATTTAATGAATTTGCAAATTATGGAGAAGAATCATTTTTAACATCAAGTTGTTGTCCATCCTTTGTTTCTTTTATAGAAAAGAAATATCCAATGCTTAAAAGTAATATATCAAATACAGTATCTCCTATGGTGGCTATTGCAAGGCTTATAAAAAATGACAATAAAGATGCAAAGGTAGTATTTATAGGGCCTTGTATGGCTAAAAAAATGGAGATTTTAAGAACGGAGATAAAAGGTGATGTAGACTATGCAATGACTTTTGAAGAGCTTTTAGCAATCCTTGATTCTAAAGATATATTAATAGATACGTGTCTAGAGGGTGTAAGTGAAAATGGCTCCCTTTATGGGAGAATGTTTGCAAGGTCAGGAGGGGTTTTAGAAGCAGTAAAACACGTAGTTAGTGAATATGGAAAGGATGTTTATTTTAATCCTCAATCAGCAAATGGTATAAAAGAGTGTGACTCTAAGCTTACTCAAGCTAAGTTTAAAAGATTACAATGTAACTTCTTAGAGGGTATGATTTGCACAGGAGGATGTATGAATGGTCCTGGAAGTTTAAATCATGATGTAAAAAATAGCAAAGAAATAGATACTTATGGAAAAAATTCAGACTATGAAAATATTAAAGATTCAACTAAAAAATATAATAATTTAAGATTAGACTTAAAAAAATATAAAGATAAGTAGAAGTAAGAAAGCTATATCATAATATTTATTACAATAAAGTATAAGTTATTGTAACTATTATTTTGATATAGCTTTAATAGTATATTAAAAAATTATTTTAGCGAGCATTACATAAGATGGAGTCAATTCTTCTTATATTTTGTCTAAATGGAGTCCATCTACGGCCCATCCATCTCCAACCAGATACAAAATTTCTGTCAACTCTAGTTAAATAAGCCCAGTAGCCTCGTCCATTTATTTCCCATACATAAATCAGCCTAAACATGCACCTTCTTAAATACCCAGGAGATATATATTTACCATGACCTGGACCACCTGGACCTCCAGGTCCTCCATGAGTTGGACCATAAGTAGATGTGCCAGAACCTGGACCATCATGACTTAGAATCATAACATCTTTTGCATTTTTTGAAGGAACTTTAGGGGGTGGAGGGGCAGAAGGAGGCTTAAAATCAGAATGTTGTCCACCACCAGGCTGCATCATTGTTCTTATATCATCTGATATATCATTATAAAGGTCTATATCTTCATAATCTACATCATAGTCAGAAGCGTAGTTATCATCATTATATGTTCTTTGCTCTTTATCATCATAATTTTCTCTAGGATGTTTTGAGCCACAGTGACAGTGTCCATGGCTATCACAACAATCGTTCTTATGCATAGACCAAGGATAGTTCCAAGGATAGTGACTAGACCAAGGCCAATTCCAAGGCCACCAAGGTCCTTGCCATGGAGTAAAAGGTGGAAATGGAGGTCTAAGTCGTCTTACATCTATATAGGGTATTTTAATTTTAACTAATTGATTTTTAATTAATGGGTCTTTTTTATCATCGTTTCCAGTATTTTTAGAAGAATCATCTTCAGAGTCTCTATAATCATAATTGCTAAGATAATCATAGCTATTATAATCGTAATCATTTATATAATTATAAGATTCATCAAAGTTATAATCATCATAGTCATCAGTAGGATTATCAGAATCCTCTCTAAGGGGGTAGTCATATGTTTCATCAGTAAGGTTAATTTCAGTTGGGGAATCTATGTCTTTATTTTCATTAATAAATTCTATAAATTCATCAGGGTAAATAATTTCCATAAAAAACTCCTAAATAATATTATATTATAAGAATATGTAATAATTAAAATTTTATGATTTGCTTAATAATATTTTGTTCATAATTAATAATGTTGACAAAATATTATATATATATCATAATGTTAAAGTAAATATTCAATAGGACAAAGGTATAGGTTGAAATTAAGTTAAGGTGTTAGAGATTTTCTAGCACCTTAACTTATTTTTATAGAAAATTTAAACAAAAAAGCAAATAGAAATTTTTTTGTTAAATAAATAATTTTATTGACGATTTAAAATAATTAGACTAAAATATGTTTAATAAGAATTTATAAACAATACACTTTAAATTGGTCCTGTGAGGCCAGAAAGAGGTATAATTATGATAAGTAAAAGTGGACAAAATCTATTACAAAACATAATAACTTTGAATTTTATAAGAATTGAAAATATATTTAGGTAACAGGGGATTAAAAAAATAAAGATTTTAATCTCCATGTTACCTTTTCCTTTTTTTAAATAGATAATACTTAAATTCCTTATAAAGTGTGTTTTATAAATATTTAAAGGAGGCAGTTTTATGAAAGCAAAGCTTATATTAGAAAATGGTACTGTATTTGAAGGTAAAGCATTTGGATACTTAAAAGAATGTGTTGGTGAAGTTGTTTTTAACACTGGAATGACAGGATATCAAGAGGTTTTAACAGACCCATCATATTATGGACAAATAGTCACTATGACATATCCTCTAATAGGAAATTATGGAATAAATTTAGAGGATGTTGAATCTGATAAACCAAAGGTTAGAGGATTTATAGTAAGAGAAAAATGTCAATATCCAAATAACTTTAGATGTGAATTAGAACTTGAAACTTATTTAAACCAAAACAAGATTTTAGGTTTAGATGGAATAGATACAAGAGCACTTACAAAAATATTAAGAAATAATGGTACAATGAGGGGCATAATAGCCTTAGATGAGCATTCAGAAGAAGAAATAAATCAAAAACTAAATGCTTTTTCTAACAAAGATGCAGTTTCAAAAGTTTCAACTAAAGAAATATATGAACTAAATGGCACAGGAAAACATGTTGCTATGATTGATTTTGGAATGAAAGAAAACATAGTAAGAAATTTTGTTAAAAGAGATTGTAAAGTAACAGTATTCCCACATGATGTTAAAGCGGAAGAAGTTTTAAATGTAAATCCTGATTTAGTATTTTTATCAAATGGCCCTGGAGATCCAGAAGATATGGGGTATGCTATTGAAGAAATAAGAAAAATATCTAAAGAAAAACCAATGGTAGGAATATGCTTAGGACATCAATTATTAGCACTAGCTTTTAATGGAAAGACTGAAAAATTAAAATTTGGTCATAGAGGATGCAATCACCCTGTAAAAGATCTTTTAAATGATAGAGTTCACATAACATCACAAAACCATGGATATTATGTAGCTAAAATGCCAGAAGGATTTGAAGTAACTCATGTAAGTATGAATGATGACACAGTAGAAGGAATGAGACATAAAAATATGCCAATATTCTCTGTTCAATTTCATCCAGAAGCTTGCCCAGGTCCAAAAGACAGTGAATATATATTCGATGAATTTATGAAGTATGCACTATAGGAGGAAAGAATATTATGCCATTAAATAAAGATATAAAGAAAGTTTTAGTAATAGGTTCAGGCCCAATTATAATAGGTCAAGCAGCAGAGTTTGATTATTCAGGAACACAAGCATGTCAAGCCTTAAAAGAAGAAGGAGTTGAAGTTGTACTTGTAAACTCAAATCCAGCAACTATAATGACTGACAGAGAAGTTGCAGATAAAGTTTATTTAGAACCTTTAACTTTAGAGTTCTTAGAAAAAGTAATAGCAAAAGAAAGACCAGATTCATTATTAGCAGGAATGGGTGGTCAAACAGGACTAAACCTTGCTGTAGATTTAAATGATGCAGGAATTTTAGATAAATACAATGTTAAAGTAATAGGTACATCAATATCTTCAATTAAAGAAGGTGAAGATAGAGAACTATTTAGAAACATGATGAACAGAATAAATCAACCTGTTATAAAAAGTGAAATAATAACTGAGTTAGAAGCAGGAATTGAATTTGCTAAAGAAATAGGATACCCAGTTATAGTAAGACCAGCATACACTCTTGGAGGAACTGGTGGTGGAATAGCTAGCAATGAACCAGAACTTAGAGAAATATTAAGCTCAGGATTACAACTAAGCACTATAGGTCAAGTTTTACTTGAAAAGAGTGTTAAGGGTTGGAAAGAAATAGAATACGAAGTTATGAGAGATTCTAAAGGAAACTGCATAACTGTTTGTAACATGGAAAACATAGACCCAGTTGGTATACATACTGGAGATTCAATAGTTGTTGCACCTAGCCAAACTTTATCAGATAAAGAATATCAAATGTTAAGAGATGCATCTTTAGCAATAATAGATGCTGTTGGAATTGAGGGTGGATGTAATGTTCAATTCTCATTAAACCCACATTCATTTGAATATGCTGTTATAGAAATAAACCCTAGAGTTTCAAGGTCATCAGCCTTAGCTTCAAAAGCAACAGGATATCCAATAGCAAAGGTTGCTGCAAAAATAGCTTTAGGATACGGATTAGATGAAATAAAAAATGCAGTAACTCAAAAGACATATGCATGCTTTGAACCATCCCTTGACTATGTAGTTGTAAAAATTCCAAAATGGCCATTTGATAAATTCCAAAGTGCAGATAGAGCCCTTGGAACTAAAATGATGGCAACTGGAGAAATAATGGCTATAGGAAGCAACTTTGAGTCAGCTTTCTTAAAAGGAATTAGATCATTAGAAATAGGAAGATACTCTTTAGAACATAAAAAATTCCAAGAACTTTCTATGTATGAATTAAGAGAAAGAGTTATAACTCCAGATGATGAAAGAATATTTGCTTTAACTGAAATGTTAAGAAGAGGCTATAGAATAGATATGGTTTCTAAAATAACAGGTATAGATATATTCTTCTTAGAAAAATTCAGATGGCTTGTAGATGAAGAACAAAAGCTTAAAAAATCTAGCTTAGATGATATGACTAAAGAATGGTTATATAAATTAAAGAGAAGAGGATTTTCAGATAAAGCTATTGCGGATATGCTAAGAGTATCACCTGAAGAAGTCTATAGATTAAGAATGATTTGGAATGTTAAACCTGCATATAAAATGGTTGATACTTGTGGTGGAGAGTTTGAAGCATTATCACCATACTATTATTCAACATATGAACAATATGACGAAGTTGAAGTTTCAGATAGAAAGAAAGTTGCTATTTTAGGTTCAGGTCCAATTAGAATAGGTCAAGGTATTGAATTTGACTATTCTTCAGTTCACTGTGTAATAGCACTTAAAAACCTTGGAATAGAAACAATAGTTATAAACAATAACCCTGAAACAGTAAGTACAGACTTTAGTATATCTGATAAATTATATTTTGAACCATTAACAGAGGAAGATGTTTTAAATATATTAGACAAAGAAAAACCAGATGGAGTTATACTTCAATTTGGTGGTCAAACAGCAATAAAACTTGCTAAGTTCTTAAAAGAAAAGAACATAGTAACTTTAGGAACCACTTCTGATCAAATAGATTTAGCAGAGGATAGAGAACAATTTGATGAACTTTTAGAAAAGTTAGATATTTCAAGACCAAAAGGAAAAGGTGTATGGAATGTTGAAGAAGGATTGCAAGAAGCAAGAAGACTTGGATTCCCAGTACTTGTTAGACCTTCCTTTGTACTTGGTGGCCAAGGAATGGAAATAACTCATGATGAAGATGAGCTTATGTTCTATTTAAAGAATGCTTTTGAAAAAGACACTAAAAACCCAATACTTGTAGATAAATATTTAATGGGTAGAGAAATAGAAGTAGATGCTATATCAGATGGAGAAGATGTTTTAATCCCAGGAATCATGGAACATTTAGAAAGAGCTGGTGTTCACTCAGGAGATAGTATAACTATGTATCCTCCACAACACTTAAGCGATAAAATAAGAAATGATGTATTAGAATATACTAAAAAACTTGCTTTAGAAATTGGAATAAGAGGAATGATAAACATTCAATTTATTGAATTTGAAAATAATCTTTATGTGATAGAAGTTAATCCTAGAGCATCTAGAACAGTTCCATATATATCAAAAGTAAGCACAGTTCCAATAGTAGATATAGCCACAAGAGTAATGCTTGGAGAAAAATTAAAAGATTTAGGTTATGGTACAGGAGTATTTAAAGAACCAAAATTAGTTTCTGTTAAAGTTCCAGTATTCTCAACTCAAAAACTTCCAAATGTTGAAGTAAGTTTAGGACCTGAAATGAAATCAACAGGAGAAGTTTTAGGTGTAGGTAGAAACTTAGAAGAAGCATTATACAAAGGATTCTTAGGAGCATCAATGTATGTTGGAACAGGAAGCAAAACAATTCTTGCAACTGTAAATGATCATGATAAAAAAGAATTTTTAGCAATTGCTAAAGATTTAGATAAATTAGGATTTAATTTTGTATCTACAGAAGGTACAACTAGACTTTTAAGAGAAGCTGGAATAGATGCAAAAGAAATTGCTAGAATAGGAGAGGAATCTCCAAATCTAATGGATCTTATAAAGAACAAACAAATAGATTTAGTTGTAAATACACCAACTAAGGCAAATGATTCAAAGAGAGATGGCTTCCTTATGAGAAGAGCAGCTGTTGAAAGAAATATAGGAGTTATAACTTCACTTGATACATTAAAAGCATTAGTAGATGTTAAAATAAGTGGAGTGGAAAACAATAATTTAGAAGTATTTAATTTAAGTGAAATGTAATTAAAGCAAAAATAATCCACAGGATTAAAAACTTTTTTTCCTGTGGATTATTTTTAATAGTAATAAATTCTATATTCCTATTAATTGTAGAAAAAAAGCTAATAATTGAGTAGTATTTAAGGCATATGAAGAGGAAACAATAAATGTGAAGTTTGTGGCAATGAAAAGGATTTGATATAATTTAGAAAAGGAGTGATTGTAATGTTAGAAATGCTTGAAAAGTTTAATAAGTTTGATAAGGTTAGTAAAAAGGATTGTGAGTTAAAAAAAGCTGTTGCTCAATTAATAAAAGAGGATAGAAAATTAAAAAATGCAATTCTTTTAGATTGTGCAGTAGGAATGATGGTTGTAGGGACAATTGTTTGCTTAAAAGTACATAAATGCCATAAATACCATAAAAATATTAGCTGTAGCAAAGAAGATTAATAGAAAAAAAGGTATAACTTATTTTTAAATATTTAAAAATAAGAACAATGCTTTTTCTTTAAATACCTAGATTTCTTTAAAGATTAATTTGATTTTTAAAGATGTCTAGGTATTTTTTTATAACAAATTGAAGATATAATTTTGTATGAAAAGAAATAAATTTATTATTAAAGGATTAAATATTTTATCTAGGTTATAAGGGAGCTTTATAAAATTAAAGATATATAAAGATAATAATGGATTACATTAAATTAAGTTATGGATTTATTCACCATAAAGGTATAAAATAATTTTAGTATTTATAATGGAGTGTAGGAGTGATATTGAAAAATGTATAATATAATTGATAAAAATAGTCCTATAGGTTTTTTTGACTCAGGGGTAGGTGGCATAAGTGTTATGAAAAGAGCAGTAGAACTTTTGCCTACTGAAAATTACATATATTTTGGAGATTCTAAAAATGCTCCTTATGGTGTTAAAAATGTTGATGAAGTAAGAGAGTTAACTTTTAATGCTATGAAATTTTTTATAGAACAAGGAGTTAAGGCTGTGGTTATTGCTTGTAATACAGCTACATCAGCGGCTATAAAGGACCTAAGAGAAACATATAAGGAAATACCTATAATAGGTATAGAGCCAGCTATAAAGCCAGCTGTGGAGTCAAAAAAGCAAGGTAAAATAATAATAATGGCAACACCTATGACGCTTTCAGAAAAAAAATTCAATAATCTTATGGAAAAGTATAATAAAGAAAGAGAAATAATTAAACTTCCAGCTCCAGGATTAGTTGAATTTGTTGAAGATGGAATATTAGCTGGAGATGAGGTTAGAGAATTTTTAAAAGAAATATTAAAGCCTTACTTACAAAGTGAGATATCTACAATAGTGTTAGGTTGTACACATTATCCTTTTGTTAAAGAAGTTATACAAAAAATAGTAGGACAAAATGTAGATATAATAGACGGAAGTTGTGGGACTGTAAAAGAATTAAATAGAAAATTAGAAGAATTTGATTTGGTAAATGACCAAAAAGAAAAGGGTTATGTTAAGATATTTAATTCATCAGAAGATGAAAAAATAATAGAACTTTGCAAGATATTATTAATAAAATAATAAAATCTGAAGCTATCGGGTATACTACTTTACACGATAGCTTAATTTATAAAAAAATATTTGTTAAAATATTGACATACAAAAAACAAAATGTTATTATAATGTTGTTGAAAGAATTATCAGAAAATTTTAAATATAACATCAATTAGTTAACTTTAGGAGGAAATAATTATGAATATAAGTGTAAAAAAAGTACTAGGAAATACTATAAATGTAGAGGATGCAATAGTTCTAAGAGATTATATAAATGAAACTCAAGACGAAAGTGTAGAATTAGATTTTAGTGGAATAGATAGAATACCAACAACTTTTTTAAGTTGCTTATTTACAGATATAATAAATAAAGAAGGAAGAGACTCTGTAATTAATAGAATTGGAGTGAAAAATTTATCAAACTATACTGACTATTCAAGAGTGGTAAGAGGAACAACATTTTGTTAGCAAAAAATAATTTAATATTGTCGTAATATTTTTGAGCTTAGATTTTTTAATATTAAGGGTTAATAGAATTTCTATTGTTATTCCAAAATAAAAAGTTGTATTTAATAAAACATATAGAAAATCTTTAGGGTAGTTTAGCGATATAATGCTTTAATCTATCCTTTTTTGTTTTTTAATTATAAAAAATAATATAATCATATATATATTAATATAGCGATATTAATAATAGAGATAAATATGGATTTTGAACAGTTATTTAAAGAATTTTACTCTGATTTTCAAAATGAGAGTGGTAAGAGTGGATTAGGGTGCGATGATATACCAGGGGGATTTCAAGATTTAAATCCTGAATTTTTTACAATGATTGGGTCTTTGTTAGGACAAATTGCTGCTAACAATATGCCTTTTAATGTGCAATATGCTATTGGAAATTGGCTTCAATTACTAAGTCAAGTTATATTAGCTTATAATGCACAGCAACAATATTTACAAAATGGTCCAGGAAGATATTATGATATAAGAAATAAAAATATTAATAATAGTGAATGTGAAAGTTCAAAGGATAGTTCTAAAGGTTGTGATTGCAAAAAGGAGCTTTATGAATTGAAAAAACATATAAAGGTTCTATATGAAGAAATAGATAGACTAAAAAATAAAGACTTATAAATATATAAACTTTTAATAACAGTATTTCTTTAAATAATTAATAAAATAATATATAATTTATTAAAAGAAGACTTAACATATAAATAAAATAATGAAAGGAGAAGCTACTTAAATAATAATATAATAATTAAATTATATTAATAGGTAGCACATATTATTATGAATCCAATAGTTACAATAGAAATGAAATCTGGAGAGAAAATAAAGATAGAGCTTTATGAAGATATAGCTCCAAATACAGTTAGAAACTTTGTTAGTTTAGTAAAAAAAGGTTTTTATGATGGAGTAATATTCCATAGAGTTATACCAGGATTTATGGTTCAAGGTGGAGATCCAGAAGGAACAGGAATGGGTGGCCCAGGATATTGTATAAAAGGTGAATTTGAAGCTAATCGTTTCAAAAATGATTTAAAACATACAAGAGGCGTTATATCAATGGCTAGAACTATGGTAAATGATTCTGCTGGAAGTCAATTCTTTATAATGGTTGAAAACGCACCACATTTAGATAGACAATACGCAGGTTTTGGTAAGGTTATAGAAGGAATGGATGTTGTTGATAAAATAGTATCTGTTAAAACTGATGGAATGGATAAACCTTATGAAGATCAAGTTATGGCTAAAGTAACAGTTGAAAATGCAGACAACATGGAAGAGCCACAAAGAATTTAGTTTTTAAGGCTAACATGTTGTTTTAGATTGGTGTTTAGGGTAGCTAAGGCTAACCATAAACACCTTTTTAAAATATAAAATAGTTAAAGAGGTAAGAAAAATGAGTAGAGTTGGAGAAAGAATAAAGGGAGCTAGAGAAAAAAGTGGAATGACACAAAAAGCTTTAGCTAAAAAATTAGGTGTTGCAGAAAAATTTATAAATGAAGTTGAAACAGGAAGAAAAATATTAAATGAATCTCTTATAGAAAAAATATCTAAAGTTTTAAATACAGATTTAAATGATATAAGCATGGTTATAACAGATGAAGATTTACAAAAGGAAAAGGTAGCTGAATCTTTAAGAAAAACGCCTATTAAGGGTAAAACTAAGCCTGATGGTGAGGTTAATGAAGTTTGGAATCAAGCCTTTGGTAATGTTTTGAAAAATGTTCCAATATATGATTATAGCCTAACTAAAAATAAAGGATATAAACAACTTCCTATGTCTTCAAATAAAATAGAAGGTCATTCTTCTGATAAAGTATTTTATATTATTATAGAGAAAAATGATATGACAGGATATAGAATTCAAAAAGAAGATTTAGCTTTTTGTCATTCAATAAAGGAAATAGAAAATAACTCTATATGCTTAGTTGAATATCAAGGGATAAGAGTTATTAGGCAAATAAAAAGATTAGATAATTCTAAAGTTTTATTAATAAGTAATGGTGGCTCCATGCAAACTGAAACTGCATTAACAAAGGAAGTTTTACCAATAGCAAAACTTGATAGAATTGAATTTAATATTTAAATTATAACAAGTTATTTTGATTAAAATAAATTAAAAGGTTATTTCAAAAGATTAATTAAAGGTTATTTATTAGATACTATAAATACCTAAAAATTATTAAATGAAATAATCTTTTTTTTATTTTAAGTTTATAAAGTTAAATGAAATCAAAGTAAATTTAGAACAAAAATGAATAAATGGAAAAGTTATCCACAACTGTGGATAACTTTTGTGGATAACTTATTTATAATTTTAAATATCTAAAAATGTATACTAACTTAGATAATTAGAATATTTTATAAAGAATAAATTAATAGTTTAGGAGATAGTTATGGCTAAATCTTCAAGACAAATTTCAAAGTTTTTGCAAAATATTCCTCAGGATATCTTAAATGATATAATAGCTAAAAATGCACTAAGTACAGAACAAGGAGCAGTTATAGAATTTGTAGTATTATTTCAAGGACCAGCTTCTGATTTTCAAGTTGATGTGCAGAATATAGGTGCTACCTTTACTGATTTAGGTTATGGGTTTGGAATAATATCTATAAAGGTTTCTGATATTAATAGATTAGATGAACTAGTTAGACTTCAATATGTAGAACTCCCAAAAGCCTTAGAAACAACTGATTATCAAAGTAATAATGCATCTTGTGTTCAATCTGCATGGAATACCTATGGTTTATCAGGAGAAGGAACAGTTATAGGTTTTTTAGATACAGGAATTGATTTTACACATCCAGGATTTAATAGTGAACTTGGAGGAACAAGAATTCAGTATATTTATGATTTAGAAACTAATAGGTTATATAACAAAGCTGATATAGATAAAGCTATAAGTTCAGATGACCCTTATAGTATTGTACCAGTTCAAGACCTTTCAGGACACGGAACTCATGTAGCTGGAATTGCTTGTGCTGGTGGAAAAATAAATTTCAATAATTATGGTGTAGCTTATAAAAGTGACATAATCATGGTGAAAATCACAAGGGAAGGTAATCTTAATAAGGCATTATCTACTCAGCTTATGAGAGGGCTTAAATTTTTAGTAGCAAAAAGTTATGAGTTAAAAGAGCCCTTAACTGTAAATATAAGTTTAAGCACTAATCAAGGAAGTCATAATGGAAGAAGTTTATTAGAACAATATATACAGGTTATAAGTGTGGTAGAAAGAATAACAATAGTAGTGGCTGCTGGAAATGAGGGAAGCGCTGGACATCATGTAGGGGGAGAGATAGTGCCTATGCTTAGAATACCACTTAGTATAGCAAATGAAGAACAGGCCATATCCTTTCAATTTTATAAAACATTATTAAATAGCTTTTCCATAGAAATAATATCTCCAATAGGAATAAGTAGTCAGCAAATTATGTTAGATCAAAGGTATAACGAAAGGTCCTTAGGAAGGGTTAAGTTTGTGTCTTATAATATGGGAGCATCACCCTTTGATAGAATAGGACAAATTAATATAAGAATAAGTACCTTAGATAATCAATTAATTCCTGGAGAGTGGGTATTTATTTTAAGAAGCTTAAATGAATATAGTGGGTATTTTGATATATGGTTACCAATCGCAGAGGGATTAAATCCTCAAACTAGATTTTTACAGCCAAATGTTTTAAACACTTTAGGTATACCGGCTACAGTAGATGGAGTTATTTCAGTTGGAAGTTATAATTATATAAATAATACACTCTCTCCTTTTTCAGGTAGAGGAGTTAGTAGACCAGGAAGAGACAGAAAACCAGATATTTTAGCACCAGGAGAAAATATATTATCTACTATAGTTGGGGGTGGATTTGATACTAAAAGTGGAACATCTATGGCAGCCCCAACAGTTGCTGGAATATGTGCACTTCTTGGTGAGTGGGGGATTGTAAAAGGGAACGATATATACCTTTATGGAGGAAGAGTTAAATATTATTTATGTAAGGCAGCTAAAAGGCAAATAAACGGCTTAAACTATCCAGATCCCGCATATGGATATGGTTTTGTTTGTGTAGATAATGCAATTAATTTAATACAAACTGATCAATAATATTCCCTTTAAATTAGCCTATGGTTTAAAAATCACATCTTATAGAATTTTTCATACAATAAATTATATCATTATATTTAAGGAGAAATTTATGGCTAGGGGAGCACTTAGGGTTCAATGTTTTAGTGAAAATACTTATATTCCTGTTAATAGAGCTAAAATAATAATAACTCCAACTGGTGTAGATGGAGTTGCAATAGGAAATAATATAGAAATTTATACAGATTCATGGGGGTCAACAGAAATTATAGATTTAGAGACACCTCCAGTTGAAAATTCTCAAACGCCAGGTCTTATTCCTTATAGTTTTGCTAATATAACAGTAGAAAGAGATGGATATATTCCTGTTTTAGTAAGAGGGGCTCAGATATATCCAGACAGAATCGCCTATCAAAGAATAAATTTTAGAAATGAAGATAAACTATCAAGACAAGAAATAATCATTGATGTTCCAGCTAATGTTCAAGTTGGAAACTATCCTCCTAAAATACCAGAAGCAGAGGAAAAGCCTCTTCCAAAACCACAAGGAACAGTAGTGCTTCCACAACCAGTTGTTCCAGAATTTATAAGAGTTCATGCAGGAGTTCCTGATGATAACTCAGCACCTAACTATACAGTTCCTTATAAAGATTATATAAAAAATGTAGCATCTTGTGAGATATATTCAACATGGCCAGAGAGTACAATAAGAGCTAATGCTTATGCTATAATATCATTTACCTTAAACAGAATATATACAGAGTGGTACAGGGGAAAAGGTAAGAATTTTGATATAACAAACTCAACAGCTTATGACCATGCATTTAGTTATGGAAGAAACATATATGAAAATATAGGAGTAATTGTTGATGAAATATTTTCAACATATATACAAAGACAAAATGCTAAGCAACCTCTTTTAACTCAGTATTGTGATGGTGTAAATGTTCAATGTCCAAATTGGATGACACAATGGGGTTCTAAATATTTAGGAGATCAAGGGAGAACGCCGTATGAGATACTAACATACTTTTATGGTAATAATATAAATCTTGTAACTGCTCCAAAAGTAACAGGAATCCCCAGCTCATACCCAGGGGCACCATTAACGGTAGGGTCTAGAGGACAAGCGGTAAGAACAATTCAAGATCAGTTAAATGCAATATCTAGAGCTTTTCCATTGATACCTAAAGTTCCAGTAGATGGAGTATATGGAAGTGGAACAAGTGATTCAGTTAAAGTGTTTCAACAGAATTTTAACTTACCGTCTACAGGAGTTGTAGACTATGCAACTTGGTACAGAATATCTGATATATATGTAGGGGTTACTAAAATAGCCGAACTTAGAGGGTATGAAGAAGTTTCAAGAAAAATATTTATTCCACCAATCATATCTGCTTACGAAAACGAGATACCAAAAGTACCTTACTATATGTAAAGTAATTTTAAGGAGAAATAATATATGGCTACGGGTTCTTTAAAAATTCAATGTTTTAGTGAAAATACTTATATTCCTGTAAATAAAGCTAAGATAATAGTAACACCTACTGATGGAAATGGTGCCGCTACAAGAGAAAATGTAGAAATTTATACAAATTCATCAGGTTTAGCTGAGATTATAGACTTAGATGCACCTCCAATAGAAAATTCTTATACTCCAGGGCTTATTCCGTATAGCTTTGTTGATATAACAGTAGAAAAAGATGGCTACAATACTGTTGTAATTAAAGGAATTCAGATTTACCCTGAAAGAATTGCTTTTCAAAGGATAAATTTTAGAGCAACTAGTCAGTCCTCAAGACAAGAAACTATAATCAGTATTCCTGCTAATGTTCAGGTTGGAAATTATCCTCCTAAGATACCAGAAGCAGAGGAAAAGCCATTACCTAAACCACAAGGAACAGTAGTACTTCCAGAGCCAGTTGTTCCACAATATATAAGAGTTCATGCAGGAAATCCAAATGATAATTCAGTACCCAATTATACAGTTCCTTATAATGAATATATAGAAAATGTGGCATCTTGTGAAATATATTCAACATGGCCAAATAGCACAATAAGGGCAAATATTTATTCTATAATATCATTTACTTTAAATAGGATATATACAGAATGGTATAGAGGACAGGGGAAAAACTTTGATATAACTAGTTCTACAGCTTATGATCAAGCCTTTAGTTATGGCAGAAATATATATGAAAATATAGCACAAATAGTTGATGAGATATTCTCAACTTATATACAAAGACAAAATGCTAAACAACCTCTTTTATCTCAATTTTGTAACGGAACTACAGTTACCTGTAATGGACTATCCCAATGGGGCTCTAAATATTTAGGGGATCAAGGAGATACCCCATATGAAATATTAACCTATTATTATGGTGATAATATAAACCTTGTAACAGCACCAAAGGTATTAGGTATTCCAGAGTCTTATCCTGGTTATACACTTAGTTTAGGTTCAAGTGGAAGTCCGGTTAGAACAATTCAATCACAGTTAAATACTATATCTAAATCTTTTCCGCTAATACCTAAATTAGCTGTAGATGGGATATACGGTAGCGCTACTGAAAATTCAGTTAAAGTATTTCAACAAACTTTTGGCTTACCAGTAACAGGGGTTGTAGATTATGCAACATGGTATAAAATATCAGCTATTTTCGTAGGAGTCACTAAAATAGCTGAACTTAGGGGAGATGAAGGGAATTTAAGAAAGATATTTACTCCTCCAATTATATCAGCCTATGAAGAGGAAGTACCAAAAGTATATTATTATATATAAAGATGGATAAAATAAAAATAATCCACAACATACTTAAAATTTTATTAATTATGTTGTGGATTATTTTATAAAAGCTATCTTTTTCTTTTCATTTTAAAGAAATAAAAGTAACAACACTGTGCTATAAAGATAAGGCTTAGCATGCCAAAGATAGGGTATAGTGTTGATATAAGATTAGAAAAACCTATAAGTGATATAGGAAGTGCAATTAAAAGAACAAGAAATATAGCATTTTTATATTTAACTTTAAAAGATTTATTTAAAGTTTTACTTATTGAGTATACATCTGAAACTTCTGTTGAGAACATCTCAGCTAAGATTATTGTAAGCAGTAAGATTTGAATAGGTTTTCCAAATCTATCAGCAACATAAAGAAGTGGTATATCATACTTATAGATATAAGGTTGATTTACCATAAGCATTGCGTTTATAAAAATACAAAGTATAGCAAGAACTGATGATCCTAAAATAATTCCTTTTATCATTGATTTTCTATCAGATGTTTCATAGCTTAAAGGTACAATTACTCCACAACAACAAAGTGTATTATAACCTGCGTATAAAATTGTAGATGTTAACCAACCAGAGTCTTTTACTGCTTTAATAGATAAAATATTTGATATTGTAAGGTCTTGTCTACAAAACATGAAGTATAAAATCATAATAAGTGTTATTACAGTAACTAAAGCTGGAACAATAACTGAATTTATTTCCACCAATCCATTTGTCTCACGAAGAAGTGCAAAAGATGCAATGATAGCCATTATAAGTGAACCTACTATTTTAGGTATACCAAAAAATTGATGTAAAAGTGCGCCACTACCAGCTAAAATTATGGACGCGCTAGATATTAAGTAAAATGTTGTTGTAACACCTGTGATTTTCCCTAAGATATTAGGACTTACAAGGTTTATAGCTTCGCTATAAGAGTTTAGTCTATACTCTATACTTATCTTTGATATGATGCTACATATAAATATGTAAAATACACCTGTTAATAAAATTCCTAAAAAACTTACATAACCATATTTAGTAAAGAAGGTTATTATTTCTTTTCCAGAAGCTAGTCCAGCACCAACTATTGTTCCAATAAAAACAGCTGCTATTTGAAATACTTTAATAAAATTTTTCAAGTTCATCCCCCCTTAAATAAATATATTAAATAAACCTTAGTTTATTCATAAAATCAATCATAGATTTGTTGATTTTGGAAAAGATAATACTGTATTTATTGTGTGGAAATATTAAAAATAGTAGACATAAGATAGTTAGGAAAAGAGGTGGCAATACTTCATGAAAAAATTAATAGTATTTATTTTATCTACTTTAATGATTTTTACTTGTGGATGTTATAGAAGTGAGAAAGAAACAGAGGAACAAAAAGAGGAAGTTATAAACTTAAGCTTTGATAATAACATAGCATCTAGCATAGCGGATACATATATGAATGCATTTGCAATTGGAGATGTTAAAGGTATGAAGTCCTTAGGAAGTGGTGATTTTCAAAAAGGATTTGATGGAGAAATAAATACAAATGTTGAGGTTTTAGGAATAAGACAGGAAGAAGCAAATCAAAATGGGTTAAGTGCTCTTTATGAATACACAATTATAAAGGCTATGAAAAATGAACCAAGAGCATATCTTCAAAGTTATTATCTTACAATAGGAAAAGAAGATAACACATATAAAGTAGAATCAGCTAAGGCAGTTCCACAATATGAGGTCTTTAGAGAAGGTCAGCAATTAAAAATAAGAAAAGAAGATGAAGTTGAAATAGCTAACATAATGATGATGAAAAACTTACCTGATGCAGTATATTCTCAAAACGATAGTGGAGATGTAGTTATGTTAAAGGTTCCTAATAAAGAATATGGTCCTGTTGGTATATCTTTTACAGGGCAAAATGTTGCTTTAAGTACAACAGATGGGCTAAGCACTTATGTTGGAGTAGTTGAAATAGATGAATCTACTCAAACTGCAAGTCAAAGTAGTGGGCAAAGTGGAAGTCAAGGTGGTCAAGGAAGTGGGGGAAGCTCAGGTGGAAACCAAGGTGAAAATCAAGGAGATGAGATTTATTTTGATAAATTAGTAGGAAAAAATATAACCACTATAGACATTTATAATAATATCACTATAAAAAATATAGTATTTTCAAAGGATGATTCGTATATTGCAGTAAATTATGAAAATGAAAATTCAGTAACTAGATTTAAATTTTATAAGGCAACAGGAGAAATTGTAGGTCTAGATCTAGACAGCACTTTCTCATCAAAGAAGTATAATTTAATATACAAAGATTATAAGGATGACGAAGTTTATTTTGAGGTTACAGGGGTTAAAAATGCAGAGGGCATTGTAGAGAATTTACTTGGAAATTATAAAATATCAACAAAAGATTTTAAAATAAATAAGTTGTAGTATAATAAATATAAAAAGTGCAATAGTTCTATTAATATAGAAAATAGTTGCACTTTTTTTCTTAACCCAGAAAGGATGAATTTTGTGGATATAAAAAAGACATGGGGAGATAAAAGATATTATAGTTTAAATTATTTCCTAAGAGAAAAATTTGGTTGTAAAACCTTTAAGATAAGTTTAGATGGTGGATTTACATGTCCAAATAGAGATGGAAAGGTAGCAAAGGGTGGTTGTACTTTTTGTAGTTCTAGTGGATCAGGAGATTATGCAGGCAATAGAATAAAGCCAATTAGTGAGCAATTTCATAATATAAAAAGTATGATGAATAAAAAGTGGAAGGATGGAAAGTATATAGCGTATTTTCAGGCTTATACCAATACTTATGCACCAGTTAATGAACTTAGAGAAAAGTATGAAGATGCAATTTCAAATGATGGAGTTGTAGCCCTTGCCATTGCCACAAGACCAGATTGTATAAATGAAGAGGTTTTAGATTTAGTAGAAGAGATGAATAAAAAGGTTTATACATGGGTGGAACTTGGCCTTCAAACAATTCATGATAAAACAGCAGAAAGTTTTAATAGAGGATATAATTTAAAAGCCTTTGATAAAGCTATGGAAATGTTAAAGAAAAGAAACATAGATACAGTAGTTCATTGTATATTTGGACTTCCACAAGAAACTAAAGAAGATATGTTAAAAACCGTTGATTATATAGCACATAGCGGTGCTAAGGGGATTAAATTTCATCTTCTTCACCTTATGGAAAATACTAAAATGGTTAAAGACTATGAAGAAGGTAGATTAAAGTTTTTATCTAAAGAAGATTATGTAAGCCTTGTTTGTGACGGAGTATCTAGAATTCCACAGGATATGGTAGTTCATAGGCTTACAGGAGATGCCCCAAGAAGTCTTTTAATTGGACCAATGTGGAGTTTAAAGAAATGGGAAGTTTTAAATGCTATAGATAAAGCTTTAGAGGATAATGATATTTATCAAGGGAAAAACTTTAAATAGTATTAAGTTAAAGTGAAATTAGGGGAGTTTTTATGAAAATAGATTTAATAATTTCAGCAGATTATATAGAAGAAAGTAAAATAAAAGAAAAGGTAGTTGTAGTTATTGATATGTTAAGAGCTACAACTGTTATAACTACAGCTTTAAAAAATGGAGCAAAAAGTGTAATTCCAATTTTAACTGTAGAAGAAACTTTTGAAAAAGCTAAGGAACTTAAAAATATTGGGAAAGAAGTTGTTTTAGGTGGAGAGAGAAAAGCATTAAGAATAGAAGGCTTTGATTTTTCTAATTCTCCTTTAGAGTATACTAAGGAAAAGATATTAAACAAAACAGTAGTTTTATCTACAACTAATGGTACAAGAGCATTAAACCTTTGTAAAGGGGCTGATTTGATTTTAATTGGTTCTATGATAAATGGATTAGCTGTAGCTAAAAAACTTATAGAATTAAATAAAGATGTTGTCTTTATAAATGCAGGAACAAATGGTGAATTTTCTATGGATGACTTTATCTGTACAGGATATATGATAGATAATTTGCTAAATGAAAAATCCTGTGAGGTGTCTGATATAGCAAAAACAGCAAGATATATATATGAAAACAATAAAGATATAACGTCATTTATTAAAAATGCTAGACATTTTAATATTTTAACATCTTTAGGATTACAAGAGGATTTGGCTTATTGTTCCTCTAAGGATTTAACAGATATAGTTCCTGTTTTTAGAGAAGATAAAATAGAAATTTTATAGTTTAGAAATAAAGACGGTTAAATATTTATTAGATATAAGCTTTTATAAAGTTAATTGTTGATAAATTTCATAAGAGTTTTAAAATAAATGTGTGAAGAAACTATGCCTAGATATTAAAGGCATAGTTTTTTCTTTATGAATTAGTTTTTAGTTTTGAATTAGAATCTTTAATTTTAAAGTTATATAAAACTAAAAGTATGGCAGCAACTATGATTATTACATAACCTATTATTGCTGTTACTTTTGGGAAAGTTCCAAATACAATAAATCCAAAGGCAGCGGAAAATACTATATCAACATAAGAGAAAATGGCAATTTCTTTACCAGGAGCATATTTATACGCTGAAACCATAGCAAATTCAACTACAATATAACAAAGCCCTGCAAGGATTAAAAATATAGTTGTATGCACTGATAAAACCTTATAGTCCATTAACATAAATGGAATAAGTATTACTGCTGATGCAAAATTGTAGAAAAATACTACAGTAGATGGGGAAGCTTTCTTACCTAAAAATCTCATAGAAACAGCGTCTCCACCATTCATTGCAGCTCCAAAAATGGCAGCAAGAGAGGGAACAATAGCAAATTTTGCACTAGCTGGGTTTATTACTACTAATGCCCCTATAAATCCAAGACAAATTAAAACAACTTGCCATAATCTAACCTTTTCTTTTAAGAAAATAAATGAGAATATTACAACAAAAAATACACTTAAATCTTGAAGCACACTAGATGTTGATAAAATTAAATATTGAAGTGCATAAAGGTTAGCTGTGATTCCAAGTATTCCACATATAGTTCTTAAGGAAAGACCTAAAATATTTTTTCTATTTCCAAAGTAGCGGCTCTTATCCTTAAACCCATAAGTTTTAGCAACGGCGATAAATCCGGCAAGGGCACAGATTCCATTTCTATAGACAGTTTTTTCAGCAACAGGAATATGTCCTGCTGACTTTAAAAAAGTGTTCATGATAGCTAAAAATAGACCAAATAAAAGTATGTACAATAGTCCTTTTGTTTTGTTATCTAGATTATTAATTTTTTCTGTCATTGTGTATTATGTGCGAAGGTGCACAATTCCTCCTTAGTAATTTATAAATTTATTTTGTTTAATTTTAATGTTAGAAGATAATTTTTAATTTATATTGGTTTTAAGATATATTGAACTAGCAAACATTAAAATATAAACCACCTTATATAATTATATAGAAATAATACAGGAAAAAAGTTAACAAATTATTAATAATGGATAAAAGTATATTAAAATAATATCAAAATGGATTAAAGATTATATTAAAAATAAGCATAAATAAATAGATTTTAAAGAAAAATATAAAAATGGATTAAATAATTTTTATATTTTTTAATAATGGACTAAAGAATTGAAATATTATGATTAGAATTAATGGAAGTGAGATTACAAGATTAATAATAAAATAAAAGACTATATTAAATATGTTCCCTCACAATGTATTTAATATATTATGAAAGTTTATATTTAATATAGCCCCATATTTATATAAATTAAATATTACATAGCCGTGCTATACAATATTTAAGTTAAAGTAGCTAAAGTGGGTATTCTCCATAACCATCCTTGCTACACTATTATATTATCCAAAATCATTTGGAAAATTCAAAGAAATTTATGGAATATTTTTAATTAAACAACTTGGAATATAAAGAATTTTAAATAATAAGATTCGTCAGAATTCCAAAGGATTGGGTGGTCTGAGCTTTGAGTTCTAACTTCAATTTGTCTTAAAGTTCTTCTCGCATCATGAGCAGCTTCTAAAACTGTCTTTTTAAGCTGTTCTTCACTCATATAGTGAGAACAAGAACAAGTTGCAAAGTAGCCACCTTTCTTTACCATTTTCATTCCTCTAAGATTTATTTCTTTATATCCTCTTATTGCTTGATTCA